>PLMV01000104.1 GCA_003141615.1 Syntrophaceae bacterium
GTCGTCAACAGATAGGCGAACAATCTTCTGGTGTCATCCGATTGTTGAATCGAAAGACCTTTCCCCGCTTCCTTTAAAATACTGCCCCGGACTTTCATCATCACACCGCTTTTTTAAAATAGCTTATTCTTCTATTCTATATCGACATGCAATCGTAACAACTTTTGCAAAAAAACCGGCTGGGGACAAATCCGTTGAGGCATGCCAATCCGCCATTATCCTGCCTTTCGTCATCCAATCGCTCCGACCGCTCCGTATAGCGACAGCTTTCCGTAAGAGAAATGATAATTCGAATTTCCAACAACCCACAGCACCAGATTCGATTGATAAGAAATTCCTTTTTAACAAGTAGATTATATGAATAATGATTTTGCATGTCAATCACGAATATGAACCCCAAAGCAAGCTGTGGGGTATAATTCAACTTAAAGATATTACTGCACTACGTTTGTAATATCTGAGTTTCATTAAAATAGGAGTTTCACTAATGAAATATAGACAATATAATAGCAATTTGTTACTTCGATTTATGTTCGCCAATCAGAGCAAACCTTAATCACAATTGCAGTATCCTCTGCTTTTAGCCAATTCTAACGCTTTGCAGATTCCCATTGCACATGCTTTTTGCGCATTACGGAAGGCCAGTTTGTTGTTACCTTTCATAAAATAAGCAACCACCCGGTTGGAAAAGGCCAAGACATGATCCGGTTTTTTGGCGGCTGACTTTAATATAGTCCTCGATGGCACACTGATACTGGCCAAGGTTTTTGTAAGCATCCCCTCGTTGGTTGTAGGTCTTGGCATCATTCGGTTGCAGTTTAATAGCATTGTTTAAACAAAAACGGTGATTAAAGAATAATTCCTCAATCACCGCAACATGATGAGTTTATGGAGTTAGCTAAATAGTGATATTTAAAAATCAGATTTGTTTTCTGACTCGGACATTGCTTTTTATCCTCAATTGTCAAGAATGGAGATTTGACCCTCAGCCGTTCCTGTTGTTTTGTTCCTTTTTGTATTTTTTCAATTCAGGAATGTCAGCGACTGAATTTACACGGAATACCAATTGAAGGAATAATTCCCCCTGATTATCCAAAGTCATCGTGACAGCTTTTTCCGGACAGACTTCGGCGCACCTGCCGCATCCCTTGCAATCATCTGTGATCGATGCTTTTCCGTTTTTCATTTCAATGGCGTTTACGAAGCAGGTGTTAAGGCATATCCCGCAGCCGTTGCAGATGTCGGCATCTGCGGAAAATGAGATGCCGGGTAGGCGTTTGTAAGCTCTGTCGAGGTTCGGACCCCGCTTTTTCATGTGAGTACGGTACATACAGTTGGTGTCATCGCAAAAACAGATAAACATCAAATCACGGAAGGTGGTCCAAAAAGCCACTGGATCGATCCAGACGTGTGCTACATTGGCAATCAGTCCAGCGGCAGAAGCCCGCTCAATGTGAGCCAGTGCCTCAGCGGTGGAAACGTTCCGGCCGTGAGATGGGTGCATCCTTCGTATAGCCGGTCCCAGTGCCATACAGCCGATCCCCGGAGGTGGTGATGATACTTTGTTGTGATGTCTGCAGATGCAGGTATCGAGGATGAATTTCTGATCTATTTCCGAAACCAGGCGCATTAAAACAGTCCGTGGCAAAGGGACGCTGGCTGGAAGTTCAAGGTTCACGTTTATTGGAATCGATGTCACTTCATTATATGGTCGCTTGAAAAACGGATTGATAACAAAGCGCAATACCGGGTAGGAACTGAATTTTTTTCCGGCGATGATCAGGGGCCAGGAGAGAGCAACCATGAACCTGACGAGAAACCGCGGAGCGCCATATTTGAATGGTGAATACATGATTTTTCTCCTATGATGTGATGATCCCTTTTTTGAGAGGAAGCCACCATGTGAATCCGAATAGAATGGTCTTCACAGCTACTCTCAAAAGTGAAATATTTTTTTCACTGCCGATTTTTCTGGCAATGGTTATTTCCGATGTATGGAGAAGGACAAGTCCCGTAAAAATACTCCATGCGGACAGCTTCGTACCTGGGAAGAGCCAATATCCGAAAGGTATTGATATGGCGTAGAGAACGATGGCGCCAAACTGCAAAAAATACCAGAATGATTTATTATTCATGAATCTCTCCTTGGTGAGATGGTTAATGGAACACGGAAAATTATACTGTGATATATTCACTTCTCCGATCTGGAAGAACTATTCAAAGTCGATAATGCTCTCGATGCGGCTAATCATTTCCCTCACGGCGTCATCGACATCTGCCACCATCGCGCTGACAGCATGCTGCGGGCAGAGGGATACGCAACGGCCGCAGCCTTTACATTTTTCTTCACTATGAACGGCCTTTCCTTCAATCAGTGAAATAGCCATGGCGAAACAATCTTCTACGCAGGTTCCGCAACCCGTACATTTTTTTGAATCAACATTGATGCTCAGTCCCTGAATCCGGACAAGGGAGTCATTAGCTTCTTTGGGAAAGTATTGAGTAGAGCGCATAACAGTACAACAGCAACGGCAGCAGAAACATACTGTAAGGAGCCGGCCGCGATTGCGCACCCCCCAGAAAAAATCGTCCATGCGCACACGGCCGGCAAAGGGGATGAGCCCTTCATTCACTCGGCGTTTCATGTGAGCGATTGCTTCGTCAACACTAACATGCCTCGCGACCCTCGGGTCGATCTCTGCCGCCCCATCACCAAGCAGAATACATGCATCTTCGATAGGATGATTCTTGCACTTGTGGTGGTCGCGGCAGGTGCAGCGTTTGATGATTACACGGTGTGAAGACCGGCGGATAAGTTCTTCAAGCACCATGTCAGGGATAAGGATGTTTTTTATTCCCTGTATGGTTTTATTAATGGGTATATAGCTGATATTAAAATTTCTGCCGGTGAAAACTGGAAGAGAAGCATGGGATAATATCCATCCTACAACTGGCCATTGTGTCATACGTGCGCTCAATTCGGTAAGGGGCCAGAATATTCTTAGAACATTCATCCACCATTCAGGTCTTCGTGACATAGTTTTTCCTATGAAGGTCGTTTTCAGAATGCAGGCTTATAATACTAATAATTGATCGGTCAGTCAATAATAGTATTTTAAATATCAAAAATTAAAACTTTTTTAAAGAAATGGTCTTGTATGTTAATGACGAATATGCACCCCAAAGCAAGCTGTGGGGTATAATTCGACCTGCAAGCTTCAGTGCACTTTATTTCTGAAACTTGGGTCTCATTAAAATATTGACCACAAAATGCGAGGTGTGGTGTCAATGTTTATTGTCGTTAGTGAATTGTATTTATTACGAATAAAGTCATGCCTTTTCGCTGAGGTTGACGATTTGAATATCAGCATAGCACTATTCATTATTTTTAAAAGAGGGGAATATACCATCCCCTTCTCGCCAGTAGAATTTCGCACCATCTTTCCCAAATATTTTTGAAATTTTCCAGCGAAGACTTTTCTATAGGCGAACAATAATTGGACTATTGGCGGATCTGCTAAAAGTAATTCTTCTTATTGCTGAATGGGAATGTGATGCTGTGGCCAGTTGAAAGCGTTATCCCCTGGCGGTAGGTTTAGGGAGGGGTTCTTTCGGGGACGTGAGGTGCTTGCGCCGCTGATGTCACGGCTCCGTCCGACCGTTAAGAACCTTACCGGTAAAGGGAGATAACGCGGTACACGAGATAAAATAAATCGGAGTGACTGACAGTGAAACAGAAAATGGAAGGACGACAAAATTTCGGCTGTAACCCATACAAAAAGTTGATAACAAGATCATCCGGTTGATGCAAAAAAGCCAGTTTTCAAAAAATGGTGAGCTATGGGAAGCCGAGAAAATAAAAAGGGCTAACCGTAACCAGCTAACCCCTTGATCCTATTGGTAGCGGGGAGAGGATTCGAACCTCTGACCTTTGGGTTATGAGCCCAACGAGCTACCAGACTGCTCCACCCCGCGATATGGCGATATTCAAAACCGGTGACTTTACACCATTATCTCCAATATTTGTCAAGGAGTTATTTTGATAAATCAATTCAACATGGTCGGTCATGGTGTTCGTTCACAATGACTCCATGTAGATGGGTCAGAAAGCTGCTATTTAGTTATGTAACCCATAAAGCGGTAAATAAGTTTAGCCGCCATGAAATCTGGCGCAACGATACCGGGAATCGGCGCCAGTTCTACCACGTCAAAGCCGCGAATTTTACAGGAGAGCGAAACTAACTTCAGCAAGCGTAAAACATCCCTCCAATAAAGACCGCCTGGTTCCGGTGTACCCGTTGAAGGCATTATGGAGGGATCAAAAACATCTAAATCAATAGTGACAAACACATCGCCGCTCAGGTCTTTACAAATTGTTTCACACCAGTCTTTCTTTTCTAAAGCGAAATCGGCGCTATAGGATTTAACTTTGCTTTGCGGTAAAAAATCCGCTTCTTCTTTGCTCATGCTTCTGATGCCCACCTGAATCAGTGGACATATTTCCGCAATTCTTCTTGCTGCGGAGGCGTGGCTATAAGGGCTTTCCTGATAGCTTTCCCGGAGGTCGGCATGGGCGTCCAATTGCAGCACTTTTAGTTCAGGATATTTTTCTTTAAGAGCCTGCACAGCCCCCAAACTGATGCTGTGCTCTCCACCCAGCATTACCGGTATTTTATTTAGAACAGAAACCCTGGCAATTTTTTTGCGCACAGCATTAATCATATTCTTTGGCCCGCGGGCGTCAATGGCAACCGGCAAAGTCGTATGAATTCCAGCCAAATATGTTTCTTTTTTTAACTCTTCATCGTAGAGCTCCATATTGGTCGAAGCTTCGATGATCGCTGCTGGTCCCCGGCGGCTCCCCGGTTGATAAGTGGAAGTCAGGTCATACGGAACGGGAACAACGACAAACAAAGCATTGCGCATTGAAGGCGCAGGGCAAATTCCTCCAAAATTCATAAGTTCAATCCTCACTAATAATTAATGTTTGAATCCTTCTAAAGGGTTACAAAAATCACGGCTGGTAATACCCGAGAAAAAAATTATTATCTTCATAATAGAGAAACGAGTAGTGATTGATCCAATCGCCCAGCGTAACAAAAGTTTTTTTCTTTCCCTCAATAGTATAATTTTGTAAAATAGGTATATGACAATGCCCCAGGATAACTGCATCATAATCTCCCTGCAACTTAGCTTTGGCAAAAGAAAGCATTTTTTTAACCAGTGCATCGCCATCTTCTATAGTCATTTCTTTACTGGCGGTAGAAGTGAGGCCAGCCAATGTCCAGCGCAAAGAGGCCGGAATAAAGCGTTGAATATTATAAAATGCGTGACTGCGCAAAAATTTACGAAACAAAATATATTTAATATTGGTGCTATCCGTAGTGTCACCGTGAGCAATCAAAGCCTGCAAATTATCTAATCTTACATTTGTCCATTCCTCAAATACTTCCATGCCTAAAACATCGCGAAAATATTCTGCCATAAAGAAATCATGGTTTCCCTCGCTCAGATGTATGCGGATACCGGTTTTTTGTAATTCAATTATTTTATTAATGATCAGTATAAATTCCGGATAAATTTTTTCCTTTTGGCAAAACCAAAAGTCAAACAAATCGCCGGCAATATAGAGATCATCAATATATACTGGGTCTGTCCCGGGCTCATTAGTATCGACAAGGCGATTGACCTTTCCTTCTTTAATATCATTGAAGAAATTTATTAGTTTTCCGTATCGTTCATCATTAGCTTGTCTTAAATGAGCATCGGAAATAAAAATAGCCCTCATTACTTTAATCCCATCGATTTAATGCAATATTCTTTAGCAGATACCTCCGGCAAGGTCAATCCCGCGATTTGGAATCCCTCGGCTCCTGCCGGAGGGGGCTCCACCAAACACCTGCGGTGTCTCTAAAAATAGTATTAGCTAATCACGGGTATGAACCCCAAGGCAAGCTTTGGAAACATTTCGCAGCAAGCTGCGGGGTATTGTATCCCTGCTTATACGGGATAATTCGCCCTGCAAGCTCCAGTGCACTCTGTTTCTGAAGCTTGAGTCTCATTAAAATAGTCCCACTTAGCTTCGCACGTGGGATAGCCCCGCGTCGCTTCGCTCCTGGGATAATTCGACTAACGCTTCAAACTTCATCCCGACTCGTCGGGATTCGTTTTTAGCGAGTCTCATTAAATTGATTCTTGTTTTGTCCAGGTTTTTTTGCTAGTTTTGACAAGAGCTATCGAATTTGGGGCTGTTCAAAAATGTTCAGATGCAAGACGCGCAAAAAACCGAACCGTGAGGCGTATATGGATATACGTTGAGCGGTGCGGTTTGCAGCGCAACACAGCAGATGAGCGTTTTTCAACAGCCCCAATTGGAAAAATATTAAAATTCACACATTCAGTTAAAGGCAAAAAAATGATAAAAAAACAAAAGGTAATTAAACGGGCAATAGATGTATTAAAAATAGAAGCGCAGAGTATTTTGCAGTTGATCGATAAAATCGACAGCAACTTTTCCCGTGCTGTGGATTTAATTTCCAAATCTAAGGGAAGGGTAATTATTACCGGAATTGGCAAATCCGGCTTAATCGGGCGAAAAATCGTTGCCACTTTAACGAGCACGGGAACACCGGCGCTTTTTCTCCATCCTGTTGAAGGTATCCACGGCGATTTAGGCATTGTCACTAAAGAAGACATATTGCTGGCCATTTCCAACAGTGGTGAAACCAGTGAACTTATACCCATCATCAAATCCGTTCGTCACATCGGCGCTCCGATCATTGCATTTACCGGCGATAAGTCGTCAACTCTTGCTCGAACAAGCGATATCGTCATTGATGTTTCCGTGGAAAAAGAAGCCTGTCCTTTCGGTCTTGCTCCTACTTCCAGCTCTACCGCTGCTTTGGCGATTGGCGACGCTCTGGCTATTGTTCTTATTGATGAAAAGCAATTTAAAGAAAAGGATTTCTACAAGTTTCATCCGGGAGGTAATCTGGGTACAAGGTTAAAAGAAACAGTCGGAGATGCCATGATCGTAGGAAAACAAATTCCCAAAGTGCTTGCGGGAACTTCCGCAATAAAGGCAATACAGGAAATTAACAGTAAAAATGTAGGATTTGTTTTAATTACCGACAAAAAAAATAAACTTCTGGGAATTTTTACTGATGGTGATATGCGCCGCATGATCAGCAAAGGCGTATCTTTTGAAGGAAAAATTATCAATGAGATGATGACTCGCGATCCCAAGACGATAGACGAAAATGTTTCGCTGGCGCAGACTATGGAACTTATGCAAAAACAAGAAATTACTTCTTTTGTTGTGGTTAATGAGAAAAAGGAACTGAAGGGATATATCCATTTGCATGATATTTTAGGAAGGGGCGGATCGGTGAATATTTCGTTAAATCAATAATTATGTTCTGGAAATGAAAAATATGGCTCTCTATGAATTTGACGGAAAAAGACCTCATGTCCCGGTTGATTCTTTTGTTCATCCTGATGCTGTTTTAATAGGTGACGTAAAAATCGGCCATGAATGCTTGATTGCTCCCGGTGTTTCCATCCGGGCTGATTTCGGACCGGTTGTAATCGGCAATCGTTCCAACGTTCAGGATAATGCTGTTATTCATGTGTATCCTGATTCTCGCGTCATCATTGAGGAAGACGTTACCGTGGCTCACGGAGTAATCCTTCATGATGCGCACATCAAATCAAGATGCGTAATCGGCATAGGCGCCATTGTGCTTTTTAACGTTGTTTGCGAAGAAGATGTTTTTGTCTCAGTTGGTTCAATTGTGCCTAAAGGAATGCATATTCCTGCCGGTAAAATCGTCGCCGGTAACCCGGCAAAAATTACTCACGATGTCACTGATGACCAAAAAATGATGGCGAAAGCCGGTATCGACTATTATCGCGACCTCTGCAAAAAATATCTCGCTACAATGAAGGCAATTACTTGAGATGCCATAATACCAAATTGCGCAATTTGGTATTATATTAAGTGGGGTGAGGAAAAAACCCCCTTAAAATTCAATTTGTGAAACTATTGCTAATTCAGTTTTTGCAGTTTATACCAATTCGCTTTCTTTGGCTAACTTTGTTGGCATCGTCGTCGGCTTCCTCAACGTATTAGTAATACGCCTGCGGAGCCTTCTCCTTGCCGCCGCGTTATCCTTTGAAAGCGAAATGGTATTACAAAAAAGATGAGGATATAAAACAAATGTTATTTCCGCAGCTATCCTCTATTACCTTCTTCCTGTAGTCCTCGATCTTGAGGCAATCAAAATCATTCAAGTTTTCACTTGGTAATGATCCACTCTATCAATTTCCCGACTACTCACGTGTGCCCGCTTGTGCCCTTTAGGGTATCAGGGTATAGGACGAATACATCTACCCTGAATAACCTGAAGGTCACGCGGGGCACAAGCAGTCGTAACGCTTTAATAATCTTATGCATGCAGAAGAGGTCTGCCTGAATTACGGCCGAAACGACCTTTTTCGAGGCAATGACAACCTAAAGGGGCAGCGATTTCTCAAGAGGATGGATGCATCCCTTTCTCGGTAATCAACACCCTCCATATTTTTTGGCTTTTTTTCATTGACTTAAAAATACATCTTACCTATACTCCTTAATCAAAAAAAGGAAGTCATTATCAATTAAACAGACCTGATCTTGAGGGGGGGGGCAACTATGAACGGTTACGCAGGCAAATTTCTAGAAGTTGATTTAACCAAAGGCACCTGTTCCAGCTTAACGATCGAAGAAGCCAAGCTAAAAAAATTCATCGGCGGCAGCTGTCTGGCCGCATCTCTCTATCTTGAAAAATATAATATACAAGCCGATCCGCTGGCTCCGGAAAGCCCGCTCATGGTTATGAACGGCCCGATGGTCGGAAGCGGTTTCCCCGGTACATCGCGTTTTGCCGTAGCGGCTAAATCGCCGCAAACCGGCATCTGGGGTGAGGCCGCTTGCGGCGGTAATTTCGGGCCGGAACTGAAAAAGGCCGGATTTGACGGAATCATCATCACCGGACAAAGCCCCTCTCCGGTCATACTATCAGTCATCAATGGGGAAGCTAAAATATCTCCCGCCGGTGATTTGTGGGGCAAAGATATTTATGAAGTAACGGACATCTGCAAAGCCGAAGATAAGGGAATAAAAGTACTGGCGATCGGCCCCGCCGGGGAAAATCTGGTGAAGTTTGCCGCTATCGGCAATGATAAGGCTCATTTTATCGGACGCACCGGTTTGGGCGCTGTCATGGGTTCCAAAAAACTCAAAGCCATTTTGGCTCGAGGCAATGAACCGCTGGGTAAAGCAAATGAAGAAAAGTACAAAGAAATATTCAAGGCTGCTGTCAAGGAAATCAAGGAATCGGCTTTTGCCGAATCACTTCATCTGATGGGTTCTGATGCAGCGATGGATCTGGGAATGATGAACGGTGATGTTCCGATCAAAAACTGGACAGTGGGTGAGGATTATGAATTATCATCCAAACTCAGCGGCCCCACCATGCGGGAAACATATCTGACTAAAGCGCATGCCTGCGCTAATTGTCCTGTTGCCTGCAAAAGAGTATGCGTCGTAAAAGATGGCCCTTATAAAACAGAGGAGGGTCCGGGCCCCGAATATGAAACATGTGGCACCTTCGGCACCATGATTATGAATTACGATCTGGGCGCCGTAATCAAGGCCAATGCGCTTTGCAACCGTTACGGAATGGATACAATCAGCGCCGGGGCAACTATTGCCATGGCTATGGAACTTTATGAAAAAGGTATCATCGATAAGAAAAAGGCCGACAATCTGGAACTTACCTGGGGCAATATGGATGCGGTCTTTGCGCTTTTGAAAAAAATCTCCGAGCGCGAAGGATTCGGCAATATCCTGGCGGAAGGTTCATTAAAAGCGGCAGTCCAACTGGGAGGCCAGGCTTTGGATTCTGTCGTCCATGTCAAAGGTTTGGAACTTCCGATGCATGACCCGCGGGGTTTCCACGGCATGGGACTCGCCTATATGATGTCCAATAGAGGCGCCTGCCACTTGCAGCACGCCGCGATGGGCATGGAGCAGGGCATGGTTTCCTGGCCGCAACTCTTCGACATGAAAGAGGACTACGACGGCAAAACTTCACAGGGCAAGGCCATGATGGTTTTCAATTCGGAAAACTACGGAATCTTAGATAACAGTCTTTCCATCTGCCACTATCTGATGTACTGCCTGAAACCGGAAACGCTTCGTGACGCCTTTAATGCGATTACCGGCTTTAATTTTGAATTTAAAGATTTCCTCCTCAGCGGCGCGCGTGATTGGACTCTGAAACGGGGAATCAACAATTTACTGGGCGTCTCGGTCAAAGATGATGTTCTGCCGAAAAGAATTCTCACTCCTCTCCAGGAGGGGGCGGGCGCTGGCTCGATTCCCGATATGAAGCTTTTACGCGATGAATATTACGCCATCCGCGGCTTAACGCCCAACGGTATTGTCAGTGAAGAAAAACTTCTGGAGCTCGGACTCCCGGAGTTAAGAGATAAACTTTACAAAAAATAATAAAAAGGAGAATGGAAAATGACTGCATACAAAGCTTTTACTCAAGAATGGATGGATGCGTGGAAAGAAAAAATTGCCGGATCGAAAGAATACAAGGAAATTGCCAAAGATTGGGAAGGCAGCGTTACCATGATTTGTAATGCCGATCCATCGAAAAATGTTCCCCAGCCGGTTTACGTTTTTACCGATTATTGGCACGGAGATGTCCTTGATTTTCATATCTGCGACGAAGCCAAAACGCAAACAGGAAAATTTATTATGACTGGCGATTACGCCCGCTGGAAACAGGTCGCAAAAAAAGAACTCGACGCGACGAAAGCTTTAATGCAGGGGAAATTAAAATTAAAAGGCGATCTGACTTATGTCGTGCGCAACGTTAAAACCGTCAACAAGGTTATTGACCTTTTGACGGAAGTGCAAACAGTTTGGCCCGATGACGTATAATCGGACATTGGGAATTGCAGGGAACGGTGGCAATCGTTCCCGAAAATAAACGTCTTTTCCGCCCACCGCGGATGGAAATTAAAGGGTATGGGAATTTGAATGAATGACTTCACCCTCCTTTTAATTTCCTCCCTTCGAGGGAGGAAAGATTGATGATGTTTCGTCTTCAGGGAAACGAGGATAGAGTAGAACATTTTATATATAAATTGACATCATAATAAAAGGAGTGTGCTATGGGTTACGATCAAGATTTGTCCTTTGTTTATTTTGGCACGACAAAAATTATTTTCGGCAATGGTTCATCAGCTTCCGAAGTTGAATCCGAAATGAGCGCGCTGAAATGCTCGCGCGCGATAGTGGTTACGGATCAAGGAATAATCAAGGCCGGCTTGCTGGACAAAATTACAAAGTCACTAGGCGAAAAATGCGTCGGAGTTTTCAGCGACGTGCCGCAGGATTCGGGGATGGACGTTGTTGATCGGGCGACGGCATTTGCCAAGGAAAAGGGTGCGGATATCGTCATCAGCGTCGGCGGCGGCAGCGCGATTGATACGGCCAAGTGCATGTGTATTCTGCTGACCGAAGGCGGCTCTCTGAGTGATTTTGAAGGAATCCAGCTTTTAACAAGGCCGCAGACGCCGCATATAGTTATTCCGACTACCGCCGGAACGGGAAGTGAAGTAACCTGGGCCGCTGTAATTTATGATAAAAGCAAAGGGCAGAAAATTTTGATTGTGGAGTCTTACAACGCCCCGCGTGTGGCTATTCTTGATCCCACGTTAACGGCCAAGTTGCCGCCGCTCCTAACAGCTTCAACTGGAATGGACGCCATGACCCACGCTGTTGAGGCTATATCTTCCATACAACGTGAACCGATTGCCGATGCTCTGGGTCTGCATGCCATTCGGCTTTTAAATAAACATCTGCCGCAGTGTATTAAAAACGGCAACGATCTCAGCGCTCGCGGGCAGGTGCAATTAGCAGCCACTATGGCGGGCTGGTCCTTCGGTAATGCGATGATAGGAATAGTTCACGCGATGGCGCATTCCATTGGCGCTGTAGCGCATGTGCCGCACGGTGTCGCCAATGGCATTCTACTGCCTCATTGCATGGAATTTAATCTGCCCGATGCAGAAGATTATTACGCGGAAATAGCCCAGGCTATGGGCGTATATGAAAAGGGCAGCTCCACTAAACAGGCAGCCGAGGCCGCGGTGAAAGCCTTTTTTGATTTCACGAAAAAAATCGGCCACCCGCAAAAGCTTTCCGAATTTGGAGTGACAGAAAAAAATATAATCAAAGCGGCGGATATGAGCATGTCTGATGGCTCTATTGTCAACAATCCCCGTCTTGTTGCGGATTCCGGTGAAGTTTTAGAAATTTACAAAAAAGCTCTTTAACATTTCGAATTGAGGAGGTTTCATGAATCTTAATATTACTAATAAGGCTCAGGATATGCCCTTCTCCTTTATCTTAGAGGAGCTAATTACCGGTAATATCGCAAAATCACCGGCAAAACAGAATATATACAAAAAGATGAAAGGCGTTATTGCCATTGATCTGCCGGATATAGAAGCCGCGGTGACTCTAATTTTCGGGCAGGGTAAATTGACAATTGAAGCCGGAATTAACGGTAATCCTGACATTATCATTAGAACTTCATACGATTTGGTTATGGATTTAAACATGATCAATATCCGCTGGGGATTGCCGTATTACTTTGATGAAGCCGGACGACGCGTTTTGGGGCACATTCTATCCGGCAGGCTGAAAATAAAAGGCATGTTTTCTCATACGGTTTTGCTTACGCGCCTGACGATAATAATGTCGGTTATGTAGAGCAAGATGTTTTTTAACTCGGGATAATAAAGAAATTATTCATAGTTTTGCAATGAGAAATGGAGACGTCTGTTAGTGCTCACTAATTAGGTGAAACACAGATTCACTCTCTCTCTATTTACCCCGGCGTCCCAAGTTATTTTATACCATACGATAAAAGGAGATAATATAGGGGAAAATTATTTTCTGAATGATTAGAGGATTGAAAATTCTTTATAACTATTTGATTTTATTTTAGTAGCCCCATTTGTGGTTGAACCACGGTTTCCGGCATTGCCTACCGCGGCAACAAGTTCAAGCATGCTTATCCAACTCATACCGGGAAGGATAATCGGATATTCAATCTCAAATAATGCGGTGCCTTTACCATAGTGGAGCCCCCTCCGGCAGGAGCCGGATGATCCCTATAATAATGCGACCTCCCGCGGGTTACGCCGCATTCCTCCCCCGGCTGGAGCCGGGGGATTCCAAGCCGCGGAATTGAAACTACATATTATTATATCCTCTGCAAATAATATAATCGCGAAAAGATTCTGTTGACAAATAAAAATAACACTGTTATCTTAACGTCGTTATTTACGTTACAGTTGTATTAATAAATTTATTGTGGAACTCCAATTCTAATGAAACTCAGATATTACAAACGCAGTGCCATAATATTTGTAAATTGAATTCATCCCGCACAGCGGAGGGTATGAACCCTACAGCTTGCCGTGGGATTCATACCTGTGATTTACTGGAGATAATCAATGCCCCGAATATCTCGAACACCGGAGCAGGTCGACACCTTTAGACAGGAAATACTTGATGCCGCCCTTCATCTCATCATTGAACATGGATTTCCTGAACTGAGTATGAGAAAAATTGCCTCACGGCTTGGCGTTACCGCTACCACTATCTACAATTACTACGCCAGCAGGGACGAGCTTTACTTCTTCATCCGTATCCGGGGTTTCGAACTTCTCTTTGAATCCATTGCCAACACCTATAAAGCAAACGACGATTTCTATGAAAAACTGTGCGCTGTGGTGGGTGAATACGTGCGTTTTGGCATCCGCAATCCCGATTATTACGAGATTATGTTCATCAGCCGCGACGTCCCCAAATTCCTCGACTGTATAGGCACCCCGCTGGAGAAGGTGGCCGGCCGTGAAAAGGAAAAGTCCATCCAGACTTTTCTGTTCATTGCGCAGGGGATTGCCGAAGATCTGAAGATATCGGACGCGAAGGCACGTTATCTAACCATAAGGCTCTGGACAGAACTCAACGGCATCGTAAGTCTCCTGAACAGCAGGCTCCTGCGCGAGGTTGAGGAACATACGGATCCGCTGGTTAAACGCTTTACAGCTGATATCTGCGAGCGCTACCATCAGCTGATAATTGAAAAGTCATTTAAAAAATAGTTTCATACAAGGGAGGTCATATCATGCTAATTCACACCCAAATCGCGGATAAGGCAAGACTCTCTCCGACGGGATTGATACTGCACGCGCTTCTGAAGGTAATGGCCGTAAACTTCAATCACCGGTCCGCACTGAAAAGATATCTAATCACATCAGATGGCCCGCTGGATTTCGCCATCGGCATCCGCACTGAAAACGGTTCAGTACTTTCGGGCATCGTTTTTCGGAAAGGCGCTGTTTCCATTGTGCGCGGCATGCC
The DNA here is from genome assembly GCA_003141615.1 of Syntrophaceae bacterium. Lineage (GTDB taxonomy): Bacteria > Desulfobacterota > Syntrophia > Syntrophales > Smithellaceae > Smithella. The sequence goes on from PLMV01000104.1 coordinate 14,495, forward strand.
CGATAACGCCAATGCGGTGATACGTTTCCGCACCGACACCGCGGTGAGGAAACTACTGGGCGGAACGTCAACTGACCAGATTTACATGATCCTCAAGAATGAGGCGCGGGTTGATGGAAGCATTACCTATCTTAACCTCTTCGCTTTTCTTCTCTCCCTGCTTATCTGGAAAAAACAGATAGCGGCCATGGAAAAAGAGAGGAATAAGGCCAGGAAAAGCTTGTTAAAAAAATCCCCTAACGCCCGCAGGGACTTGAGCGAGGAGCTTTCCTCACGGAGCAAATCACGACTCAGATGTGTGCAAGTGGATCGGGGCGTACAATATCTCGATGATCCCTATCTTCCGGACTACAGTCTTGATGATTTTCCGCGTCTCAAAAAATTTCTCGATATTCACCTCACTATAAAGCCTGAGGTGTGTCCGGAGATCCCCCTGCTCCTCACGGAGTGGCACAGAAAAAACGGTTTTGAACTGGACAATAACGGCCACCCCTGGGTTCCCGTGACCCGCAAGGCGCTGGCGTATAAATATCTTATGGAAAACCGTGAGCCGAAAATTGGCGAGGGTTCACTCATTGCCGGGACCACCACCAGCAAAAAGGTCGGCTGTCCCTTATACCCTGAAGGGAGCGCCGTGATCATATGGAATGAGCTCATCACCATGCCGCACCGCACATACAATCCCTTCGACATTTCCGCAGAAACCCGCGAACTCCTCCATAACGAGATATTCCCCTACTGGATAAAGCGAAACTTTCGCGAGTGGGTGCGGGGAAAATACAATAACCCGTTGTGTCAGCAGATCGACGAACGTTTCGCGCTTTATTTCAACTGGAAGGTGGCGACGATATCGCACACCATTCCGGATTTTCCTAAAATCATGCGACTGGGTACATCGGGGATTATCGAGGAAATAAAAACGGAATTGAAACAGGAGGCAAGCCCCGAGAAAAAGGTGACACTCGAGGCAATGATACTCTGCCTGGAAGGGCTTACGGCCTATTCGAAAAACCTGTCGGGGCAGGCTCTGAAAGATGCCGCGGCGGAAAAGGATTTTGTGCGTCGGGAAGAACTGGAGAACATCGCGTCAATATGTGCGCAGGTGGTGGAGAAGCCCGCCCGCACTCTCGATGAGGCTGTTAACTCCATGTGGATCACTTGGGTAGGGCTCCATATGGAAAGCATGAACGCGGGACTTTCGCTGGGAAGACTCGATCAGTGGCTTCAACCCTATTTTACAGCGGATATGGAAAAAATAAAATCTAAAAGCGAACGTGAAGCATATATAAATCACGCTGTGGAGCTTATTGGCCACTTCTATATGCGCTGTACCGACCATTTTCCGCTTACACCAGACTTGGCCAACTTCTATTTCGGTGGCAGTTCTTCAGATCAGGCCCTTACTTTAGGAGGCATAACGCCCGACGGTGAAGACGCCGTCAACGACATGACGTATATTTTCCTTAAAGTCACTGAAATGCTCTCCATCCGCGACCCCAATGTAAACGCGCGTTTTATGCCCGGCGTCAACAGTGACACTTATCTTAAACGGCTCTGCGAGGTGAACCTCATTACCGCCGCCACGCCTTCCATGCATAACGACGCCGCGATTATTTCTTCTCTTTCTAAAATGAATTATGACATTCAGGATATCCGTAACTGGTCGGCCACAGGATGTGTTGAACCGACATTATCCGGCAAACATATCGGTCACACCAATATGCAGATGATGAATATGGTGGCCGCTCTCGAGATGGCCATGAACAACGGCAGGCACCCGCTCACAGACTGGAAGCTGGGGCCCGATACCGGCGTCGTGGAGCGCGGCGATTTTAAAACATTCGATGATTTTTTCGGCGCTTTCACTGAACAGTTCAAATTCATCATCGACCAATCCATTGAATATAACCACATGCTGGCTGAGGCCCACCAGTATCTGCGCCCCACGCCGCTCCTTTCGTCGCTCATCGGCGATTGTATTCATAAGGGTATGGACGTAACAAAGGGCGGCGCGAAATACAACAGTTCCGGCACCGCCATAATCGGTCTTGCGGATGTGACCGACTCGCTCATGGTAATCAAGAAGCTCGTGTATGATGATAAGAAAATTTCTTTCACCAATTTAAAAAAGGCGGTGGACACCAACTTCGAGAACGACTCGGCTCTGCTGGCGCTGGTGCGAAAAAAGGTGCCGCTTTTCGGTTCAGGGAGTGAAGATGCCGTGGCCATGGCCAACCGTGTCGCGAAATGGGCGCATGATTATTACGGGAGCTTGCCACACTACCGCGGCGGGAAATACACTACGGGGTTCTGGTCCATGTCCACCCATGTGGCTTTCGGGACCCTTACGGGAGCGCTCCCCTCGGGGCGGCAGTCAGGAAAACCGTTCACGCCGGGTCTCACACCACAGGCCTTCGCCTCGAAGAATTTGCTCGACAATATCCGCGACGTGGCGAAACTCGATCCGGTGAACCTGAACAACAACATCGCCTTCAATGTCAAGGTGGTACCATCGGCAGGCGACTCGCGCGAAAAGACAGTGAATGACATGTTCTCCTATGTGAGGACCTACTTCGATCTGGGCGGCATGCAGATACAGCTGAATGTGGTCACCTCGGAGATGCTCAAGGACGCTATGGCGCACCCGGAGAACTACCGCAACCTCCTTGTGCGGATATCGGGATACAACGCCTATTTTGTAACGCTCAATCGTGATATGCAGATTGAACTCATCGAGCGGGCAGAGTACGGAATATGAAAGTACCACTTATCCTTGAAATCAAAGGCAACTCCCTTGACGATGGTCCCGGCATACGGTCCGTGGTGTTTTATAAAGGGTGCCCGCTCTCCTGCGTCTGGTGCCACAATCCGGAAAGCAAAAAGGCCATAGCAGAAATCTCCTTTGACGCTAAAGTGTGCATCAATTGCGGCACTTGCCGGGATGCGTGCCCGGAAGAAGCGCTCTCGCGCGACAATCGGTTTTATATTGACAGAAGCAAATGCACTCTTTGTTTCTTATGCGCTGACGCGTGCCCTTCCGGAGCCCTGGACAGGGTCGGGAAAACAATGTCAGTTGACGACATTCTTAAAAAGATTCTGCCGGATAAACCTTTTTACAAAACGTCAGGCGGCGGTGTCACTCTGTCCGGGGGCGAGCCTGCTCTATATATGGAATTTACATCCCAACTATTAAAGGCGCTCAAACAGCACAACATCGGTACGCTTCTGGAAACCTGCGGGTATTTCGACCTGGACAAATTTATGGACATGCTTTACCCCTATCTCGATACAATCTATTTTGATATCAAAATCATTGACACTATCACCCATAAAAAATATTGCGGCCATCACAATGAAAAAATACTGGACAATTTCAAACAGATTTCCAGTGCAGCAAGGCACGACGGCAAAAAACTTCTTCCACGGACACCGCTTATTCCTGATATTACCGACACGGAAGTAAATATCAGGGAAATTGCGGCGTTCCTGAAAAGTCTTGATATTGCCGAGGCCGCCTTGCTTGCGTATAATCCATTATGGCATGAAAAAAGCGATAAAGTCGGGGTGGAAGATCCATATAAAAACAGCAAAGCCATGACTTCTTTTCCGGAGAATACTATTTTCGAAAGATGCAGGGATATCTTCGCTGAGGCGGGAATAAGCAGTTAATCCATTATTAATACATACGGAGTAGGGGGATTGAAAGAATGAGTACAGGTTTGCGGGATAATTCGACTTGCAAGCTTCAATGCACTCTGTTTCTGAAGCTTGGGTCTCATTATAATAGTCCCACTTAGCTTCGCACGTGGGATAATTCAACTGGCAGATATTACTGCCCTACGCTTGTAATATCTGCCAGTTGAATTAAAATTGGAGTTTCACGAATAAGGAGAAACATCATGGCCTACTTTTCCAACAAACTCGCCTTCATCACCGGTGGATCAAGCGGCATCGGTCTTGCGCTTGCGCGAAAACTCTTCAGTTATGGCGCCAACCTTATTATCATCGCGCGAAACAGCGCGAAACTCGAAGATGCCCGCCGGGATATCGAGCAGTTCAGGGTTTCATCCGGACAGTTTATCCGGTGTCTGAGTGCTGACGTCTCCAGCAGTGCCGATTTGTCCCATGTAATTCAGCAAGCGATAAAGGAATTTGGAACGCCTGACATCCTGATTAATAGTGCCGGCATTATCAGCTGTGATTATTTCGGAAACATCTCATCTGATTCATTCGATGCCGTCATGAAAATAAACCTGTACGGTACCCGCAATATGATTGCGGAAGTGCTTCCCGCCATGAAGAAGAGGGGAGGGCATATTGTCATCATCTCTTCAGCGGCCGGATTAATGGGCATGTGTGGATACACCGCTTATGGCACTTCAAAATTTGCCCTGGTTGGTTTTGCAGAGTGTTTGAGAGGTGAATTGAAGCAGCAGGGAATCCACCTTACCATAGTATGCCCGCCTGAGGTAGACACGCCGATGCTGCTCGATGAGATGAAGACTATCCCCTCAGAAATCCGCATACTAAAAAATATGTCCGGTCAGCTAAAACCTGAATTTGTGGCCGCGCAAGTGCTGCGGGCTGTTGCACGGAAGAAGTTTATGGTAGTTCCCGGCTTCAGAGCTAAATGGCTCTGGTACACCCAGCGTTTGACTCCTGCCCTGTTTCGGTTTTCATCTGATATGATCATCAAATGGGGGTTGCGCAGAAAATAAGTATCTTTGGATAGATGATAGCAGATATATTATTCAGGATCGTTCCCTGTTTTTAGAGGATTGACGCGACACATTTATTTTATTTTTGCCGCCATCTCTTTTTGAATTTGAATAACTTCTTTCATGGTTCTATTAATGACCTCTGCCACTGTTGGAATATCATGGATGATACCCTGAACCTGTCCTGAAAGATAAACTCCTTTGTCCAAATTGCCATTCTCTGTTGCTCTTCGGATAGCGACATAAGCCTGGGCCATGTGCGCGAGATTCATTCCCATTTTAGGGCCCTTGAGGATTGCGCTGATTAATGATTTCTCTTCTTGGGGTTTTGATTTGGTATTGGTTTTTGATCCGGCATCTTTCGGCTTTTCGGATTTTTCTCCTTTAGAACCGGATAAAATTGATGCCGTGAGTTTTATCCAGGAAATATTCAATGACTTCGCGATTGCAAACGATGCGATAAATCCTTTGGGAAGATTACGGCCTTTCTTAATGGCCTTTTCGGCAGATGGGGTTTTTAAAACTCTGCAATACAGGGCGTCAAACCTGTTGGAATATAGAGTATCTTCAATTCCGCATTCTAATTGCTTATTTTTAGAAAAATCATGAACAGGGCTTTCTTTTGTAATTGAAAGTCTTGTCCCCATTCCCACACCTTCAGCTCCAAGAGCTAAAGCTGCGGCCATGCCTCTGCCGTCAGCGATTCCGCCTATGGCTACGACGGGTATTTTCACTGCGTCCACGATCGCCGGGATCAGAACCATGGTTGTAATCTGGCTCCCATGACCTGCGGCTTCATAGCCTGTCACCTGGAGAGCATCCGCCCCGGCTTTTTCCGCGGCAAGCGCGTGCTCAATAGTGGTTACTGTTGTTATCACTTTGCCGCCGTAGGCGTGTACTTTTTTAATCAGGTTTTCGCCCTTACCGAGAGATATATTGAGCACCGGAACTTTTTCCTCTATGGCTACCAGAGCGTTTTCGTACGCTCCCGGCATTAGAAGTGTGGCTCCGACTCCAAAAGGTTTATTGGTAAGCTCTCTTATTCTTCTGATGGATTCCCTTGTTTTATCCGGGTTTAAAGGACCAGAGGCGAGATAACCAATTCCTCCGGCATTGCATACCGCGGCAACAAGTTCGGGCACGCTTATCCAACTCATGCCGGGAAGGATGATAGGATATTCAATCTCAAATAATTCTGTAATTCTTGTTTTCATAAAAATTGTTCCTTATATTTATACACTTCTTTTGGGAACGTTAGCCAACATATCGCTTAATTTTATTTCCGGATGGTGGTAGCGTTTTTTCTTCGCGGTGCCGTTACCATATTGAATCGCTTCTTCAGGGCACCATTGGAGACAGGCAAAACATTGCTCGCAATGATGTTGCCATGTTGGTTTGCCATGGGTGATCAATATATTTTGTGCGGGACAAATTTTTTCGCAGATCTTACAGCATGTGCATTTTTCGTCAATTAAAAACGATTTGTCCATTTTCGGAACGTGAGGAGAAGATAAGCGGTAAATTGCCGAAAAAAAAACATTTTGCCAGGCAGGACCTTTTTCCGGCGCTTTTTCTTCTTTTGCATGGATAGATAAAGCAATCCGGCTGATTTTCTCCAACGCTTCTATGAATTTTTTCTGCTGCTTTTCTTGAGCAATAGCGCCGCCCCAGGGAATGTAATTGCTGGGCAGGCATATAGAAAATCCAGCAGAAAGGTTGATGTTTTTCTTTTGCAGCAGCATTTTTAATTGAATCAGGGTAGCGGCAACCTGACCGGCATTAACGGCAACCGCAAAGTAGTATTTTGCAGAATCCGTTTCCAAACGATTCAAAAAATCAACAACCCGAAAAGGTATTCCCCAGATGTGAACAGGAAAAATAAGACCGATATTTTCTGAATCAGAATGAATCAGGCCTTCGCCGGTAAGAGTTATAAAGATAAGTTCAGTATTTCCCAATGTCTCAGACAATTTTTTTGCTGTCCACAGGGAGTTTCCCGTTCCTGTATAGAAATAAATTGTAGTTTTCATTTGTATGAATCAGGGATTGGTTTCATCCCTCTATTGTAAGAGATTAATTTTCAACGCTCTATTGTAAAGGCTTTCCGAAAATCCATATACATAATTTTTGTTGATGATTGCAAAAGGGACGTCTTCACTATTGTCGATTTCTTTTCTTCGTACGGCAGAGTCCTTATCTTTCTCCGTATTGTATTCAGTAAAAGGAATATCTTTTGATTTTAAAAATTCCCGTGCCTTGTCGCAATCGTTGCAATTGTTTTTGGTATAAAGGACGATTTCCGGGTTTTTCTGAGATTTCGATTTGTTATCTTTGGACGATAATTTTTTCTCATCCTTTTGCAATTCTGTTAAATCATCGGATTCATATTTATGAATTTGAACATCCTTTGCAGATTTGCCCTGCGGAGGCGGATAATCTGTTATATGCGTGGCTCCGTTTTCATCTTCCCATTTATAAAAATCGGCATTTGCCGTTCCATAGAGGAAGAAAAATAACAGCATCAACAACAATAGATACTTTTTCATTTATAGTCCCCACAGTGCAAAGTTCTTAAAAAAGTTTATTTTTTATTTATGCCTGTATCAGCGGCAATAATATTTTAGATTTAAACATTATAGTTACCTCAGCTTGATTATCCGGTAAATGAGGAAGATCACTAAAATTATAGTAAAAATAACTTAAAAGCTTTACAATTGTCAATTTTTTTCTGTAATATTGTAACCTTTATTTTAGTAAACTTTTTTTACATAAAATGTTATTTAAAACATTAATTTTCGTCATGCAACAGTTATCTTATGCCATTTTGCTTTAAAAGGATAACGCGGCGGAAAGGAGGAGGCTCCACAGGCGACTAATACGTTGAGGAAGCCGACGACGCCCCAGGCATTCGCCGAGCTGTGTTGCCAACAAAGATAGCGCTTTGATTTAGAATTGAAATTATAAAGAAACACTGTAATTAGGAGTTTTTATGTTTGGCCATCCAGTAAGCCTTTTTAAAATTTTCGGATTTGAAATAAAAGTAGATATAAGCTGGCTTATTTTAGCGGCTTTGATAACCTGGTCATTGGCAAGCGGCCTTTTTCCTGAATATTACAAAGATCTTCCCCGTGCTGCTTATTGGTGGATGGGGGCTGCCGGTGCGGTCGGACTTTTTTTATCCATAGTTATTCATGAATTAACTCATTCCCTTGTAGCCAGATATTACGGAATGTCCATGAAAGGAATAACTCTGTTCATTTTTGGCGGTGTTGCTCAGATGGAAGATGAACCTCCCAATCCGAAAGCTGAATTTATGATGGCGATTGTTGGTCCGCTTTCCAGCTGTTTGATCGGTTTTTGCTCTTTTTTACTCTACACTTTTGGAGAAAAAAGCGGCTGGCCAGTGACAATCAATGGTGTTCTAGGTTATTTGTTCTGGTTAAACATAGTTCTGGCGGTTTTTAATTTGATTCCTGCTTTTCCTCTGGATGGCGGAAGAGTATTGCGTTCTGCTCTTTGGAGCTGGAAAAAAGATATCCGCTGGGCAACAGGCATTGCCGCGCAAATAGGGTCCGGTTTCGGAATTTTATTAATTATTATGGGAATCGTTTACATCATCAGTGGTGATTTTGTGGGTGGTCTGTGGTGGTTTTTGATCGGCCTGTTTCTCCGTTCGACGGCACAAATGTCCTACCAGCAGCTTTTGGCGCGCAACCTTTTTAACGCAAAAAAAGTAAATGAACTGATGGTTAAGAATCCCGTGACCGTGCCGCGTTCTATATCATTGGAAGAATTTATTCGTGATTACGTGTATAAGCACCATTTTCAGATGTATCCTGTGCTTTCTTTTGGTAAATTAACAGGCTGTATTTCCATGAAACAGGTAGCGTCAATTCCGCGCGAGGAGTGGGCCCAATACACGGTAGGAGCAGTTGCTCTGACCTGCAATGAAGAAACAACAGTCGGTCCGGAGGAAGATGCTAATAAAGCACTGGCGATCATGAATCGCACAGGAAATAGCCGTTTGCTGGTTGTCAAAGGGGATCAATTGGAAGGCATTATTGCTTTGAAGGATATGCTTGCGCTGTTATCCCTGAAAATGGAAAAAAATGATTTAGAAAAAATAAGAGTTGTGAATGAAAGAAAAAATGAATTATTTCTTTAACAACTATTTTTCCCCAATGGATATCCATTTTGGCCGTTTCATTGCTTCTTTCACTCAGCAAAATAAAGAAGACTTGTTTTTGGCGGCAGCGTTGGTTAGCCGATACGTAAGAGATGGACATATTTGTTTGGATTTGAACGATCTTGCCGGGAAGATTATTTCCAAAAGTGAAGATGGGAAAAACATCATTGAATGTCCGCAACTACAAACATGGCTTGATTCTCTAAAATCAACATCTTGCGTAGGAGCGCCCGGTGATTTTAAGCCCTTAATTCTGGATGAAAAAGCCCGCCTTTACTTGCAACGCTACTGGCAATATGAAAAAGATATCGCTGAATATATTTCCGCCAACAGTTATAAAACTAATGAAATAAAGTCAGATAAATTTAAACTTCAAAAAAAGCTGAATCTGTATTTTGATGAAATTGCTGGACAGAGAATCAATTGGCAAAAAGTTGCTGCCGTTGCCGCCCTGTCGAAAAAATTTCTTGTGATCAGCGGCAGCCCGGGAACAGGAAAAACAACGGCCATTACAAAAATTATGGCGCTGATTCTGGATATGGAAAATAGAGCTTTGCGTATTGCTTTGGCTGCGCCTACGGGCAAAGCTGCCGCACGTCTGCAGGAATCTGTCAAAAAAACGAAGGAAAAATTAAATTGCATCGCCGCGATAAAAGAGATGATACCCAACGAGGCGCAAACAATTCATCGCCTTTTAGGTTCTATCAATAATTCACCTTATTTCCAATTCAATAAAAAAAATCAGTTGCCTTATGATCTGGTTGTGATTGATGAAGCCTCGATGGTGGATTTGCCCCTTCTGGCGAAATTGATTGCCGCCTTGCCCCCGAAGGCGAGTTTAATTTTGCTGGGAGATAAGGATCAATTAGCATCTGTTGAAGCCGGAGCAGTTTTAGGAGATATATGCGGTCAAGGCACTCCTAACATTTTTTCTCCGGAATTCGCCCGGCAGATTGCGTTTCTATCCGGTGAAGAGATCGAATCCGGCAATGTGCCTGCAGGGATTCAAGATAACATTATCCATTTGCAAAAAAATTATCGTTTTCCTGATCAAAGCGGCATTGGTCTTTTGAGTCAAACTGTTAAAAACGGCCAGTATCAGGAAGCAGCGGAATTGTTACGTTCGGGAAAATATGCGGATATTCATTGGACTGAATTGGCTGAAAGTGAAAAATTATTTAAACTCTTTGGCGAAATAGTCGTTGAACGCTATCAGGAATACTTGAAAGCGGCAACTTCCGGCAGCGGTATTCCGGAGAATATTTTTGATCTATTCGAAAAATTCCGTATTTTATGCGCCTTGCGCGTGGGGATTTGGGGCACTGAAAAGATGAATGTCTATGTAGAGAAAATTCTCCGGGACGCGGGATTGATCAAACAGCAGGATATTTTTTACGAAGGAATGCCAATTATGGTTTTACAGAATGATTACAGTTTGCGTTTATTTAACGGCGATGTCGGTATTATCCTGAAGGACTCTGAAGAAAATGACCAATTACGAGCTTTTTTCCGCGATGAGAATAATGGTCTGCGTAAATATTTACCGGCAAGGTTACCCCGACATGAAACAGTTTGGGCGATGACTGTTCACAAAAGTCAGGGATCGGAATTTGAGCGAGTCNNAAGACGCATTTCCCGTCAATCCGGTCTAACTGACGCTCTGCAAAATCCCCTAAAAGAAATATTGTCTAATTCCATGCCAATACAATAAGTTACAAGATGGAAAACATTTAACATTTTACTTCAAATAATCCTTTCATAAATCTTGACAATTATTGTGCAATCCATTAGCCTACCGCATTAAATTTAAGAGCATGACGAACGCAAGGGTAGTTTAATTGTTTAAACGCGTTTAAAGGGGGGGGTAATAATGATTGGTGCGCTTATTATTACACATGGTAACTTTGGAAATGAGTTGATAAAAGCTGCAGAGTTAATCAAAGGGCCGTTAGGCGATATATTACATGTTAGTGTTGATCAGACAAAAAATGTTGAAGATTTAAAAAAAGAAATCAGTAATGCCATAAAAAAACTGGATAAAGGCAAAGGCGTGTTGATTCTTACCGATCTATTTGGCGGTACGCCTTCCAACATTTCACTTTCTTTTATTAAAGAAGGAAAAGTTGAAGTTCTGACTGGAGTTAATTTGCCAATGGTTCTCAAATTGTCGGAAGTTAAAGAAGATATGACTTTACGGGATTTTGCCTGCCTTATTAAAAATTACGGGGAAAAAAATATTATGTTGGCCAGTGAAATTTTAAGTAAGAAAGCTAGCAGGTAATTACTTGGCGAAAGATTTTAACATAGCTTTGGTTCGAGTTGACAGCAGGCTTGTCCACGGTCAAATATTGGAAGCATGGGTACCCCACGTCAGGGCGAAATGTATTATTGTTGTTGACAATAAAGTAGCCGGTGATTCCTTTTTTGAGACCATAATCAGAATGGCCGTGCCCAGCGAAATCGAAGTAATTATCAGCTCTGTAGATGATTTTGTAAAAAATTATATTTTCACCCATGGTGATGGGAAAAAAACTATAGTGTTATTTAGTAATATTGCTGATGCGTGCGATGCTTTTAATCAGGGGTTTCATTTTGATAAGTTAAATATCGGTAATGTTTACAATAATGAGTACAAGATTTGTTGTTCGCCTTCCGTCTTTTTATGTGATAAAGAAATTAAATATATTAAAAATCTATTGGAAGATCCAAGGGTTGTTGTTGAATTAAAAGGGATACCGAAGGGAAGGGCTGTTAATATTAAAGAAGCCCTGAAGGATTGTTGGGATACAAAACCATAAAGGTATTTAGAATTGTTTACGGAAATTATCTTAGCATCTTTTTGCGGCGGCCTGCTATGTCTTGATCGTGTTTTTATTCAAGCCATGATTTCCCGGCCGGTTATCATTGCTCCTATTATCGGACTCCTTTTGCATAATCCTTATGCAGGATTGGTAATCGGGGCATTTGTTGAACTTATTTGGCTTGATCGCATCCCCATAGGAACTTATATTCCTCCCAACGACTCCATTACGGCTGTTGTGGCAACTTCAACGGCCGTAATTGCCGGCCAAAAATTGGGAGGCATATCCACATCCACCCCGGAATTAATCGCGCTTTCTATACTTATAGCCATTCCTTGCGGAATATTAGCCAGGCAGATGGATATCCTGATTATTAAATCCAACGACACTCTTTCCGATCGGGCGTTGGTAGATGCAAAAAAAAATAATATCCGGGGAATAGAACAAAAAAATTATTTAGGGTTAATTAAAGTATTTTTATTCGATGTCGTTTATGTTTTGGCAATTCTAGTGATCTTTATTCCTTCTGTAATCTGGCTCTATCCTAAATTAAATGCGACGGTCATATCAACACTTTCTTTTACCTATTATTTTCTGCCGTTGTTGGGGGTTGCCGTGGCCATTAATATGCTAAAACTTCAGAGAGCAATTCCCGTTTTTTGCGCGATTTTTTTAGTTGTGGCCGTACTTTTGGAATTATTTCATGTCTTATGAAAAAGATGCCCCTCAGGTGACAATTGATCTGATGAACAAGACTGACCTGCCGGAGGTGCTGGATATTGAGCGAGAGTCATTTCCCTCACCCTGGACGGAGGGCATGTTTACAAGAGAACTCAACAGCACTCATTCCGTGTGTCTTGCTGCGCGGATATATGTTGAGGATAAAAGCGTCATTGTCGCCTATATTATTTTCTGGCTTGTTGCCGATGAAGTTCATTTGCACAATCTGGCGGTAAAAAAAGAGTATAGAAGGCAAGGTCTTGCTTTTAATCTTATGGAAGCAATGGTAGAAATCGCAGGGAAAAATGAAATTACAGACCAAACATTGGAAGTCAGAAAATCAAATACCGAAGCAATAAAGCTTTACGAAAAATGTGGTTTTGTAGTAAAAGGAATCAGACCGCTTTATTACACAGACACTCATGAAGATGCCTTAATCATGTGGGCGGACATAAAGAAGTAAAGATAAAATAATGACCAAAGACATTTACATCGGGGAAATTTCAAGAAACGAAGAGCTTCAGGAAGACTGCTTTCTGATGAAAGTGAAAGTTGCCTCTTCCTTTGAAAATCCTCTACCGGGTCAGTTTGTCATGATTCGCATCGCCGGGTTGAATGATCCGTTCCTCTCCCGCCCCATCAGTATTTATTCCTTTTCCCGCGGGAGAAATTACTGCTTGCTTGAATTGCTCTATCGTGTTGTGGGCAAGGGAACGCAAATTCTGGCTGGACTGATTGAAGGTTCTCAAGTAGAAATCCATGGACCGCTGGGCAACGGATTTGAAATTCAGACTGTCAAAAAAAACATTGTTTTTATTGCCGGAGGAATCGGCATCGCTCCTCTGTCATTACTGATCGAAAGTTTATGCAGAAGAGTTGATTGTTCTCCGTTAGCGATGACTGTATATCTTGGTTTTCAAGGAGCTTCCGCTGTGATCGGTTTGGATAAATTAAAAAAGCTTTGTTGCGATATTACCGTTTGCACTGATGATGGAACTTTGGGAGCGAAAGGTTTTGTCACGCAGATTTTTCAAAAAGACATGAAGAAATTTACTTCGGACAATACTTCCATTTACGCCTGCGGTCCCAAAGAAATGATCAAGTCGCTGGCGAAAATATTGAATAAAAGTAAATTCAGTTGTCAGGTATCACTGGAAGAGCGGATGGCCTGCGGCACCGGAGCCTGCATGGGTTGCGCTTTGGCCGTAAAAGATAAAAAAGGCGTTTTCGGTTACAAACGTGTATGTGCTGATGGCCCGGTATTTAATCTGGCGGATATTATCTGGGAATCACGGGTATGAAACCCCGCAGCAAGCTTTGGAAACTTTTTTCCAAAGCTCGCTGCGGGGGTATTCAACCCTCCGCTTTTAGCGGGATAATTCGACCTGCAAGCTTCAGTCGCAGATGACCTTCAGGTTATGCACTCCGTTTCTGAAGCTTGGGTCTCATTAAATTTGAGTCTCACAAATAATTTGGGGATAAAATGAAATCAAAGACATCTCCGCAAATGGCCGTAAATTTAGGGCGGCTGAAATTAAAAAATCCGGTAATGACGGCGTCGGGCACTTTCGGTTATGGAGAAGAATATTCCGACTATGTTGACTTAAACAGGCTTGGCGCCATTGTTGTCAAAGGATTATCTCTGAAACCCCGTCTGGGAAATCCGCCGCCGCGCATCATGGAAACAACCGGCGGTATGCTCAACTCCGTAGGTTTGCAGAATATTGGAGTGGATGCGTTTATTGAGGAAAAACTTCCCTTCCTACGTAAATATGATGTTGCAGTTATTGCCAATATCTACGGTGAAACTTACGATGAATATAAAAAAGTAGCAAAGAAACTAAATGCGGCGCAAGGCGTACACGCCCTGGAAGTAAATATTTCCTGCCCTAATGTAAAGAAAGGAGGGGTGAGTTTTGGTTCCGATCCGAAAATTGCCGCCAGAGTGACGCGCACGGTAAAAGAAGAAACCTCTTTGCCCGTTATAGTCAAGCTTACCCCCAATGTCACTGATATCGCGGTTATCGCGGAAGCTGTGGAAAAAGCGGGAGCAGACGCTATATCATTAATCAATACTTTAATGGGCATGTCCGTTGATCTAAAAACAAGAGGGCCGCATCTGAAAAATATTACCGGAGGATTATCCGGACCGGCGATAAAACCGGTGGCGCTTAGGATGGTCTGGCAGGTGGTGAAAAGAGTTTCCGTGCCGGTCATCGGCATCGGCGGCATAATGACAGCTGAAGACGCGCTGGAGTTTTTGATTCTGGGAGCGAAAGCGGTGCAAATCGGCACGGCCAATTTTATCAATCCCCATGTCACGCTGGAAGTGATAGAAGGAATAAAAAATTATCTTGCCGCTAATAAAATAAAAGATGTCAACGAAATCATCGGCACTTTCAAACCTTAAAAATATTTTCATGAGAACAAACACTGAAGAAATAATCAGAGGCGTTTATTTAATCGGTGGCCCCGGTATAACATCAGCCGATGACGCGGCGATTTATCTGATAGATTTCGCGGAAACTCTGGTTTTGATTGACGCGGGAGCCGGCAAAAGCGCTTCTCAGATTGTGCGCAATATTGAAATGCTCGGCTTAAATCCCGCCAATATTTCAAATCTGATATTAACGCATTGCCATATAGACCATATCGGTTCGGCGCCTTTCTTTAAAAATCAATATGGCATAAAAATTTTGATTCACGAACTGGACGCGAAGGCAGTGGAAAGCGGCGATTCTCTCAAGACAGCGGCAAACTGGTACGGCACAACTTTTCCGCCGATGTCAGTAGACGAGAAACTGAAAGGCGAACACGAAACATTAAGATTTGGTCAGGAAGAATTGCATTATCTGCACACGCCCGGACACACACCCGGCTCTATTTCCCTTTATCTGGACAGGGAAGGGAAGCGTGTTCTTTTCGGGCAGGATATTCACGGACCGTTTAACGCGGCCTTTGGATCCGATATTGAAGCATGGAAAAAATCAATGCAAATTTTATTAGCTCTCAATGCGGATATTCTTTGCGAAGGTCATTTTGGAACATTTCAGCCCAAAGAACGTGTGCGCGGTTATATTGAGAGGTATCTGGAAGAATACGAATGATAACAAGTCGCATGTAATTACCACCTGCGGGCGGTAATTACCGGTAAGGTAAAAACCTTATTTTACAATACGCTCCCCTGCGGGACGCGCTTCCGGTCTTCGGCTAACTTTGTTGGCTGCGTCGTCGGCTTCCTCAACGAATTAAAATATACGCGTGCGGAGCCTCCTCCTTGCCGCCGCGTTACCCTTTGAATGCAACTAGTTATAAAAAACCTTACATTAAGATTAGCGGGAAACTAACGCCAGCCGAAATCAATATTCATATCATTCGGCGCTTCCAGTTCAATATTGTTCTGTATGGATTTTTTCTGTTGAGCGGGCACATCCAGAAGCCAGACAAACTTGGCGTGGTCTTTTTCCGCCGGTTCGGGATTCTGCTTGAAGTTCAGGTGTATTCTTTTGTCACGCGCCTGAGGCACCGGTTCTTCAATGCGCAATTTAATATCGGCATTGCTGGAATTCTTTGCCTCAATCAGCCATTGCCAGCTTCTGGTTTGTTTATCCTGAAAAATTGTTTTTGCGCCGGACTGGTCGGCTATCGTCGAGGAGGTGACGGAAATCAGCGGACTTGTTCCGAAAAAAAGTGTTCCCTCGGAACCGGCAAAGGAAAATTCACGTTTGCCTAATACAGCTCCGTCAATAACAAAGGTTGCTTGTCCGTAAGGTATTTCTGCGGGTTGTTCCAGTTTAACCTGAGCGCGGACAAAAGCTTGCGGATTTATAGCGGGACGCGCCAGAAAAAGAAATTCAGCAGGCCATGATTCATCCTTGATTTTCAGACGTTGTCTGCTGCCGGCCGTAATATTCTTCTGTCCCAGCGACCAGACAGAATAAGTTGTATTTCTGGTTTCAGCAGGAGCCGCTCCCAGAGCTTGATCTTCAGAGGAATCTTCTTTCTGCATTAAAGGCGCGGCGGCAGCATCTTTTTTTCGCGACGCTTTATAAAGCACCCGGGGCTTAATAATCCATGCAGGCATTTCGGGAGGTTCAACATTTATTATAGGTTGCAGCGTGGCTAAATTTAATTGCACCTGTTTCCAATCTTCACCGGAGGATTGCCATATTTCCGCCTCCCAGGAAAAAGAAACGCTTTTATCGGCGGGCAGAGCTTCAATGCGATAAAGGGGAAGCCAGCCGCAACCCGCAAGCGAGTAGGTGTAGGAAAATGATATTTCGTTTTGATTGGAGCCCGATAGAGTTAAAATTATTTCCCACGCGGTTTCCTTATGGCCTGCGGCCTGGGTTAATTCTTCTTGAAGTTTTTTGATGTTTTTTTCGATTTTTTCCAACTGAGTATCGGCGGCGAATTTCTCCTGACTGGATTTCCGGACATTTTTCCCGATGGCGTCGGCTAATTTATAGGAGTCGGCGACAGTTTTTGTTTTTGCTTTTGTTTGCGCCTGCCAGAATTGAAGCTGTGCATCGAGGGCCTGCAACTTTGACTGCGTCTCTCTTTTGTCGCCTTCCAGTCCGGCTATCTGCTTGCGCAATTCTGCGATTCTGGACTCATCCTGAACCTGAATGGGTTTTGCCTGCACGTCTTCTATTTTTACGTGGCTTTGCGGCGGAAGTGAAACAACGAGCGATTCCGGATCAGCCTGTGGGGGCAGAGTTATAACAGAAATGCATTTTCCTTTAGCGCATTGAGAATTAATTTTTGCTATTTCCGATATTTTCGCGGAATTAGGGAAAAGAGTGACTTCCTTCACTGTCGCCATGGAACTTATAGGGAACAACAAAAATAAAACAATAATCAACTTATGGTGGATAGAGTAATTATGTAATCTCATAAATTTTCACTACCTCCTTTATTTCCTGAGACTTTGTTTTACCTTCACGGCAATTTCTCTTACTTTTTGCATGACTTCCTCTTCATTGATAGTCAACAGTTTACGATTTTCCATGACGATTTTGCCATTGATTAATACAGTATCAACATCAGCACCGCTCATTGCGTAAACAAGATGCGAATACTCATTATAAAGCGGCGTCAAATGGGGCTCGTTCAGGCCGATAATGATTATATCGGCTTTTTTGCCCTCTTCCAGAGAGCCGATTGTCTTTTCCATGCAGAGAGCTTTCGCGCCTTCGATAGTGGCCATGCGTACGACTGTCCGGGCATCCATCACTGTCGGATCGAGCCTTGCAACTTTATGGAGTTTTGCGGCCGTGGACATTTCCTTGATCATGTCCAGATTGTTGTTGCTGGCGCAGCCATCGGTTCCCAAGCCGACGGTAATTCCGGCCTTGAGCATATCGGGCACGGGAGCTACGCCGCTCGCCAGTTTCATATTGCTGGCCGGATTATGACCGGTTTTACAGCCATGATCAGCAAACAGTCTCATATCTTCTTCCGACAGGCAAACGCAATGAAAAGCCAGCATCCGTTCGTTAAGATAGCCAATATCTTTGAGAAAGGAGACGGCGCTTTTACCAAATTTTTCTTCGAGCTGTTTTTTTTCGGCAGCGTTTTCTAAAAGATGAAATCCCAGAGATACATTGTAATTGTCGGCAAGCTTTTTTGCTTCGATTAGCAGGGCAGGGGAGCAGGTGTAAAGCGCGTGCGGCTCGACGATGATGTTGATTAACGGATCATCTTCCCATTTTTCGATGAGTGCGCGGGTGTAGGCAAGACCTTCTTCAGGGGTTTTAAAATTGGGTGAAGGAAAATCAAAGAGCACTTCGCCGATAAGACAGCGCATGCCTGCGGTTTTCGCCGCGCGGGCTGTTTCATCTTCGAAAATATACATATCGCAAAAAGTAGTGGTGCCGGATTTGATCATTTCGGTGGCGGCAAGAAGTGATCCCCAGTAGGCAAGCTCTTTGTTCACATTTCTGGCTTCAGCCGGAAAGATGTAATTATTGAGCCAATCCATGAGTTCAAGATCATCAGCGATACCGCGGAAACAAGTCATCGCCGCGTGCGTGTGACAATTGACGAAGCCGGGCATAATCAGGGAATCTTTGGCAATTAT
Source organism: Syntrophaceae bacterium (assembly GCA_003141615.1). Classification (GTDB taxonomy): domain Bacteria; phylum Desulfobacterota; class Syntrophia; order Syntrophales; family Smithellaceae; genus Smithella. The sequence continues at coordinate 33,002 of PLMV01000104.1, forward strand.
ATTTTTTTTAGCGTGATATTGTTTTGCTATGTTCTCAGTATGACCAACAGCAATTATATCGCCCGCGTTGATCGCTACAGAGGCGCGATCAAGGCACGTATTTTCAGAATCGATCAAAAGCGCTTTTCCGCCATTGATGATGAGATCAATTTCCTGCATATAGAAAACCTTTCCTAACAGTGCTTTTGTTTATCATATAAGTTATCAAATCTTCAAGAAACAAAAATATTGAGGAAAAAGTTAATTAGTAAGACCTTGACAGTGCAATGCAAAAATAATATAAGCCGAATCGCTTCTCGTATTTGTAAATTCTCATGCCTGGGTGGCGGAATTGGTAGACGCAAGGGACTTAAAATCCCTCGGTCCTTGTGGCTGTGCGAGTTCAAGTCTCGCCCTAGGCACCAAGAGAATCAAAGGGTTAGACAAAACAGTCTAATCTCTTATTTTTCCCATTGCTATCCGATGGAATGATTTTTCGTGATCTCTGGTGAGGTTTGAACAATCATAAATCTTAGTGAAGAAGTGCTGTAAACGTTCTGACCTATAGTTGACTTGATAAACCGCGTTAAAATAAGTCTTGTCTCCGTTGTTAGTAACACCTACAAAAAATTAGAATCAACAAGCCATGAACGGTGAAACTTACCATTTGAAATAATCAATAAAATAATTTAGCTTAATCGTAAATGACACGCATTTTTATGAATTGATCTTTCCAATAATTATTTGTAAAATTTAAAGAGATTGGAGAGCAAAGTGAAAGTAGACAATGTCATATAAACAAAAAAACAAGTTCTTACCAAAGGAGAGAGCTATGAAGAGAATCATTATGTTGGCAATGGCTTTAGTGATGATGCTTGTATCTATTGGAGGATGTTGGCCATGGCGGGATGAAGGTGGCAACGGTGGCGGACATGAAAGGGATGAAGGATATGACAGAGGTGGAGGACCTGGAGGTCCCAGAGGTCATGCAGGTCCTGGAGGTGCCGGAGGAGGACATTAGGTAAAGAGAGGATTACAGAAACAAATAATTTATATGGTATCCTCATATTTATAGCTTTTATTTAATAAGACATTTCTTATTCATCGTTGAGTTATAAGAAACGCGTACTTGTATGCCAAGGAAATATTGGCCACAAAATGTGGGGTGTGGTGTCGCTGCTGCTCGGGCATGAATAGTCTTTATTACAATTAAAGTCTTGCAGATTTTCGAAGGTTAACAATTTGTTTGTTACAGGAAGAAGTCGATTATCTGTTTACACATTATTTTCTAAAAGAAAGATGGCAAATGATTTACCAAGCAATCCCCTGCTGTTTTAAATAATCCTGTGCTTCTTTAAGACCTAGGCTGGCTGCTATTTTCCAATCCGCAATGGCCTGATTGTGGTTGCCAAATGCGCTGTAGGCAAGTCCCCTGTTATAATAGGCAAGTGCAAATTCTGCGTCTAGCTCAATGGCTCTGTTGTAATTCGCAATTGCTTGTTTGTAGTTGTCAAATTTATAATAGAACGTTCCACGGTTATTAAAAGCACCTGCATATTTCGGATTTAGCTCAATTGCTTTGTTGTAATCCGCAATGGCCTGATTATTTTTGTCAAGATGATCATAAGCAAGTCCACGATTATTATAGGCAACTGCATCTTTCGTATTTAGCTCAATCGCCTTGTCATAATCGGTAATTGCTTGTATGTAATTGACAAGTCTACTATAGGAGTTCCCACGGTTATAATAGGCATCTGCATCTTTTGGATTTAGCTCAATTGCTTTGTTGTAATCCGCAATTGCCTGACTGTAGTTGCCAAGATTATGATAGGCAACTGCACGGTTATAATAGGCAACTGCTTCTTTTGGATTTAGCTCAATGGCTTTGTCAAAATCAGCAATCGATTGTTTGTAATTGCCAAGTTTACTATAAGCGGTTCCATGGTAATAATAGGCAGATGCATCTTTTGGATTTAGCTCAATGGCTTTATTATATGCATTTAGTGCTTCGTTCCAGCGATTAGCATCACTAGCCTGACGACCAATTTCAGACCAATTAGTAGCACTGAAGCCTTCTATGGTTTTATTATGTGTACAACCAGCTGTTATTAATATTGCAGCTAAAAGGAATAGCAACGAACTACGGCGAACTTTCATGGGCGTATCTTCCTTCTTATCATCTACCAATTAATGGTCTAACTTTGTTTTCTCCGATAAATTTAACATCAATTTATCACAACTGTTTTTTGATTAAAAGGAATATTGGTTGAAATCCACACAACCTTAATGATCGTAGAACATATCTCATACAGGAAAAACTATTTGAATCAGTATTTTTAAGAAAATATGCGAAAGGGAAACAATATTTTCTTTCTAAGAAAATATTTGCTTCTAACACCTACAAAAAAACAAGCATGGTCAATAAATATTTTAATGATTTGCGTTTGAAATGTTTGCTCAATCGCCCCGGTTAAGCTGCGGGCGTTTAGGAATTAACCCAAGCTAACCGTCAACTTCAACCGTGTGTTAGACCAGCTTATTCCAATTTGCATTCAAG
>PLMV01000021.1 GCA_003141615.1 Syntrophaceae bacterium
TTCTTTTTCTTTTGTTTCTCTTCTGAATAGCTCAAGAGCATATTCTACCGATACATCACCTTTTAACTTTAAATATTCACTGCCAGTTTTATTACCTGTTTCTCTGCCCATGCCCGGTTCCATTGTTTTTACATTCCAATCGTAAACAAAGACCGGCACTTCAGTTATATTGTATTTTTCAAACAGTTTAGGATCTATCGAAAATCTGACTTTATATAGTTTGCACTTTCTTTCACATTCAGGATTTATCTTAATGATATTTTGTATATATTTTGCGGTCTCTTTGAGTTTTGCCGGTTGTCCAATCATTCCTCTGAGTACAATAATAATATTTTGTTCCTTAAGTAATGCTATATCCTGCGCATATGCCCTTATGGTATTCTCAGGCATTGACGATGAAATAAAAATATATAAATAACTTTCTTTACTGAGGGAGTGTTCAGGGGTTTTGATTGCGTCGGGATATATTATTGCTTTATTTTCTTTTTCCCCGACATTAAATACATCCGCCTTAATTCTTTCCATTTCTTTATTTAATGTGGTTTGATATTGCTCCGAATGGAATTTTTGTGCTGCGTCATTGGCTCGTTTTATTGCCTCAGCATTATTATTTTCTATACCTCCTGCCTCTAATTTCTTTTTTTGTTCTTCGACTGCATCCGCTATTTTTTCCAAATCAATTTCTTTTTTATTTAACGCTTGTGTGCTCCATAATTTCCCTTTGACATATACCTCTGCCTGGCTCACACTGTCGTCTATCTTAATCAATGTTTTATTAATTGCCTGAATACAGGCTTTTTCATCTTCTTTTAAATATACTTGATTATTTTTAATTGTTTCAACCGAATAACAAGGCGAGGGCATTTCAATAAATGCTTCTTTTGACTCTGCCTGAATTACAAAAGCAATTAATATTATGCCTGTTAATAATGTTATTCGGTAACCATGCAGCATGTTCTTTTCCTGTAAAGTAAAAATATTAAATTATCCATTCTGCTTACATCGGGCGGATTCTTACCAGGCCCCCACATTATATCGGTAGCCCCTAACGCAGTGCAAAATCCGGCATTAACCGGCCAGGCGATCTGATCTCGATAGTGATGTTTAATCCATATCGGGGTGTACAAACACTGGCAATACCAACAGGCAGCGTCACATATAGCGGCCTGGCGATGCATTCTAAATATCGCCCGGCCAACAATTAATTCATACGCCTGTAATAAATCATCATTATTAACGTGTCCGGTAAGTGGATAGAGGCTTCCCGACGATCCTACACACCAGAAAAGCGGAGATATTGAATATCCAACATTGGCTGATATAGCGTCTGCTATACATGTTAATTGCGCCCCGTAATTTGCAAACAAATACGCTTCGAGTTGAATAATTACGGCCAATTCATCATCTTGCCACAAAGGATCTATTTCAGATAATCCTACGAGGTCTGTTGATGTAGTTTCCATGCACATCGTATCGAGCGCTTCATCCAACAATCCCAGAATATAAAAATACCAGAAATGAGCTTGCACAAAGGTCGAAGTTTCGTTGCCTTCATGCCCCATTTCCGCCCCACCACCTTTTTTCAAACTATCTAACATTGAACCACCGCTGTTAATGTCCAAACCAAAACTCGGAAAGCAATAAGGGTCCTTCACTACTTCAACATAATAGGATACCGGCCAATATGAGATTGTGATACCTATCCTTTCATAAGGAGGTTCCACTGTCGGGCATATACATGCCGTTATGGCTTCGCTTTCGGTTATATCATTTACGTACGATCCGGCGTCTATAGGTACTCCGGCTATGTACATAGGAAAGATACACTCCCAGCAGATACCACTAATTAAATCCATTAATGCGGAATCTCCCGGGCAGGTAGCGTTTGCCTTCAGAGGATTTATAAACAGGACTATTAATAATATTATGATTGCTGTTTTTCTCATTACTTCTCTTTTTTGAGGGCGTATTCCTGCACTTCCAGTTCTGTTCCTTTTTGCACAGCCACGGAAGGCACAGCTTTTATACCCATCCTCTCGATTATTTCCTTGTTTGCGTAATATACCGTCATTGTATTGAGTTTTTTTCTTACATCCAGGTACGACCCATCCGTGATCAAGAGCATTGTTCTCATGTCCGCCGGATAAGGCGATTTTTTATACCATTCGATTTGTTTTTCATCTTTACCGTTTATAAAAACAATTATTCTTCTCATAAACACATATTCCATNNTTATATTTATAACCCTTCGGATAGATAACCTCCCCGTCTCTTCCGATTATGTCCTCTTTTATGGCGCCGGTCATATCAACCTTAAATACTTTGTCTTCCTTTGCGACCGGTAAATCCACCAGGTCTTTCGGTTTAAAGTTTTTAATTTTTTCTTTTTGCTTAATTTTAAATTTTTCCCAGTCATACCTGGCAATCGCTTTTTTCATCTGCGATATCGCATCTTCTTCGATGATGGGATAAGTCGCGCCATACTTTCCTAAATCCTTTGCCAAAGCTTCTCCGTGCATACCAATTGCTAATATTATCGTTATGAATATTATTATTTTTCTCATTGAATCTTTTCTTCAATTTTACTTTTATTTTGTTGCGTTAATTTATT
>PLMV01000163.1 GCA_003141615.1 Syntrophaceae bacterium
GCCTCTGGCGGTGGTCATTGACTGTGAGACTCAAATTTTAAAAGTGAAACGCATTAAAATTTGTAAGTCGAACAATCCCGCTAAAGGCGGAGGGGTTCATACCCGTGATTCTTCGAGGAGTTGCTTGCAAAACGTGCATAGAATTCTAACAAAAAAAAAGGCATTAGAAATTATTGCCAATTTTTCCCAGGCGGGGGTTCTTGTGGTCGGGGATGTAATGGTTGATCATTTCATCTGGGGAAATGTTTCCCGTATCTCGCCTGAAGCCCCCGTACCCGTGGTTGATGTCCAGAAAGACAGTATCTTGCTGGGTGGTTGCGCCAATGTACTCAACAACATTTATGCCATGGGCGGTAAAGTTTATGTAGCCGGGGTTATTGGCGCTGATAGTATCGGGAAAAAATTGCTTACGGAATTGCGCGGACGGAAAATCGAAACAAAAGGAATCGTTGTGGAAAAGAGAAGGCCGACTACTCTGAAAACAAGGATTGTTGCGCACGGTCAGCAAATGGTGCGGTTTGATAAGGAAAACAGAGAACCGATTCCTCAAACCAGCACCGATAAAATTCTGGAATATGTAAAATCACTGCGCAAGAAAATAGGGGCTATTGTTATTTCCGATTACAACAAGGGAGTTATTTCCAGAGAGCTTATCGAAGGAATAAAAAAAATAGCTGAGGATTCAAAGATCTTCATCTGTCTTGATCCGAAACAAAACAATTTTTCCATATATAAAGGGGTTCATGTGATTACTCCCAACCATCATGAAGCTCAGCGTGCCGCCGGTATGGAAATAACCAATGCCGACGATATTCAACGATTAAGCGAATCTCTTTTAAAAAAGTATGCCTTTCAAGCAATGCTCATCACGCGGGGAGAAGAAGGCATGAGTCTTTTTGAGAATGGCCGGAAAATTGTTCATACTCATTTTCCGGCTCAGGCCAAAGAAGTTTATGATGTGACCGGCGCCGGTGATACAGTTATCGGCATGCTCGCCCTTGGCCTGGCGGCGCAGGCCAATATGAAAGAAGCAACATGTCTGGCTAATCTGGCCGCAGGTATTGTGGTCGGGAAAATCGGCACGGCCACTGTTTCGCAGAAAGAACTGATAGAAGTGTTATGAGCAAGCCGAATCCGACTGAACCGGTAAAATTGGTCTTCAGCATTTTTGCGAAAGAGACCGCGCTATTAAACGAAACGATAGAAATTTTGTCTTCAGCTTACGGACCGCCGGATTTCATAAGTGCGGAAATGCTTTTTGATTATACGAATTATTATTGCGCCGAAATGGGTGAAAATCTTGTGCGGCGCTTTTTGTCTATGGAAAAGTTAATCAGGCCGGAGGCCTTGCCCGACATTAAGCTGGCGACAAATGAGATAGAAAATAAATCGGCATCGGATTCGCGGCGGCAGGTTAATATTGATCCCGGCTATATATCCAAGGCGCATTTGATTTTAGCCACCGGCAAAGCTTACACTCACCGTCCCTATTTACGGGAGGGGATTTATGCCGATTTGACGTTGGTTTATCAGGGAAAGAAGTTTTGCTCTCTGCCCTGGACTTATCCTGATTATGCGGATGAAAAGCAGCTTTTAATGTTGAGTAAAATCAGGGCAAAATATTTATTACAGCTAAAAATGGCGGACCAGTGATCACGGGTATGAACCCCAAAGCAAGCTTTGGAAACATTTCGCAGCAAGCTGCGGGGTAATTCGACCAGCAAACTTCAGCGCACTTTGTTTCTGAAGTTTGGGTCTCATAAAAATAGTCCCACTTAGCTTCGCANNCAGATATTACTGCACTGCGCTTGTAATATCTGAGTTTCACAATAAAAAATCCGCAATGTTCATTAAATTAGTGTATGGTATGCAAATGATAAAAAGCATGACCGGTTATGGCCGGGTAGAAACAGTTCAAGATGGCCGAAATATTATTGTGGAGGCTAAGTCCGTAAACCACCGTTTTCTGGAGATATTCCTGCGTACACCTTCAGCGCTTTTTCCTCTGGAAATGGAGTTCAAAAAGAAAATCAGTGAAAGATTCAAACGCGGACGCATCGAAGTATCCATTCGGCTGGAAGGGGAAGGCGCCGATGTCTCCAAAGTCAATTTAAATTTAGAAATTGCCCGTGATTATTTTGATGTTTTAAACCGGCTTAAAACGGAGTTTGATCTTCAATCTCCAATCAGTTTAAAGACGTTGGCCGGTTTTCGTGATATTTTTACGCCGCCAACGGAGCTGCAACTGAGTCCTGATTTTCTGAATCAGGTGGAAAAAACATTTCTGGAATCGCTGGCGATGCTGACCAATATGCGGCAGGAGGAAGGCCTTGTCATGTTTCAAGACATGGACATGAGGCTCAAGGCGATTACGGGAATTCTGGAAACCATTAAATTACGTGCACCGCAGGTGGTTATTGAGTATCAAAAACGTTTGGCCGAAAAAATTAAAGAGTTGACAGCCGGATATGCGCTTGACGATGTCCGTTTGGCTCAAGAGGTTGCACTTATGGCGGAAAGAAGTGATATCACGGAAGAAATAGTGCGGATGCATAGTCATATCTGCCAGTTTGAAGAGTTGTTACTAAGTGAGGGAACTGAAGGTAGAAAGATTGATTTCCTTTTACAGGAAATGAACCGCGAAATTAATACAATTGGTTCGAAAAGCAGCGATGTGGAAATAACGCGTCAGGTGATTGAAGTTAAAAGTGAATTGGGTAAATTGCGTGAGCAGGCACAAAACATTGAGTAAAATATTATGGCCAAAGGATTATTTATAATTGTCTCTGCGCCCTCCGGCACAGGGAAAAGCAGTATTTGCCAAAGGTTACTGCAAGCTTGTCCCGAAATAAAATTTTCGGTTTCCTACACATCAAGGCCTCCGCGCCCCAATGAAGTAAACGGGAAAGATTATTATTTTATTTCCCGTGAAGAATTTCAGGCGCGTATTGATCAGGGTGAATTTGTCGAGTGGGTGGAAAATTACGGCCATTTGTATGGATCTTCCGTGAAAGCCATGAAAGGGTTTCTGCAGGATGGTCAGGATATACTGCTGGATATCGAGCCGCGGGGCGCCAGAATAATAAAGCAAAAGTTTAAAGGGGGTGTTTATGTTTTTGTGCTTCCCCCGTCCCGTTCAGAACTATTAAAACGATTGGAAGGACGCGGTTGCGAAACCGATGAAGTTATTCAAAATCGGTTTGATCAGGCGGAAAGTGAATTAAATGAAATTTCGTGGTATGATTACGTGATTTTTAACAAAGATTTGGAAACGGCCGTCAATCAATTGATTTCGATTTATGTTGCCCAGAAATGTAAAAGAAGCAGGTTGCAAAGTGAAATTAAACAATTTATTAGTGAAACTCCAATTCCGAAAGCGAAGCGCAGCGGAATTGGAAAGTTGAACAATCCCGCGAAGCGGAGGGTATAATACCCAGCAGCTTGCTGCGAAACGTTTCCAAAGCTTGCTTTGGGTTTCATACCCGTGATTAAAAAAATAATATATTTTAAGGAGATTATAGATCAATGGCGAGAGTTACAATAGAAGATTCTTTACTTGTTGCCAAAACCAGATTTGGTTTGGTATCGCTGGCGTCAAAGCGTGCGCACCAATTACTGAAGGGATCGGCGCCCTTAATGGAGAGTAAAAACAGGGAAATAGTGTTAGCCCTGCGCGAAATTGCCGCAGGCAAGGTCGTTTACGCCAATCCCGAATATTTAAACGGAACGAAGGAAGATTTCAAACCAATTCCGGATAGCTCTGAGTTCATCGGCGATGAAGAATATATCGAATAAAGCGGCGAGTGATAAACTAATCTTTGCGCTTGATGCTGAAAATTATAAGGACGCTTTGTCTTGGGTGGAGTTGCTTTCCGGCTACGTCGGCATGTTTAAAGTCGGCAAGGAATTGTTTACTGCCGTCGGGCCGAAAATAATTGAGAGCATCAAAAAAAGAGGCCAAAAGGTATTCTTAGATCTCAAATATCATGATATTCCCAACACCGTTGCCCGCGCGGCCCAAGCCGCTGTAAGATTGAATGTTGATATGTTTAATGTTCATGCGTCGGGCGGCAGCCAGATGATTAAGGAAGCAGTTTCCGCAGCCTGGGCTTGTGCCGATAAATTGGGTCAAGCGAGGCCGATTCTTTTGGCGGTCACAGTACTTACCAGTTTGAATAACGCTGATTTGACGGAGATTGGATTTCAAAAAAACACCAAGGAACTGGTTCTTGATCTGGCTAAATTGGCGCAAACCGCGGGCGCATCGGGTGTAGTAGCTTCAGCGCAGGATATCGCCCTGCTGCGGGCTAATTTTGGCGATAAATTTCTCATCGTAACGCCGGGCATACGCAGTGCTGGCGCAACAACAAAAGACGATCAAAAAAGAACTCTCAGCGCGTATGAGGCTGTAAAAACAGGCGCCGATTACATTGTTGTGGGCAGGCCGATTCGTGAGGCCCAAGAGCCTTTGGAAGCTTGCCGGCAAATTGTCCAGGAAATTGCTGAGGGTTTAGCGGCAAGATGATTAACTTACGAAAATGGAAAGCAGAGTATGGAGGTAATTTACGGTATAAATTCCATTAAGGCTCTTCTCCGGCAGCAGGAAGGCGGATGGGAAAAAATTATCATTGCCTCCGGAAGAGGCGGATCTTCCGTAAAAGAAATAATTGAGATTGCCCGGCAAAAAATAATTCCTGTTGAGTTTTACCAGCGAAAATATTTGGATGAATTGGCCGGAACGCTTGATCATCAGGGAGTTGTCGGTCTGTGCAAATCTTTTGTTTATGCAGATTTAGATGTATTAATAAAAAACCGCAACAAATCTTTTAAATTTGATCTAATTTTAGTCCTCGATAGCATTATGGATCCCCAAAATCTGGGATCCATAATTCGTACCGCCCATTGTTTAGGCGCAAACGGTGTAGTGATTCCGGCAGACAGGGCTGCTCCTGTTACTGCAGCCGTTAATAAAGCGTCCGCCGGGAGCGTCCAGCAAATACCCATCGTCAGAGTGATTAATTTATCGCAAACAATTGATTATTTAAAAGATAAAGGATTTTGGGTTTTTGGAGCGGAAGCTCATGACGGAAACAACTTAAGAGAGATGGATTTTAATTGTTCTGTGGTTTTGGTATTAGGGGGAGAGGCAAAAGGTATCAGGCCATTAGTGAAGAAGAAATGCGATTTTCTGCTAACCATTCCCATGGCGGGAAGCTTTGATTCCTTGAATGTTGCTGTGGCCGCGGGAATTGTCCAATATGAAATATTTTGTCAACGCAGTCAGACAAATGCAGTTTTAAAATAGATGATTTGCGGCGTCCAATGTGTCCTGATGCGATTATTTTCAATTAACCGGATATTGCTAATTTAACTTGTTGAATTTATATGGGAGCTGGTTTACAATACCTGAGTATTAAAATTATTCCAACATAAAGAAAGGATTTCCGAATATGCCAATTTTTATTTGGGAAGGTACAACAAAAAAAAATGAGGTAAAAAAAGGAGAGATAGAGGCAACCAACGAAAATGCTGTTCGTGGCCTTTTGCGCCGGCAAGGTTTTAAAATCATTGACGTCAGAAAAAAACCTAAAGACCTTGAGGAATACTTGCCTTTTTTAAAAGCAAAAATTAAGGAAAAAAATGTAGTTGTTTTTTGCCGAGTATTTTCCACAATGATAAATGCAGGCCTTCCGCTTATTCAGTGTTTGGACCTTTTAGCTCAACAGGAACAAAATAAGAATTTTGCTAAAATTATTCGGTCAATAAAAGAAGATATAGAGGGCGGTACCAGTTTAACCATTGCTTTAAAAAAATACCCCAAGATATTTGATGATCTTTTTGTAAATTTGATTGCTGCTGGTGAAGCCGGCGGTATATTGGATGTTATTTTGGAACGTCTTTCGGCTTACATGGAAAAAGCGATGAAGTTAAAAGCACGCGTTAAAGGTGCAATGACTTATCCTATAGCTGTTTTAGTTATCTCCCTTTCTGTAGTCGCTTTATTGCTTCTCAAGGTTATTCCTGTATTTAAAACGATGTTTGAAGGTATGGGCGGACAATTGCCCGGTCCTACGGCATTCTTAATTGCGGCAAGTCAGTTTACACAACATTACTTTTTATATATAGTTGCCATATTTGTTATCATTTTCATTGCCTTTAAAAGGTTTTATAAAACGGATAAGGGGCGCTTGATAGTGGACTCTTTGGTGCTTAAAGCTCCAATATTTGGGGACTTGTTGAAAAAGGTTGCTGTGGCTAAATTTTCGCGTACGCTTTCGACAATGATGAGTTCCGGCGTACCAATTTTGGAAGGACTGGCCATTGTCAGTAAGACTTCCGGTAATGTAGTTGTCGAAAATGCTTTGTTAAAAACACGTCAGAGTATTAGTGAAGGCCGGTCTATAGCGGAACCGCTGGAAGAGACGGGAATTTTCCCGCCCATGGTTGTACAAATGATTTCTGTGGGAGAGGCGACAGGTGCCCTGGATTCGATGCTCAATAAAATTGCTATTTTTTACGACGATGAAATTGATGTTGCGGTGGATTCAATGACTGCGCTATTAGAGCCGGTAATGATGGTTTTCCTGGGGGGAATCGTTGGCGGTATGATTATTGCGATGTATCTGCCGATCTTTAAACTTGCTTCCGTTGTCGGCTGATATAGATATTATGTTGCGAAATTGGATATAATCATGGGCATGTTGCCCTCCGCTTTGCGGGATTGTTCAACTAAACAATTCCGATACGCTTCGCTTTCGGAATTGGAGTTTCACAATAAAATGGTCGGGATGGCGCGATTTGAACGCGCGACTCCTGCGTCCCGAACGCAGTGCCCTACCAAGCTGGGCCACATCCCGACACGGCCAAGGACGTTATATAATTTATTTCCAAATGTCCACTTATTTATTCGTGAAACTTCAATTACGAAAGCGAAGCGTATCGGAATTGTTTAGTTGAACAATCCCGCAAAGCGGAGGGCATAACATATCCGTGGTTCGTGAAACTTCAATTATAATGAAACTAGGCTTTAGAAATGGAATGCGCTGAAGCTTACAGTTTGAACAATCCCGCATAGCAGAGGGTATAACATACCCAGCAGCTTGCTGCGAAGCGTTTTCTAAAGCTTGCTTTGGGGTTCATATCCGTGATTCAATCTAAATTTATTCCCTAAATTTTAACAAAAAACTTATCATTATTTATTGTGAAACTCCAATTCCGAAAGCGAAGCGCATCAGAATTGGTAAGTTGAACAATCCCGAGCAGCGGGATTGTAAATATTTTTACCTTTCTTTAATTTATATAGGCAATTGTTTTTTATTTAAGGGCGTGTTATAAAATAACGTAAATTTATTGTGAAAAGGATGGCTGGCTGGTGATCATTTACGATTTAAAATGTGAAAAAGGACATACATTTGAAGGCTGGTTTAAAGACCAGCATGCATGGAATTTACAAAAATCGCAAAGGCTGGTTTCTTGTCCAGTTTGTAATAGCTCCAATATCGAAATGATTCCTTCTTCAATTACGATTATGGGAAAGGATTCGCGGGCGGCAGGCAAGCTTCAGGAAAAGGAGCTTTCTCCCGCTGGCGCCCTGAAAATGTTACATCAGTATATCGATAAAAATTTCGAGGATGTGGGTGATAAATTTGCCGAAATTGCCTTAAAGATACATTACGGGGATGAAGAAAAACGAAATATAAAAGGGACAAGCACGCCGCAAGAAGAAGAAAACTTAAAGGAAGAGGGTGTTCAGTTCATTAAAGTACCTTTATTAAAAATGGATAGTTAATCAAATTTTTTATCCGGTGAGCTTTTTACCGGCATAACTTGATATCTCCCGACTTAAAACAGGTTTTTTGTTATTTTACAGGTTTTAATCTATGCACAAATTTTATAAAAGTATTATTGAAGGTATTGGCAACACGCCTTTGGTGGAAATCTGCCGGCTTAATCCCAATAAAAAAGTAAAGATTTTTGCTAAGCTGGAAAGTGCCAACCCCGGTGGTTCCATTAAGGATCGCACTGCATTATTCATGATTGAAAATGCAGAAAAAAGAGGAAAATTGAACCATGATAAAATTATTTTAGAAGCAACCAGCGGTAATACGGGAATAGGTTTGGCAATGATTGCCGCGGCGAAGGGATATAAATTGTGTTTAACCATGTCGGAAGCGGCAAGCGATGAAAGGAAAAAAATTCTACGGGCCATGGGCGCTGAATTGCATTTTACTCCGGCTGCTCAAGGTACCGATGGCGCCATCGAAGTCGCTTACAAGATGCTGCGCGAAAATCCGGATAAATATTTCGGTACTGATCAATTCAATAATGAGGATAATGTTGCCGCCCATTATTACGGTACTGCCCAGGAAATCTGGGAACAAACCGACGGTGCAGTTACTATGGTAGTATCCAGCCTGGGTACAACAGGTACTGCTATGGGAATTTCTAAGCGGCTCAAGGAACTAAACCCGGAAATTAAAATTATAGGCGTTGAGCCTTATTTGCAGCATAAGATTCAAGGACTAAAGAATATGCGAGAGTCCTACCGTCCTGGAATATTTGATAAAGCCAGACTCGACGAAAAGGTAAATATTTTAGATGAAGATGCATTTGAGATGTCCCGAAGGCTTACCCGCGAAGAAGGTATTCTAGCCGGAATGAGTTCCGGTGCGGCTATGTTTGTTGCCGCACAGAAGGCCCGGCAAATGGAAGAAGGATTAATTGTTGTCATCTTTCCGGATAGCGGGGAGCGGTATTTAAGCACGGAATTGTTTTCTTTTAAGGAAGATATTTCAACTTTTAGCCTCTACAATATTCTTAAACGCCGGAAAGAACTGTTCAAACCGATTAAGGCTGATGAAGTGAGAATGCATACCTGTGGACCGACAGTTCATGATGCGCCTCATTTAGGTAATTACCGGCGCCTGGTAGTGTCCGATTTAATTTTCCGCTATTTAATTTACAAAGGTTACAAGGTAAAGCATGTCATGGATATTGTTGATCTCACTGATAAATCGATTAAAGGATCAGAAAGGGAAGAAATGGACCTTCCCGAGTATTCCAATAAATACTTAAAAATATTTCTGGAAGATGCGGAATTTCTGAATATCCATCAGGATAATATTTATGTGAAGGCATCGGAAAATATTGAAGAGATGCTCAAGATTGTCGAGAAATTGATCGATAAGAATTATGCATACGAAAAATTACATTCAGTTTACTACGATATTTCTAAATTAGCTGATTACGGTATTCTCTCCAATATTGATTTAGGGAAAACAAGACCTGGCAAAACCATAGATCTTGATGAGTATGAAAAGGACCACCCGATGGATTTTGCTTTGCTGAGGCGGGCAAACCTGGGGGAACTGAAAAGAGGCATTTACTATAAGACTAAATGGGGTAATGTCAGGCCCGGCTGGCATTTGGAATGCTCGGCAATTTCTAATAAGTACCTGGGGGCAACTTATGACATTCATATAAGCGGAGCTGATGAAACATTTCCCCATTGTGAAAATATTTTAGCCATTAATAAAGCACTTTCCGGTCGCAGCGGAGCTAATTACTGGATAAACGCCGAATTGATACTGGTGGACGGGAAAAAAATGTCGCGCTCTCTAAATAATGCGTTGCCGTTGGCTCAACTACGTCAAGATGGTTACAGCGGCAGGGATATACGTTTTTTCCTGCTGGCGATGCATTATCGTAAACCAGTTAATTATTCGGAGGGCGCACTTAAGACGGCAAAAAATACGGTTAAGAAAATCCATACATTTATTTACCGGCTCAACGCCGTTAATAATGATAGCGAAGATGGTTTCGCGGAAATCGATCAACTGATATACGATATTAAGCATGACTTCGCAGCCGCGTTAGATGATGATTTAAATATTGCCGGTGCGCTGGCAGCGCTTTTTAATTTTATAGGTAAAGTAAATTTTCCTTTAACCCAGGGTATGATAAATAAAATCAATGCCCGGAAAATACTGGCAGCACTGGAAAATATCAACGAAGTGCTGGGAGTGATGGATTTTGATGTGCAGGTTGCTCAGGGGAAAATAAGCGAGTTGATCGACAAAAGAGAGGCCGCCAGAGGCGCCCATAATTGGAAGAAAGCAGATTCCTATAGAGCGCAATTAGCCGAGCTTGGCGTTGATGTTTTGGACACATCCCAAGGGGTGATCTGGCGATTTAAGTAAAATAGCTATGAATGCTCTGAGAAAATCAGTAATAGCCGGCTCCTGGTATCCCGGAGTGCCATCCATTCTGAGAAGGGATATTGAGAATTACTTTAATTCAGTACCCGACTTGGAATTGGAAGGAGAGGTTGTGGGCTTGATTGCCCCGCACGCCGGCTACGCTTATTCCGGACAAATTGCGGCAAACGCCTACAATCTTGTTCGCGGGAAAAAATACGATGCAGTTATTGTCGTTGGGCCGAGCCATCGTGTTGCTTTTCACGGTGTATCTATTTTCAGTACGGGTGGTTATGAAACACCTCTGGGGATTGTGCCTGTTGCCGAGGAATTGGCTAAAAAGATAAAAAATTTAAGCAATACAGTAGTCGATATTCCAGAGGCGCATTTTCAGGAACATTCTGTGGAAATTCAGCTTCCTTTTTTACAGGTTGCACTGGGCGATTTTTCATTTATTCCTTTGGTAATGGGAGATCAGAGTGCAAATACCTGTCAGGAACTTGCTGCGGTATTATATGAAGCGGCACGCGGTAAAAAAATATTGATTGTGGGCAGTTCCGATTTATCTCATTTTTACAACTATAACATGGCGAAAAAATTGGATGCTGTTGTTTTGCGGCACTTAAAAGATGGCGATACGGTCGGGATGTTGGAAAGTTTAGAAAATGGAACTGCTGAGGCATGTGGCGGTGGGCCAATGGTAGTTGCTATGTTAGTGGCGAGTATGATGAACGCGAATAAAGCGCATCTTTTAAAATACGCCAATTCCGGAGATGTAACCGGTGATAAGAGTTCAGTTGTCGGATATGCTGCGGCAGTTTATTGCAGATAATAAAGGAGGAGTATAAAATGGAATTAACAGCGAAAGAAAAAGCTACTCTTCTGGATATAGCGAAAAAGGCAATTGCGGCTAAAGTTAACAATAAAGATATACCTAAATTAACTGTGGATTCGGAAAGACTCCAGGAGAAAAGAGGCGCATTTGTAACTCTGAAAAAACACGGTCACTTGCGCGGCTGTATAGGTTATATAAAGCCAGTTAAGCCGCTTGGTGAGACTGTGCAGGAAATGGCTGTCGCGGCTGCTTTTCATGATCCACGGTTTCCGTCTTTAAAACCGGATGAAGTTCGGGATTTAACTTTTGAAATATCCGTGTTGAGCCCATTGAAACGCATTAAAGATATTAATGAGATTGAAGTAGGGAAGCATGGATTATACATTGTCCGAGGGTACAAATCCGGTTTATTATTACCACAAGTGGCCGTTGAGTATGAATGGGACAGGGAAACTTTTCTACAAGAGACTTGCTATAAGGCCGGACTGTCAATTCAGGCTTGGATGGATAAGGAAACGGAAATTTATATATTTTCGGCGGATTATTTCGGCGATACAGACTGACCATGTAATATTCTTTGTTCAACACTTGATATAAACAACTATTTCAAGGACATTTTTGTGATAAAAATTAATAAATTATTAGTTGTCGGGATTTTGCTTTTGGTCCTGCTGGTAGGATTTGTTTTATATTCGCCAAGGTTTTTACTTTACTCTTCTGAATATAAGAAGGCAAATGCGATAATACTTTTTCTAGGACCGGATTTTAAAGCGCGTCAAAAAGAAGCCAATAGATTGATAAATGATGGAATGGCCGATTACTTAATTATTCCGGCATATCATAAGACCTATAGAATTTATGATAAAGAGACAATGAAATATTTATCGCCTAATTTATACTCGTTTAAATCAGGCCAAAAGAATATTGCCTCGTCTCCAAGCTTTTATGAAGATACGCATTTGGAAATAATTGATGCTCAAAAAGTAATGTCTATTTACGGGCTGAAATCCGCGATATTAGTCAGCTCACCGTATCATATGCGCCGGATCAAGTTAATCGTCATGAAAGTATTTGATACAAATAAGGGTGATTTTTATTTTGTGCCGACAAGTTACGAAAAAGCTCCAGCCAACTGCTGGGAATTATCTTTAGCAGACTGGAAAAAAGTGAGAAATGAATACGGAAAAATACTGTGGTTTTTTCTTTACTTTCCGTGGTCAAGGTAGCTTAATGAGACCCAAGCTTCAGAAACTTAGTGCACTGAAACTTGCAGGGTCTCTTATATAATCCCACTTAGCTTCGCACGTGGGATCAATTCCATTTACGCTTCAAATCCCGCGTCGCATAGCTTATGGGATAATTCGACTTGCAAATTTCAGTTCACTCCGTTCCTGAAATTTGAGTCTCATTATTTCGTTTCACTCATTTTCAGCGAATATCATTGATTCGACTAACGCTTCAAACTTCACTTCGTTCGTTTTCAGCGAGTCTCATTACCCTCCGCTTTGCGGGATAGTTCAACTTACCAATTCCGAGACGCTTCGCTTTCAGAATTGGAGTTTCACTAAAAACCCCCTTAAAATTTTTCATTTCAAGGGGGTTCGTTATATTTACAGATCATGTTTTTTGATGTTGCTTGCGGAGGTTAAACATTCTTCCTTTTCGCGTATGCTTCCTGATAGAGTCTCATTATGCAGAGGAAGATGCTCAGTAAGAATAACCCCAGCATGAAGCTCGGAGTGGTTCCGAAGATACCGTCAAGTAAATGTCCAACGTAAAGGAACAGGAAAGAAGCAATCACCATCGTAAATCCCCAGGCCGACAGCATCAATATTGATCCAACATTGCTAGGGTGTGTTGTGTGTGTTGTTAACATTGTTCGTTCCTCCTTCCTTATTAATTTCTATTCTAATTTTCTTAGCTGACAATAATCTTTACAGTTTCAATTACCGGGTTGGTGAAAAGCGCCATCAAGATTGTGTACAGAGCAAAGATAGTAACTACTTCACCGACATACATCTTGTCATATTTGCGTTTTAAAGAAACCATAATCAACCCGCCGATGATTAAACAGCCCAGTTGGAAGTACGGGAAATTAGTGGTTCCTGCTGCTGCATATTCAGCAAAGCTGAAAGTTGCCGTTAAAAGAACCGCCGCCGCCGCTACCATCATTGTTCCTAATGTCTTTTTCATGATCTGTTACCTCCTTTAGGTAATTTGCTTAGTTGCCTTAATACTATTGAAATTATCGTGCCAAAAATTAAGCAATCGTTATTTATCAGTGTAATTACTTGATAATACTAACTATATACAGGTGAATAGCTGAATTATTTCTCATAAAAATTATCCATTTCTCTTTTCTTTTTAAATAAAATATTAAAACTCGTTTAACGAAATGTGGAAAAAGTAACAAACCACAAGCATGCTGCCCTCCGCTTTACGGGATAGTTCAACTAGCAAGCTTCAGTCGTAGATGACCTCGCGTGACCTTTAGGTTATTAGGTTATATACTCTGTTTCTGAAGCTTTGGTCACTTATATAGTCCCACTTTGCTTCGCACGTGGGATAGCCCCGCGTCGCTTCGCTCCTGGGATAATTCGACTAACGCTTCAAACTTCACTTCGTTCGTTTTCAGCTAGTCTCATTACAACTGACAGATATTACTGCGCTTCACTTGTAATATCTGAGTTTCATTAAAATTGGAGTTTCACGAACAGGTTATTTTTAAAGGTTGATAAAAGATTAGGAAAAATTGAAAATTGGAGATAGAAAATTAAGCTTCACTTAAAAAAGAGAATATTAAGACTAAATAAAATTATTTAATACAGACGCGGCGCACCTGCGTAAGATCGGTAAGACCTTCGAAGGCCTTTAAAATGCCGTCTTGTAAAAGTGTGGTCATGCCTTCGCTCATGGCTTTATCCCGCATGACATCCACAGTTTCATGAATTTGCACCATTCTCTTAATATCATCGGTGGCGATTAAAAGTTCATGAAGAGCGACTCTGCCTATATATCCGGTATTGTCGCACACATCACAACCCTTCGGCCGGTATAGTTTGAAGTCGTCATTGTAAGGAATATTTAATTTATTGAATGCTTCCTGACCGTAGGCTTCGGCAATTTCTTCGTATTCTTCCTTTGAGGGATGGTACTGCTCCTTGCATTTCTTGCAAAGAGTTCTTACAAGGCGCTGGGCGAGAATGCCCAATAAAGCGTCGGCAAAGTTAAGGGGGTCAATGCCTATATCCAGCAGGCGGACAATAGTTTCCGAGGCGCTGTTTGTGTGCAAACTGCTGAACACCAGGTGACCGGTCAGGGATGCCTCAACGCCTATTTTGGCTGTTTCGAAATCACGCATTTCGCCGACCATGATAACGTCAGGATCACAACGCAAAAAGGAGCGCATAGCGGCGGCAAAATTAAAGCCGATCTTAGGTTGTACCTGTACTTGACGCAAACCGTATTGGGTAATTTCCACCGGATCTTCCGCCGTCCATATTTTTCTGTTCGGTTTATTAATATGGTGCAGGGCTGCATGCAGCGTAGTTGTTTTACCGCAACCGCTGGGGCCAACGCACAAAATCATGCCGTAAGGCTTGGAAAGAATATTAACCAGCTCTTTGTAATTGCGCGGCAATAAATCCATACCTTCCAGTGGCAAGATTTCGCCTTTAGATAAATTTTGAGATAAAATACGCATCACCAAATCTTCCATACCGCCCTGAGTGGGAATTGTCACCACACGCAATTCAAATTCATCTCCCGTGTTGCGCCTGAATTTAATCTTGCCGTCCTGCGGCAGTCTTTTAACGGTAATATCCAGGTTGGACATGATTTTTATACGCGAATTAACGGCCTCACGGTAACTGAAAGGAACAGTTTGATAAAGAAAACAGACTCCGTCAACACGAAACCTGATCTCCACATTTTTTTTGTCTGCATGGGGTTCAATATGTATATCCGAAGCGCGGCGACTATAAGCATCATTAATAATTTTATTGACTAACTGCATGATGACGCTGTCCGATTCGGTGACTATTTCGCCGTCTTCTTCACCTTCCGGCGTCGAATCATCACCTTCCATCCGGCCCAATATTTCTGTAAAAGAATGTTCATCCCCGGGAGAATTGAAAAAGAGATTGATGTATTTATTT
>PLMV01000073.1:0-2548 GCA_003141615.1 Syntrophaceae bacterium
CATTTTAAAGATCTTCATATACTTGCACATATGCTAATGGGCGCAACGGAGTATGGTTTCTATTATTTACAGATTTATACTGAGAGGGATATCGATAGTGTCTTTATCGAAGGCCGAAATATTATCTTCAATCCCGTTATTCAGCATACCCAACTTGAAGGAGAGGGGTTAAGGAACTACCCCGCAGCAAAATGCGAAGTATCAAAACATTTGATAAGGGATGGGATATTAGCAACAAGTAGCGGGATATCAGTACTGAAAGAGATGAAAGAAAAATATCTCATGAAGATATCAGAACTATCCAGGAGATCAAAAGTCCCTATCTCCACAATAAGATATTACATCCTCGAAGGGCTTATTCCTGCGCCATTAAAAACCGGGAAGACCCGCGCATACTATTCCGACATCCATTTAAAGATACTGAATCTTATCAGATATAAGCAGATCGAAGGGGGTAAACCGCTTAACGTAATCAAAGAAGAGATCAAAAATAAAGTTGCTTTTCTCCAGAGTAACCCTAAGCCGGCTTATCTATCATCTGGCAAACGTGATGCCATCCTCTCGTCCTCTATCGTGCTGTTCTTAGAAAAGGGATATGCTGAGACAAGCACGTCCGATATCGCACATCATGCAAAAATAAGTAAAGGGACCATCTACCAGAATTTCAGCAATAAGGAAGAAATCTTCATGGCCTGTGCGGACAGGATATTCCACGACATGTATAATGACGTCTGGAATGAGATAAAGGGAGAAAAAGAAATGACCTTGAGACTGGCAAAACGAGGAAAAGCATTCTTTTCTTCGTATCCCCAATGGATATCAATGATGAATCTTGTGAAAAGCCTCTCGGTGGGCGACAACCCTTCCTTCCGGACGAAATTCAATCAACTGATCCAGCAAATGGTTAACCCTATGATCAGGGAAATCGAGCACCTGCAACGAGAAGGACGCATCCGGAAAGACATCGATTGCGCTCTGGCAGGATACATCTTAATGGGAATGGCTGAATATGGTGCATGGCTGGTAATGCATGAGAATTATTCTGAAGAAACTATCATGCAAAGCTTTATGACCATCTTCTCTGAAGGGATACCCATCAGTCAATCCTGAAGGAACCGCCTTTCACACCACCGTGGGAATTAAATAAAGTTTAGTGTAAATATTTCAGCGAATCTTTGGAATAATGATTGGGGTTCTCCCTTTATATTCGCGGTATTCTTTTCCAAAACGCTTCTCAAGTTCCGGTTCTTCAATATATTTGAATTCAAGAATACTCATAAAAACAAACAGCGGCGTCATTATAAATATGAGCGTTATTGAGCAAAATAAAATGCCAATCCCGGTCATTACCATAAAAAGACCCGTCATCATCGGATTTCGTGAATAAGTGTAAGGGCCGTCGGTAACCAATTTCGGCGGAGGATTTATCGGCACAGGAGTTCCTTTTGTTTTAAAGAATTTACCCGCACACCATAACCATAAAATGGTACCTACAATCAGGAAGGGCAAGGAAACAGCAATGCTGAATGGTTTGGAAATAAATTCAGGCAATCCAAAATACCGGTCCAGATAAAAAGAAGTAACTATCAACAGCAATACCATACAGAAAAAAATAGAGCCCAATAGCGGGGTAAGAAGCAGGCGAAATCTTTTTGTGCCCGTTGCTACCTTATATATAAAGTTTACAATCTGTTCCCGAAATGCTTTCATATGCATCTGACCTCTCGTTTAATAATTCTATCATATGTTAAGTTAGAGTTCAGCTTCTTTGATTATTTCCGATTGAAAGGTTGTATGAATTAGGAAAACACAAAAAATAACATTACAGAAGTTATCAATTATTTTGACACTCACTGTCAGGTCAAGTTCTGTTTAGGGAAGATAATTCGACTAACCAATTTCAATGCGCTACGCTTTTGAAGCGGTGTCATTAATCCCGCGTCGCTGCGCTCCTGGGATAATTCGACTAGCGCTTCAAACTTCACTTCGTTCGTTTTCAGCGAGTCTCATTAATAAAATACGAAAGTCATTATAGTAAATAAAACCACCAAAATGGGTATGGAGTATTTAAACATATATCCAAAGAAACTGGGCATCTTCACGCCAGCCTCTTCGGCGATAGACTTTACCATAAAATTGGGGGCGTTGCCGATATAGGTATTTGCTCCCATGAAGACTGCTCCGGCTGATACTGCCGCTAGATAAGGAATTCTTTCCACAATCAGCCGGGCAACCGCCTGAGATTCCGGCATCCTCAGGTAAAACTTACCGATCTCGCTGTTTAAAAAGGTCAAGTATGTGGGAGCATTATCCAGGAAACTCGAAAGCGCGCCTGAAGCCCAGAAATAGTGCGCCGGAGTGTTTATTGATTTTATTAATAATGCTAATGCTCCATTTTCGCCTGCTTTCAGAATCGCCAGCGCCGGGATGATGGTCATAAAGATACCAGCAAAGAGATAAGCTACTTCTGATATGGGGGCCCAGCTAAACTCATTGCACTGCCTGATTTCTTTTTTTGTTGAAATCAGCGATGAGAGTCCCATAATAA
>PLMV01000073.1:2570-3860 GCA_003141615.1 Syntrophaceae bacterium
GGTTCTATTTCCGGGCTTTTTAAGGCGAGTTTATCTTCCTTTTTGTAATAGAATGAATCTAAGATGAAATACATGCCCAAAAGTATAAAACTGGCAAAGATCATCTGGGGTAATAGTTTTAATGTCCAGAAGAAGGGGATGCCATGCAAAAATCCAAGAAATAATGGCGGATCGCCAAGTGGTGTCAGAACTCCGCCAATATTGCTTACCAGAAAAATAAAAAATACTACCGTGTGAACCTTATATTGACGCCAAGCATTGGAGCGCAGTATTGGTCTGATCATTAACATGGATGCGCCTGTAGTGCCGATGAATGATGCCAGGATGGTGCCGATCAGCAGGATAAACGTATTAACACCGGGTGATCCTTTCAATGTCCCTTTGACATGAATACCGCCGGAGACGGTAAATAATGCCCATAGCAGTAAAATGAAGGGAATGTAATCGATGATGATAATATGCGCTATTTCATGAACGGCGACTTCCCGGAAAAAATACAAAAACGGCACGGCGAAAACCAGAGCCCAGAAGGCAGAAACTTTCGGAAAATGATGTTCCCAAAAATGGGGCGCCAATAACGGAATTAATGCTATGGAAAGTAAGATACCGGCAAATGGCAGCACAGACCAGAATGGAAGAAGAGCGCCAATATCACCGACAGGTACGTTTGCCCCGGATGTATTGGCAAGGCTTGCCGCCGGGACAAGGAATAATAAAATAAATATCATGGATAAAAAGCGGCCAAATCTTTTCTGGAGATTATTTTCAATTTTACGCATGTGTTATTATTCTAATTTTCGGGAATTATTAAAACCGGCAAATTAATAGCGTCAATAATATTTTCATCAGGACGATCAAAAAATAGAGAATATAATTTGTTTCTGTGCTTGTGCCCGGTTATTATCAAATCAATATTATTTTTTTCACAATATTTCACGATTTCTTTATCCAAAGCGCCTTTGGAAACAGAATATATGATTTTTTGATTTTCCAGTAATTCGGCAGGGACAACTTCTTTTACTCTTAAGGCTACCGCATCCTCATGATCCGTAGGGTGGCGATAACCGGCTTGTATGTCATTGACATACAAAATATGTATTGGACAGTTAAGCATTTGCGCAAATTCTAAAGCCTTCACTACTGAAGAAATATTTTTTAAATCCAGATCGATGGGATATAAAATATTTTTAAAATTGAGCATATACACCTCCCAAAAATGAGAAAAGATTATATATCATCAACAATGTATGTCAACCTTTAAGGCGGGATCGAATTGCCTCAAATAAAATG
>PLMV01000007.1 GCA_003141615.1 Syntrophaceae bacterium
GTAAAAATGTTGCGCAATCATGGCAGTTCGAAGCGTTATTATCATCAGGAAATCGGCTACAACAGCCGCCTTGATGAAATTCAAGCCGCCATCATTCGCGTTAAACTCAAAAAAATAGATCAGTTCAACGCGGCGCGCCGTCAAAAGGCGGCGGCTTATTGTGCCGCCATCAACAGCAAAGATATAATTTTGCCTGCTGTGGCTTCCGGTTGTGAACATGTTTATCACCAATTTACTATTCGCGCGAAAAATCGAGATGTTTTGGCTAACGCTCTTCAAAAAAAAGATATCGCCTCAGCTGTTTATTATCCGGTGCCTCTGCACCAGCAGGAAGTTTTTTTGAAACTGGATAATGCTTCAGTAAAAATGCCTATGAGTGAAAATTGTGCGCAGGAAGTCCTTTCTCTGCCGATGTTTCCGGAATTGAACCAAGAAGAAATCAGGCTTATTGCCGATGTTATTAATCATGCCTCTTGAAGAAAAAAAAACAATTCCGTTAATAAACGCTGCACATAAGAAAAATAAAACAATTATGATCGTTGCCGGTGAGGCTTCCGGTGATATGCACGGCGCCAATCTCGTCAGAGAAATGTTAAAAATTGATCCGGCGCTGAATTTTTACGGCATCGGCGGTAACAAATTGCGGGAAGAGGGAGTTGAACTTCTTGCCAACGCCTCTGATATGGCTGTTGTCGGTTTGACCGAGGTTATTTCCAAATTAGGAAGTATTTTAAAAATAATGGGTATGATGAAAAGATCCTTAGATGAACGCCGGCCGGATCTTGTAATTTTAATTGATTATCCCGATTTCAATATCCCTTTAGCTAAAGCCGCTAAAAAAAGAGGAATAAAAGTTTTCTACTATATAAGCCCGCAGGTTTGGGCCTGGCGCAAAGGCAGAATTGGGCAAATTAAAAAAACGGTAGACAAAATGGCGGTTATTCTGCCTTTTGAAGTTGACACATACGGTCAAGAGGGTTTTGCGGTAAATTATGTCGGCCACCCTTTACTTGACTTGGTTAAACTAAATTATTCAAAACAGGAATCGAGAAAAAAATTTGGTCTTGCCGAAAATAAAATCACTATTGGAATTTTGCCCGGCAGCCGGCTTTCGGAAGTAAGAAAACTAATGCCGGAACTGCTGCGGGCGGCCGAAATTTTAACGCAAAGAATGCCGGATGTGCAATTTGTTCTGCCGTTGGCCGATACGCTCGAAGAAATAATCATAACTGACATTATTTCCGGATTTAATGTAAAAGTAAAAATAATTTCCGGTCATACATATGATGTCATTTCCTGCGCCGATTTGGCTTTGGTTGCTTCGGGGACAGCGACACTAGAAACTGCTCTCTTGGGAGTTCCCATGATTATCGTCTATAAAATTTCTCTCCTTTCTTATTTTATCGGCAGATTGTTCGTTCATGTAAAAAACATCGGTCTTGTCAATATTATTGCCGGAAAAACTATTGTCCCGGAACTGATTCAAGGAGATGCCAGCGGTAAGCGTATTGCCGGAGAGGCCCTGGCAATTTTAACAAATGGAGAAAGAAAGCAGGAAATGATCAAAGAACTAGAAGCAATTCGCGCCAGGCTGGGCGAAGCCGGCGCCGCAATAAGAGCTGCGCAAATTGCCTGCGGTATGATATAGGAACAACTATGGAAACTTTTAACAGATTGTTATTAATGGCCAAGCAATATTATGTACGCTTTATCTTTGCTGCGATTTGCATGATCATTGCCGGAGGCTTGCAAGCCGCTCTGCCGCTGATTTCCAAACCGGCCATTGACGAAATATTTGTAAGTAAAAATATTGCCGCGCTGAAATGGATTCCCTTTGCGGTAATAGCAATTTTCCTGTTTAAAGGATTGTGCAATTATGGACAGGCCATCTTGATGAGCTCCATAGGATTGCGCATTGTTACGGATTTACGCAATAAACTCTACGAACAAATTCAGAAACAATCTCTATCTTTTTTTGCCGAACATCCCACCGGATTACTGATGTCACGGATTACCAATGATGTTCAGTCCGTTCAAACCGCTTCAGCGGAGGCAATAACAGCATTAGTCAAAGACAGCTTTATGCTAATATCATTAGTGGGGGTTATTTTCTATACCGACTGGAAACTGGCACTCATCGCGATAGTCGTCTTTCCGCTGACTATTTATCCTATTGCCATGTTTGGCAGAAAAATGCGCAAGGTGACAACCTCCACGCAAATCACCATGGGAACCTTGAATTCCCTTTTGCAGGAAACCATTTCCGGAACCCGCATTGTCAAAGCATTCGGCATGGAAAAATACGAAAGCAAAAGATTCGCCGCGGAAAACGAGAGGCTGTTTAAATATTACATGAAATCTGTTTCTGTAAACGCCATTTCCAGCCCCTTAATGGATTTTCTGGGCGGGTTGGGGATTGCCGCCGTCATTTTTTACGGTGGCTATAATGTTGTTCAGGGCCATTCCACCCCCGGCACCTTCTTCTCTTTTATTGCCGCGCTGCTGATGCTTTACGAACCGGTTAAACGGCTCACCAATATCAATAACACCATCAATCAGGGCATTGCCGGCGCCGACCGTATTTTCAGCATCATTGACCTCACTCCGGATATTGAAGATAAGCCCGGCGCTATCAATCTTCCACCCATTAATCGCGGCATCGATATCGATAATGTTACGTTCTGCTATGAAAAAATACCGGTATTAAAAAATATAAATCTTTCCATTAAATCCGGTGAGGTTGTCGCGTTTGTAGGTATGAGCGGCGGAGGAAAGACATCGCTGGTTAATCTGATACCAAGATTTTATGATGTCAGCGAAGGCCGTATTTTGATTGACGGCCATGATATCAGGGGTGTCTCTCTGCAATCACTGCGCAAACAGATCGCCATTGTGACGCAGCAAACGATACTTTTTAACGACACGGTAAGAAATAATATTGCCTATGGTGATATCGAAAGAACTGAAGATGATATCATTAACGCAGCCAAAGCGGCCAACGCTCATGATTTCATCATGAGACTGCCTAAGGGATATGATGCCAATATCGGTGAATTGGGCACCAAGCTTTCCGGAGGAGAAAAACAACGTCTTTCCATTGCCCGGGCGCTGCTCAAAAACGCTCCTATTTTAATCCTTGATGAGGCCACTTCTTCGCTGGATACGGAAGCGGAAATTGAAGTGCAGGATGCGTTGGATAATCTCATGAAAGGGCGTACCACTTTAATTATTGCGCATAGGCTTTCTACGATCCGCAATGCCGATAGAATTATTGCATTAGTTAATGGAGAAATTATTGAAGAAGGCGACCACGAAACGTTGCTTAAGAAAAAGGGTGAATATTTCCGTCTGTATAATTTGCAGTTTAAAGATGAAGAA
The DNA here is from genome assembly GCA_003141615.1 of Syntrophaceae bacterium. GTDB lineage: Bacteria > Desulfobacterota > Syntrophia > Syntrophales > Smithellaceae > Smithella. The sequence goes on from PLMV01000007.1 coordinate 3,379, forward strand.
AGTGATGAGAAAAATGATCAATTGGCAAAGGATATGGGATGATGACGGAATTACCGGTTGGTACAGCCCTGTCAAAATAATTGCATATGTCATTTCTTTTTTTTATCGACTTATTATCAATTTTCGCAATTGGCTTTACGATCACAAGATACTTAAAGAGGTAACTCTTCCTTGTCCTGTGATCAGCGTCGGCAACATCACCGTAGGTGGTACGGGCAAAACTCCCTGTGTAATTATGCTGGCTCAAATGCTGCAAGAAAACGGTTTTAAGCCGGCAATTCTCAGCCGGGGTTACGGCGGCAAAAGTATCCATCCCGTTAATATTGTATCGGATGGTCACAAGATTTTGCTCGACAGCGAAACTGCCGGAGATGAACCGTTCTTAATTGCCCAGGTTCTAAAAGGTGTTCCCGTGATTACCGGAGCTAAAAGAATTGTTACCGGGGAAACAGTCATCAATCAATTCGGAGCGAATGTGCTCATTTGTGACGATGCGATGCAACACCGGAAAATTTTCAGAGATATTAATTTAGTTTTATTAGACAGCCAAAGTTTACGGGTAAACAATCATATTCTTCCGCGGGGAAGATTGCGGGAACCAATAACGGAACTAAAACGTGCCAGCGCCTTTGTGCTCACGCGTACCGATGAATCACAACAAACAAACAACACGATCGAAAAATTAGTCCAGAATGAAAACATTCCCATTTTTATGAGTATTCACAAGCCGAAAGATATGGTCAAGGGAGATTATAGCGCGCAATGGCCAATTTCCATTCTTGCGGGGAAAAAGGTATGTGCCTTTTGTGGAATAGCTAAACCTGATTCATTTAAAAAAACCTTATTGGATGCTGGGGCGCAGGTTTTGTCATTCGATATTTTCTCCGATCACCACCGCTACAATAAAAACGAATTGGAAAAAATCAAGACCCGATTTATTGATTGCCGCGCTGATTTTCTGATTTCAACTCAAAAAGACGGCACGCGCCTCCAGGAATTACCCGAATATTTAACCATGATTTACATGCTGCGTATTGAACTGGAGATTATTCCCTCCGGAGAATCATTCAAAAAATTTATATTAGGCCGGCTCGCGGCAGCGCAAAAAAATAAGCTTTTTAAAAGGATGCCTGCTTGAAAGAAAGATTAATAATAAATTTATTAAGACACATTCCTTTGAGCTTAAGAAGGATTTTGGCCTTTTTTATAGCCAGGCTGTCTTACTATATTTCCCTGAAACATCGGCTTATCACCATTCATGATTTGATGCGTTCCTTTCCCGATAGACCGTTAAAGGAAATTATCAGTCTGGCGAAAGAATCGTATGTATGCTTTACTCTTATTGCTGTTGATTTTCTCGATATTCCGTATTTAAACAAAGATAATTTGCGCCAATGGATCAGCATTGAAGGCTTGGATAATTACACCGAAGCCTGTAAGGAAGGAAAAGGAGTGCTGATTTTCAGCGCCCATTTCGGCAACTGGGAAATAGGCAACGCGGCTTTAGCGATAATGACGCAACCGTTTGTTTTTGTTTACCGCGTTTTCGACAGCCCTCTTTTAGAAAGGGCCATTACCGGTGTCCGCGCCTCTTACGGCAACATTTCACTTTCTAAATATAATGCTATGCGGCCGATGATTCGCCTGTTGAAAAACGGCGCTACAATCAACATTCTCATTGATCAAAATGTCGCNNTGGCTCTATTGGCTTTGCATACAAAAGCGCCGGTGCTGCCCGTCTTTACCCGCCGCCTGCCCGATGGCAGATATTTACTGGAGATTGGCAAAAAGGTTGAAATTGTCAGCTCCGGAAATCGTGATGCTGATGTGTTGATCAATACGCAGAATTTCACTAAAATTATCGAGGACAAAATTCGCCAGTATCCGGCGCAATGGTTTTGGGTGCATCAACGCTGGAAGACAAAACTCTGTCAAGTAAAACAAAAAGGATAAACAATTGAAGCCGGGAAATATCAAAAAATTGCCGCGTGACGGCATAGATAAAATTTTGATTCGCGGCACCAACTGGATCGGCGATGCCATTTTGACATTGCCGGCAGTGGCCTCTATCCGCGCCACTTACCCGCAAGCCCACATTGCCGTGCTCGTGAAACCATGGGTCGCTGATATTTATAAACTTTTCTCTTCCGTAGATGAAGTGATCATCTATGAAAATAAATTTGATACTCCCGCCGGAGTCTTTCGCCTTGCCCGAATGCTCAAGGGGAAAAAATTTGACGCGGCGATACTTTTACAAAACGCCATAGAGGCGGCGATCATCGTCCTTGCGGCGGGAATTCCCCTGCGCGCCGGTTACGACTCTGACGCTCGCGGCCTTCTGCTAACCCATCGCGTGCACTGCACTGAAGAAATAAGAAAAGTTCATCAAATTGATTATTATCTGGAAATGGTCAAGGCTTTAGGGTGTGTTCCCGTTGATCGTGAAATGCACCTGGAATCAAAAATAAATCCTTTAGATGTCCAGGATAGTTTGCGGAAATTTATACCCGAAACAAAGAAGACTGTAATTGGCATTGCTCCCGGGGCCACTTATGGTCCGGCTAAAAGATGGTTCCCCGATAGATTTGCTGAGGTGGCGGACAAGCTCAATGAGCATTTCTCTTCGCAGGGAATTCTTCTGGGCGGTAAAGCCGATTGGGAAACAGCGCAGGAAGTCCAAAAGCTGGCGCGCACTAAATTAATTAATCTCGCCGGTAAAACGACTCTGCGGGAAGCAATTTATTTAATTTCCCAATGCCGTTTATTCATCAGCAATGATTCCGGGTTGATGCATATAGCAGGCGCATTAAATATTCCCACTATCGCTATTTTTGGCTCAACTAACCCTGTTACCACCGCGCCGGCGGGAAACAAATCCACAATCGTTCGCCGGGAAGTATCCTGCAGCCCTTGCTTGAAAGAAAAATGCCCGACGGATTTTCGTTGCATGAAGCTGATTTCTGTGGAAGATGTTTTTGCTGCAGCTCAAAATTTAATGAGACTCGCTGAAAACGAACGAAGTGAAGTTTGAAGCGTTAGTCGAATTATCCCACGTGCGAAGCTAAGTGGGATTGTCATAAGTGGGGAATAACCAGCGGCTCGCTGCGAAATGTTTCCAAAGCTTGCTTTGGGGTTTATAGCCGTGATTTCAAAATGGCCGGGATAAAAATCAATGAAAAAAAATACAGCTGTTTTTCTGGACAGAGACGGGACAATTAATGAAGAAGTAGGTTATCTGGATAGTTTGGACAAACTCAAGATAATCCCCGGCGCTTATGAAGCGATCAGATTGATTAATGAAAGTGGTATGAAAGCAGTTGTCATTTCCAATCAGGCAGGTGTGGCCAGGGGATTTTTTACAGAAGACTTTGTAAAAATAACACATGAGCATCTGCAAACCGCTCTGCGTCAAGAAGGAGCATATATAGATAATTTCTATCACTGCCCGCATCACCCCACGGAAGGAATAGAACCTTACCGGCAAGATTGCAACTGTCGTAAACCGGCTCCGGGTATGTTGTTGCGGGCTGCCCAGGATTTAAATATCGATTTAACAAGATCTTATCTGGTGGGAGATAGATTTCGGGATATGGAGGCGGCGAAAAAGGTGGGAGTCAAAGGGGTTTTAGTAAAAACAGGATACGGCCAGGAGTTGTTGCAAGACGATGGTCCGGATAAGGAAACCGCAGAGAGCAAACCGGATTATATTGCCGCAGATATTCTGGAAGCTGTAAAATGGATATTATTCCAAGTCGCATCCTTTAGCTAACTTTGTTGGCATTGTCGTCGGCTTCCTCAACGTATTATTAATACGCCTGCGGAGCCTCCTCCTTGCCGCCTCGTTATCTTTTGGATGTAACTCGGAATTAAAGGACAGAGAGTGAATATACTAATCGTAAAACTCAGCGCGATAGGCGATGTAATTCACACACTGCCATCTCTTTCTGCGCTGCGCCGGCTTTATCCCGACGCGCACATAACCTGGGTTGTGGAAGAAGCCGCCGCGGATTTAGTTAAAAATCACCCTTATCTGGACGCGGTTTTAATTTCCCGGCGCAAAAGCTGGAGCAAAGACTTTCAGAGTGGCCAATTCAAACGCCCATTGGAAGAGATAATATCCTTCGTAAAGACTTTACGGCAGCGTCCTTATGATCTGGTGATTGATTTTCATGGCCTCTTTAAAAGTTCCATCATTGTTTTTCTTAGCGGCGGGAAAAGAAAATTAGGCTATAATTCTTTGCAGGAATTAAGCGGCTTATTCCTTAATGAAAAAATTCCTGAAGACATGAATAAACACGCGGTTGAGCGCTACCTTGATTTCCCGCGTTATCTCGGCGCAAAGATCGATAGTGCCGAGTTTATTCTGCCTTCTAATAGGGAAGCAGAAACCAGGGTGCAAATTCTATTGGATAAGTATAATCTGGAAAATAAAAAATTTATCGCCATTAACCCGATTGCTTATTGGGAAACAAAACTTTGGAATGATGAAAAATTTGCCCGTTTAGCCGATTTAATTAATAATAAACTGCAGATGAAAGTCGTCTTTACCGGAAGCGAAAAAGAATCAATCGAAAAAATAACTTCACTAATGACCACTGTGAGTATAAATTTAAGCGGGGCAACAACTTTGCTTGATCTTGCAATTCTGTACAAAAAAGCGCGAATTGTGATAACAACCGATTCCGGTCCCATGCATTTAGCCGTAGCGGTGGAAACTCCGGTTATCGCTCTTTTCGGGCCAACCGATCCGGTAAGAACAGGCCCTTACGGCGCCGGACATACAATAATCAGGACAGAACTGCCCTGCAGTCCCTGCTTTTCAAAAAAATGCTCGACAAAAAAATGCATGGAAGATATTTCACCCCAGCAGGTTTTTGCCGCCGTGGAAAAAAAATTAACAAAGGAGTGATGAATGTCTTTAAATAAAAAACTATTGGAAATTCTAGTCTGTCCGCAATGTCATGGGAAAGTTCACTTCGACGAAAAGCTGAACGGCATTATTTGTGATCAGTGTAAATTGATCTACGAAGTAAAGGATGACATTCCCGTCATGCTGGTGGAAGAGGCCAAAAAGTTTTCGTGATTTACAAATCACGGGTATGAACCCCAAAGCAAGCTGCGGGGGTATTATATCCTCCGCTTTGTGGGATATCCCTATGTGCTTCGCACAAGGGATAGTTCGTCCAACAAATTTCAGCGCGCTCCGCTTCTGAAACTTGGGACTCACTAATTCGACTAACGCTTCCTATAGTCAGCGAGTCTCATTACAATAGTCCCACTTAGCTTCGCACGTGGGATAATTCGACCAGCAAGCTTCAGTCGCAGATGACCTTCAGGTTATGCACTTTGTTTCTGAAGCTGGGGTCTCATTAAATTGGAGTTTCACGAATAAAGTAATCAGAATTGCTCAGCCTATGGTGACATAAATCTGATAGATTATGCGCTTCTAGCAAAGATAATAAAATTGCTTGACAGTCGTTATAGATTAATATAGAGTCTTTCGCGATTAGTAAAAGGCTTTTTAAGCCCTACCCTTTGGAGCGTTTCAAGTATTCAAATAGACAAGCCGAGATTTAATCCGTAACTACTAAAAAGTCGTGACTATTTCTTTTTGTGTTTCTTTAAAAATAATGCAGTAAAAGCGAAAGCAAATATAATATCAGGATAACGTTTTACGTTACCAGATTAGAATTTAAAGCAAGGAAATATTTATGAACATTGAAGATATTAAACGATTGCCTATCAGCGAACTCAACGACTTAGCAAAGAAATTAGAAGTTCCGGGCGCCAGCGGGATGCGCCGTCAGGATTTGATTTTCGCTATCTTGCAGACACAAGCGGAACAAAATGGCGTGATTTCCGGCTCGGGAGTATTGGAAATTTTGCCCGATGGTTTTGGCTTTTTACGCGCCGTGGATTATAACTACCTGCCCAGTCCGGATGATATTTACATTTCGCCCTCGCAGATTAGAAGATTTAATTTAAAAACCGGTGACACAATTTCCGGTGAAGTCCGCCCTCCAAAAGAAGGGGAAAAATATTTTGCCCTTTTAAAAGTTGACACCGTGAATATGGAAAGCCCCGAACAAGCCCGCGACAAAATCCTTTTTGATAACCTGACACCTCTTTATCCTTTGGAAAAATTAAATCTGGAATTTGATCCTAAAAATTANNGAAGTGGTTTTGATGGTGCTTTTAATTGACGAACGGCCGGAAGAAGTAACCGATATGCAGCGCAGTGTTGCCGGTGAAGTTATTGCTTCTACATTTGATGAACCGGCTTCCTTCCATGTGCAGGTGGCGGAAATGGTTATTGAAAAAGCCAAACGCCTTGTCGAACATAAAAAGGACGTAGTCATTTTACTCGACAGCATCACCCGTTTGGCGCGAGCATACAACACTGTTGTTCCGCCCAGCGGAAAAGTTCTTTCCGGTGGTGTCGATTCCAATGCTTTGCACAAGCCTAAACGTTTCTTCGGCGCGGCCAGAAATATCGAGAATGGCGGTAGCTTGACGATAATTTCCACAGCACTGATTGATACCGGAAGCCGGATGGATGAAGTCATTTTTGAAGAATTCAAGGGAACAGGAAATATGGAACTGCATTTAGACCGCCGCATCGCCGATCGCAGAGTATTTCCTGCTTTCGACTTAATCCGTTCCGGAACCAGAAAAGAAGAATTGCTGATTCCTAAAGCAAATCTCAATCGTGTCTGGATATTGCGCCGGTTGCTCCAGGAAATGAATCCCGTTGATGCTATGGAATTTATCATCGGCAAAATTAAAAAAACGGAAACTAATCAGGAATTTTTGGATTCGATGAACGCATAACCGCAGAGGGGCCGGGTTTGCATTTTTAAGACTTATAATGGATCAGCCGGAAGTTCAAAATTAATAAAACCGGACGACTTTGTAATAATACAAATACCATTTCGATTGGAAGATGCCGCCTGCACGGCGTCACTTCCCGGTAGGGTAAAAATTTAATTTTTATTGCGCTCCCTTTGGTTGCGCCCCCGGTCAAAGGATCAGCTTCGGCAAGGAGGAGGCTCCGCAGGCGTATTAATAATACGTTGAGGAAGCTGACGACGATGCCAACAAAGTTAGCCAAAGACCGGGGGCGCAACCAAAGGGAGCGCATAGTAAATAAGGTTTTTACCTTACCGGTAATTACCACCTGCAAGGTGGTAACTTATAAGCGAATTGGTATAATTTTCTTGAATTTTTGCCATATGTGTTATAAGGCACCTCAAATGCCTTTAAAATTACGCAGAAAACTTTAATTATTAATTGCAGATAAATGCCAAGGAGGAAAGCAGGAAAGACATGAAAGAAGGAATTCATCCAGAATATAAAGAAACAACCATCACTTGTGTTTGCGGTAACGTCATTGAAACAAGGTCAACCAAAAAAGACATTAAGACGGAAATTTGTTCCAACTGTCATCCTTTTATAACAGGTAAGCAAAGACTTGTAGATACGGCGGGCCGCGTCGAGAAATTCAAAAAGAAGTATGAACCCAAAGCGGAAAAGCCGCAGGTCAAAAAGAAAACACCCACGGTAGTGGTAAAGAAAGCAACGAAAGAATAATTACATAAATTTTCTTAATTGAAAATCAAAGTACTGGACTATGTTTTTATGATAAAGACTGTTCATCTTTCTTCTGCCAAGCCGCCTTCACCCGGCTATTTTTGTTCGCTTGATTCACTGGCTTCTCAACGATTGACACTATACGCATCAAGTTGCCCTCTTCCTTGCCGCCGCGACATTCTTTGTAATGCAACCCGGCACCACCATCTGTAGGTGCCCTTTCCAGCGGGAAGGAACTTACGGATGTGCCTTTTTAAAACTAATCTCAAATACTACAATATTTACTTTAAAGAAATAACATGAATATTATATTAGATAAACTTCGCGATATTGAAATACGCTACCGGGAACTGGAAGGGCTACTTAGTGACCCTAAAATTGTTTCGAAGCAGGGCCTTTATCAAAAATATGCCAAAGAGCATGCCGATTTAAGAGAATTGGTGGAGACTATACGTCAATATGAAAAAATCAGAGATCAGATAGAAGAATATCAGGGAGTTTTGGCGGACAGCGACGAGGAATTAAAAGCAATTGTTAAGGAAGAAATGCCGCAATTAAAGCAAAAGCAAACTGATTTGGAAGAAAAGTTAAATATTTTGCTGCTGCCTAAGGATCCCAATGACGATAAAAATGTCTTTCTGGAAATCAGAGCGGGCACGGGAGGCGATGAAGCCGGCCTTTTCGCCGGCGATTTATTTCGAATGTATGCTCGGTATGCGGAAACTCAGGGCTGGCGTGTAGAGGTCGTGAGCAGTTCTTCGACCGGCGGCACCGGCGGGTTTAAAGAAATTATCGCCCTTATTGAAGGCAATGGAGCATACAGCCGCCTGAAGTACGAAAGCGGCGTTCATCGTGTCCAGCGCGTTCCGGTAACGGAAGCACAGGGACGCATTCACACCTCGGCAGTCACCGTGGCCATTATGCCCGAAGCGGAAGAAGTGGAAGTCAATATCGATCCCAACGAATTGCGGGTTGATGTTTATCGTTCCACCGGTCACGGAGGTCAGAGCGTCAACACAACCGATTCGGCTGTGCGTATCACTCACTTGCCTACAGGCCTTGTTGTTACCTGTCAGGACGAAAAATCCCAGCTCAAAAACAAAATCAAGGCAATGAAAGTCCTGCGGGCACGCCTGCTCGATGCCATGGTACAGAAACAAAACGCGGAACAAGCGCAGACGCGTAAAAGCCAGGTTGGCACCGGCGATCGTAGCGAACGTATTCGCACCTACAATTTTCCTCAGGGCCGCATCACCGATCATCGCATCAACATGACCCGATATGATCTAGATAATTTCTTAAACGGCAACATCGGCGCAATGATTGACGCTTTGTCTGCACATCATCAAGCAGAATCTTTAAAATAGGCCGATGTCACCTGCAGAATAAACGGATTTTTTTCCGCAGCTATCCTGTATCACCTTCTTCCTGTAAGATTGTTTTTTGTGTTTTCCCAATTCATACTACATTTCAAGTGGAAATAATCAAAATGGCTGAACTCTAATTTAACATGTGGTACAAGTACTAGGGGCAGTTCATTCCACTATAATTCGGATTACAAGGTAATCTGACTACTCATTAAATAGTTGATAATTTTTATGAGCACTGATATTAACTTCACAGTATTTTTAATAAGGAAAATAATATGAAGATTAGCGAATACATTCATCTGCTGATTCAAGTGGGTCGTTTTTTTCTATTTCAAGGCAAGAATAATTTCGTTCTTCCACCTCCACATAATCTAAAAAATCAAAAATTCATGACCGGCCGGCAGGCTGCGGATATGATTTCCGACGGAGCATGCGTTTTGTCCAATGGTATTGCCGCGAACGCGCGATGCAGTGTTCTCTATTACGCGATACGAAACCGGTTTTTTAAATCCGGTCATCCCAAAGATCTCACCTGGATATCCGTGGCAGGTCAGGGAGCCAGGGGCAGGATGTTCGGCTCGCTGGAAGAGATGGGCATCGAGGGCTTAATCAAGGTATGGATTGGCGGACATCATGAAACTATGAAGAGTTTCCTTAAACTGGCTCAAAAGGGGAAACTGGAAGTGCACAGAATATCCCAAGGTGTATTAGATTTTTTGATCGAGGCACAAAACAAAGGCGAAGACAGCCTTGTGACAAAAACCGGCGTGGGCACAATGATTGACACAAGAGTAGGTAACGGCACGCCTCTTATTAAAGGTGTCGGCGAGAGCCTTTGCACCGTTGAGGGCAATTATCTGCGATATCGATTACCTAAAATCACTGTTGCTCTGATGAACGCTCCGTATGCCGACTCCGAGGGGAATATTTATTTCAAACACGCTTCCGTTATTACCGAGAATATCGAATCTGCATTGGCTGTAAGACATAACGGAGGAAAAGTGCTTGTAACGGTCACGGACATTATTCCCAAAAACGAAAAAGAAATTTCTTTGCCGGCAGATAAAGTTGACGCAATAGTCGTTAATCCGAATAATGAACAGTGCGGCATGGCGTCCCAAAGAAAATATTGGGAAATGTTCACCGAGGGAGCAAAAGTTGATATGGAGGATGCCCTTGCCAGGCTTGAATTTGTTAATAACCTGATTCGGATCACGCCTCACCGGGGACCAGCAGAAGAAGCACTCGCCCGTCTTGCAGCCGACTTTTTTATGCGTGCGGCCAAAAATGACCAGTATGTTAATGTGGGCGTGGGCATGCCGGAAGAAGTATGCAGGCTGATATATGAGGGGGGTATTCATGAGGATGTAACTTATTTGCTTGAGTCTGGACCTTTGGGAGGGATGCCCGCAATGGGAATCTTCTTTGGCGCGTCTATTAATCCGGAAAAACTTCTCAGCTCGGCGCAAATGTTTCATTTAATTTATGAAAAACTCGATATTACTTTGTTGGGGCTGCTGCAAGTGGATTCAAAGGGCAATGTTAATGTTTCCAAGCGGGGCGAAGGGCCGATTAATTATGTAGGTCCCGGGGGATTTACAGATATGACTGTTGCCGCGAAGACAATCATCTTCATTGGTTCCTGGATGGTCGGGGCTCATATGGAAATTCATGACGGTAAAATCATGATTGTCAAACCCGGTGAGCAAAAATTTATTGATAAAGTTGATGAGATAACTTTCAGCGGACCGGAGGCGCTTAAGCACGGGAAAAAAGTTTACTACTGCACCAACGTCGGAGTTTTTCAACTTACGGAACGCGGTATGGAGCTAATCGAGGTCATGCCGGGCATTGATATTAAGAAAGATATAATCAACGGCTGCAGCATGAAAATAGTTCCACCCGAACAGGGCAAGTTCTCAGTAGTGTCTGAAAGTATCGTAACCGGAAAAGGATTCAGGTTGCATTGGCGATAAATAATTATCAGTATTAATCTAGTACAATTAAATTAAGGATATAATTAACCACTATACGGAGGTAACTGATCTATGGAAACTTATCCACGCAAGACACTTGATAAGCTAGTCGAGGAACAAATCACAAGATGGCAATCCAACCGGAAAAGAAAATATAAAAAACCGATACGACCAGTTATTACCATTTCAAGACTTCCCGGCTGTGGTGCCTGGAACATAGCCAAACAAATCTCGGCAGATTTGGAAATCGATTTTTTCGATCAGGCGATTGTTGATGAAATAGCCAAGAATGCAGATGTTAGCCGTCGTGTGGTGGAAACCGTTGATGAGCAGGACAACTCAATTGTTCTTGACTGGTTGTCTGTCCTTACTGCAGAGCGCCATCTCTGGCCAAATGAATACCTTGATCAACTAACAAAGCTGATAGGGACCATCGGCGCCCATGGACACGCCGTAATCTTGGGCAGAGGAGCCAGTTACATTCTACCGAAGGAAATCTGTCTCCGTGTTTTGGTGGTTGCGCCTCTGGAATTAAGGATTAGAAACGTAAAGGATACTTATGGGGTATCTGAAAAAGTGGCTAGGCAGAATGTTATGAACAGAGAATCCGACCGTGTAGCCTTTATTAGGCGGTATTTCCATGCGGACATGCTGGACCCGGTCAACTATGACTTGGTGTTCAATATGGAAATGAACGAGCAGGATACGGTTGTGGAGATGGTTAAGGTCGTATATAATACCCGGAAGTGGTACAAATACAACGTTAAATGAACTCCGTAATAAATGAGACGGTGTATTTTCCTCTTTTTTAAAATAAAAAGTGCGATTGCTTGTTAGTGAACGCAACAAACATCTCTTCCTGTAAAAAGAGCAATATCTTGTCAAACAAAAAAATAAAAGATCGAAATCATGAAAATGTTTGCTTTTGTTTATGCCGATTACTTTGATGAACGCATCACAAAAGAATTTAAGGAAGCTGATTATAAGCAGTATACGAAAGTGCATGGCACAACGGGTGAAGGCGAAGAATCCGGGGCAAAGCTGGGCACCTCTTACGCACTCGGAAGGAACAATATACTTTACATAGCTGTGCCTGATGAGGAGATTCCTAACCTTCTTGAGATTGTGCGGAGATTGAGAAGAGATTATCCTGATGCCGGTTTCCGGGCGTTTACTTATCAGCTGGAAAAATGTATTTATTCCATTACGTTTTCAAGAT
>PLMV01000030.1 GCA_003141615.1 Syntrophaceae bacterium
CGACTAACGTTGGGACAGTAGTGATCTTGTACAATAACTTAAACACCACAAATTTGCCGCTAAGACGTCAAATTTTCAAGTTTATTTATCACGATTTTAATTTGAAATCTATCACAGAAATGAAATAATTCGACATATCATTAACAGGAAAAAGTCGATTATTTGTTTCATCTGCAAGCAACCTGAGCTTTATTTGTGTCAGGCCATTTTTTTTGCTATGATAAATCAATTAGTATATTTTGAAGGAAATGGAAATGGAAAAACCGGAATTACTCATTCCCGCAGGCAATCTGGAAAAATTACGAACCGCTTTGCTCTACGGAGCTGACGCCGTTTATGTCGGTATTGCCGGGCTAAGCCTGCGTTCGCCATCAGCGGAAATGTCTCTTGCCGATCTGGCAATAGGTGTTAGCGAAGCTCACGCGCGGAAAGTCAAAGTCTACGCGGCAATCAATACATTTGCGCGTAATGCTGATCTGAAACAGGCGAGGTTGTTGATTCCTGCTCTGGCTGACGCCGGAGTGGATGCGCTCATCGTCAGCGATCCGGGAATGATCCGCCTGATTCGAACTTTAACGCCTAATCTTCCGTTGCACTTAAGCACACAGGCGAATACGACTAATGCAGAGGCTGTCCTCTTCTGGCGTGACCATGGAGTGCGGCGAATAATTCTGGCGCGGGAACTGAATTTAAATGAAGTCGGAGAAATTGCCGTTGCTGTTCCCGAAATGGAGCTGGAAATTTTTGTCCACGGAGCCATGTGTATGGCCTACTCGGGTCGCTGCTATCTGTCGGCATTCCGCAACCGTAGGAGCGCCAACGAGGGCGATTGCAGTCAACCCTGCCGCTGGGAATATTTACTTCACGAAGCAACAAGACCGGACGATCCGCTGATTCTGCAAGAGGATGAGCGGTATAGTTATTTATTGAGTTCCAGGGATTTATGTCTCATTGAATATCTGCCCGAAGTATTGGCATCCGGCGTGGCTAGTCTCAAGATCGAAGGCCGGATGAAATCAGCCTATTATGTGGCAGTCGTTACCCGGACATATAGGCAGGCATTGGACGCGCTGATGCAACAAAAAGAAAAATATAAATGCAGGCGGGAATGGATAGATGAACTCACAAAAATTTCCAACCGCGGCTATACTACCGGATTTGCCTTCAGCGAGGAAAAAATAAATGAAACAAGCTCGGAGATTAAATATATCCAAACTCACGAACCGGTAGGGACAGTATTGCAATATGATTCTGTCAATAAGAGAATACTTATAGGTGTCCGCAATCATCTGACCGCAGGCGATGAAGTGGAACTACTATTTCCTGATGATACAATCAAAATAGATACGCGCACTCTGGTTGATGCAAACGGGGAACCGCTTAAAGAAGCCAATAATGATAATCAGATTTACCTGCCTCTGGAGCGGGAAGCGCCGATAGGCGCTGTACTGCGCCAAAAAGTAAAGTAACCTTATCTTTATCACCGGAACAAAAGGTGAATAGATTTTTCATGAAGACGGGTGTCGTAATGTCCCCTCCGCAATCATCGGGGCAGTACCCCACATTTTGTGGCTGGGATTTCCTTGACATACAAGACCTGATTTCCTATAGTTCAACCACGCAGAAGCAATGTCTTATCAATATTGTGAATCGTCATATATTGACTGATTGCTTTAGAATCGTATATTAACTTCTTCCTGAACCTAACAGATTGTCATCCTGTCAAGCATGCTGGACTTCAATCCGTAATAAACACAATTCCCGTCCGACGACAAACATCGACACCACACCTCGCATTTTGTAGTCTATATTTCATTGACACACAAAATCTTTCTGCATATACTTCCACCGTGAAAAAGCAATACCTTATCAAATTAAATACTTTGCTGATGCATTTTTTCATAAGCAACGATTGGCTAGCTATGATATTTATTCAACCTCTGATGAACGCATATAATGATTAACCAACACGTGAATGACTATTGCATTTTTTGCAAATCAAATGACAGTAAACTATTGTATCCAGTTACTGATATTTTCAATGATCAATATACATTAAATCAATGCGACCATTGCCATGCTATTTATTTATCACCCCATCCTACAAAAGCGCAACTCGATCGCGCCTATGATGATACTTACTATGGAGAAGGAACAGAAAAGTTTAATCCAATTGTTGAAAGTGTTCTTGATTTTTTTCGTTCTCATCGCTCTTCGTTTTTAAGAAAACAATTACATACCAATGCTCGTGTATTAGATATCGGCTGTGGTAATGGTCGGTTTCTGCAATATTTAGGTACAAAAGGAAATTTTGAATTGCATGGTATTGAACGAGAAGGAAATTCAGCTCGCAGAGCATCACATATTTCTGGAATTCGATTGCTTGTAGGTTCGCTAAAACAAGATACATATTCATCAAATTATTTTGATGTCATTACTTTGTTTAATGTATTTGAACACATTGATAATCCTGCGGAGATGCTACATATTATCGAAAATATATTGAAACCAGGTGGTGTATTAATAATGTCATTCCCTAATATCAATAGCAATCAAGCCAGGTGGTTTAAAGGCGATTGGTTACATCTTGATCCACCTCGTCATTTGTTTTATTTTAAACCTATTGATTTTATTGGGTTGATGAAACAAAAAGGCTTTGAATTGGTAAATGAACAGTATGTTTCCTTTGAGCAAAATCCATACGGTTTAGTGCAAAGTATTTTAAATAAAGTTTCTCCAAAACGTGAACTATTATTTGAGTTTTTAAAGGGGAATAAATCATATATAAAAGACTATCCGTTGTATAAATTTATTTTTCATGTACTATTTTTTATAGCATTTATGCCTGTTGCATTACTCAGTGATGTAGTGGCGGCAATAGTAAAACGAAGTGCTACAGTTCAATTAACATTTATTAAAAAATAAGCGGAATGACCACTTTATTTTTAGTTATTACAATATCATTTTGGTTCAATCATTCCAAACGCAAATCATCAAAAGATTTTACTCATCATACCCATTGACTTGTTTATTATTATGTGGCCGTAGTAACATGGACTTATCGGCAGGCACTGGGCGCTCTAATGCAACAAAAAGAAAAATACAAATGCAATCAGGAATGGGTAGATGAACTTACGAAAATTTCCAACCGCGGCTATACCGCAGGCTTTGCATTCAGCGAAGAAAAAATAAATGAAACCAACCCGGAGATTAAATATATCCAAACTCACGAGCCGGCAGGGACTGTATTGCAATATGATCCCGTCAAAAAGATGATGCTTATAGGTGTTCGCAATCATCTGGCCGCAGGCGATGAAGTGGAACTGCTATTGATTGATGATACAGTCCAGATAGATACGCGCATTCTAATTGACGCAAACGGGAAGGCGCTTAAAGAAGCCAATAATGATAATCAGATTTATCTGCTTCTGGAGCAAGAAGCTCCTATAGGCACTGTGCTGCGCCAAAAAGTAAAGTAGCCCTATCTTTTCATCGAAACAAAAGGCGAATGTCGCAATGTACCCCCTACGCGGATCTGTGGCCAAAATCATCTTGACATACAAGACCGGACTTTCTATACTCCCCCAAGAAGTTCTTATCAAAAGTGAGACCAAGTATGTCACTCGAAACCACGTTATCAGATATAACAGTTCGTCTTCGGCAGGGACGATTTCCAAATGAACAGGCAATTTCTCAAGGCATAGTTTTGCGAGTGCTTCAAGAGCTTAGCTGGAACACATGGGATACCACTGTGGTGTGGCCTGAATACAAAACCGGGGAAGGTCGTGTTGATTTTGCTCTTTGCCATCCGCCAACCAAACCGGCTGATTTCATTGAAGTCAAACAACCCGGTAAAGCCGAAGAATCTGTTCGGCAGGCACTCGAATACGCTTTTCATACTGGAGTTCCATTTGTCGTTCTCACTGATGGCAGGACGTGGAGTTTTTATTTGCCAGCGGAACAAGGCAGCTACGAGGACAGGCGCGTTTACAAACTCGACCTTTTCGAGCGTCCATCAGCTGAAGCTGCCGAAATACTTCGTCGTTACCTAGAACGTTCAAGAGTCGAGTCGGGAGAGGCGCTTGAAACAGCACGCAAAGAATATCGCAATCGAAACCGACGCTCACAGGCAAAAGCCGCAATTCCAGAAGCGTGGCGCGAACTGGTGGAAAAGGGTGATGAAGATTTGGTTGATCTTGTTGCGGGTGCTGTTGAATCAAAAACTGGTGTCCGACCTGACAAAGATGAAGTCGCCGAATTTCTTGCCGGACTTGGCAAGCCGATTATCGTCGAGTCAGTACAACGCAAGGTTGCTCAACCAGCGCGCGTCCCAATACGTCCGATAACTGCAGCGGCAAACAGCGAATCTTCTCGAAGCGGAAAACTTGTAATGTTGGACAAGTCGCACACTTATCATAACGCCAAGGATGCGATGGTTATCGTGCTTCGAGAACTAGCCAAAAGCGATCCAACTTTTCTTGAACGGTGTTCCCAGCATCCGGATGCACAAGGGCGCAAGCGACGTTACATCGCCCGCTCGCCAGAAGAGCTTTATCCAGATCGCGAAGATCTTCGCGAAATGCGAGAGACATTGCCGGGCGGTTGGTTTGTTGCAACAAATCTCAACAATGTGCTCAAGAAAACAATCATCCGGCTTGCGACTGAGGTTGCTGGATTGAAATTCGGCAAAGACGTGATTATCGAGTTTTAGATCTAAGCATTGCCTTAACCTTCAAACAGACTTCCTATGTTCCCTCCCCACAAGAAGGAAGTTCTTATCAAATTTTGTTGTTTCAGACATTACTTTAGGTCTTGCTTAAAACTTATACCATTTCTAAATCACAGATGATATTGAGGCGACGAGGCGTATTGTATATACGGAGACCTTTGCAAAACTGTATATTCCGGCAGTGATTAAAAAAAATGAGGACTTTTAGGGAAAAATCTTCGACTGTGAAGACCACAAATTCCATTTTGAGCGTTTATTCTAAGCTATGATGAATCCATTTGACCTCCATGTTTACCCGGGTTTTGGCCGAATGAATGATTTTTCTATGTGGAAGACACACACCGCCAACTGTTACGCCGTCTTCAGTATTCTTGAAGCCCTAAAGAGATTAAAAGCCATCTGCCGGAAGAGCGCATCAAGAGCATTTTTAATCAACTTTGGAAACCTCGCCCGATATGCCTTGCTGTATAAATGGCTTAATCCGAAATACTGTTCAACGATATACCGGACTTTAGAAATAGCTTTGTTACGTTCTGTTTCATATTCCGTAAGCTCAGTGCCTGTTGTTGCTTTTCTCATAATGCCGTCTTCGATTTTATTCAGGACGAGAAAATCTCGATTAGGCTTTCCAAAATACCCTTTATCCGCATAAACCTTTTTAATAGGTTCTTTCTCGTATGACAACTACCAGCGACA
>PLMV01000153.1 GCA_003141615.1 Syntrophaceae bacterium
AATCCCGGTTTATCCACATTTATAACAACTGTACCGCTGTTATCCTTACGCCTTAAAGCGATAAAGCCGATTCCCCGTTTAACGCGTATTTTTTCCATTAGCTCAAGGGTAGTTAATTTCCGGCCATTTTTTACCAGTTCATTTGCCTCCAGCATGTTCGTTTGCAAAGAACGGCTTTGGTAAACCGCGTTTCCCTGAGCGTTTAATAAACCCAGATATAAAAAATTATTATCCACAGCAAATTTATTTAGATAATCATTATTTATTTTACCTTTTTTCCATTGTTTATCCAAATCTTTGGCCAATGTCGTTATTGCTTCAATCACCCATTTTTTGGAATAAGTAGCTTCCTCCTGGCTAACAGTTTTTAAATTTGAACCTGTTTTTTCAGGCACAGCAATTATGCTTTTTAAATTTTCTTCAGTTAACCGCTGCAACACACCGATTGTGCTCAAGGCCTGATCTTCCATGAAATCTATGAGATTCGTTTCACTTCTTTTAATCTCCAGAAATCCCATAATCAAGATTAAAGCTACTAAAATGGCGCTGACAATGGCTACAGCTAAAGGCTGAAGAAAGGGATCATTGTAATCGTGAGCCTTCCGGTTAATTATCAATTCTTTTTTTCTGAAAAAACGCATTTTTACCCTTAGAATCTCATTTTGTTCGTCATTTTAAGCTATTTAAGGAAAAAGTCAACGGCTAATCCCCAAAAAACCGACATTTTTGTCGAAGTCGTAGCAAGTGACATAATAGATAGGGTATATATTTGTATTTATTGTATTTTATAAAATAAACAGAGATATTTCCCGACATTTATTGCCGCCAATACAAAAGGCTTATTTATTGTGATTGTCACCGTTTTAAATTATTTATTAACTATTTCGAATAGTTAAAATAATTATGTTGTTTATGGTACGATAAATGCTTTAAGTAAGAGCAGGTTAAGTTATTGTCGACTAAAAATAACGGGTATAATTAGCCGACAGCAAAATAACCAAGAAGGTGTTTAACCTTCTCTCTTCATTCCTCAGGGAGGCTCCTAATCAAGCCTCCCTTTCCTTTTCTACAACTTTACTGCAATTCTAATATTATTCATCTCTGGCATTATTTTTCTTCTGCCGCCAGGCATTTATTCTCTCTTTGATGGTTTTTTCGAAACCTGCCTCTTTGGGTTGATAAAATATTTGCCCTTGAATTTTTTCCGGCAGGTATTCTTGAGGCACATAAGCATCGGCGTAGTCATGAGCGTATTTGTAATCTTTGCCGTAATCAAGTTCTTTCATTAATTTTGTCGGCGCATTGCGAATATGCAGCGGTACGGGCAAATATCCTTTTGTATTAATTGTTTCTTTAACTTTGCCGTAACCGACATAAAGTGAATTGCTTTTGGGCGCTGTTGCCAGATAAACCGCCGCCTGAGCTAAGGCCAGCTCTCCTTCAGGCAGGCCGATAAAGTGAAAAGCCTGCTGCGCGGCAACGGCGATGATCAGCGCCTGCGGATCAGCATTGCCCACATCTTCCGAAGCGAAGCGCACCATGCGTCTCGCAATATAAAGCGGGTCTTCCCCAGCGGCAATCATCCGTCCCAGCCAATACAGGGCGGCGTCGGGATCACTGCCGCGCAAGCTCTTATGCAAAGCCGAAATTAAATTGTAATGCTCTTCGCCATCTTTATCATATAAAAGCGTTTTTTTAAGCAGGGCTTCCTGGGCAAATTTCGGCGTGATAACTCTTTTATCGGCGGGTAGATTTTGCACCATGGATACAATGGCTTCCAGATTATTTAAGGCGCTGCGGGCATCCCCGTCAGCTAAACTGACAATATACCGAAGAACATCCGGATCAATTTTTATAGAAATTTGTCCGAACCCTTTTTGATTATCTTTCAGGGCACCCTCAACTATTGCCAGCAGGTCTTCTTCAGAAAACGGCTTTAAAATCAAAACCCGTGTTCGCGATAAAAGAGGAGCAATAACTTCAAAGGAAGGGTTTTCGGTGGTCGCGCCAATTAATGTAATCAATCCGCTTTCCACATGCGGCAAAAAGGCGTCCTGCTGGGCTTTGTTGAAACGGTGGATTTCATCAACAAAGAGAATCATTTTCATCTTTTTTCTTTCCAGCAATTCCCTGGCTTCATCAATTACCGCGCGAATTTCTTTCACGCCGGAAAGAACGGCGGAAAAACTGACAAATTTTGATTTGGTTTCATTGGCGAGAATTCTGGCCAAAGTGGTTTTTCCTGAACCGGGAGGCCCCCAGAAAATCATGGAAAAAAGTTTATCTTCTTCAATGGCGCGTTTGAGCAGACAGCCTTCTGCCAGAAGATGCCGCTGGCCGATATATTCGGAAATATTTCGCGGTCTCATTCTTTCGGCAAGAGGCGCCGAATCTTTCGCGTCGCCCGCGTTTCCCTGGCCGAACAAATCTAAATTCTTCATTTTTTTGCCTTTGCCGCTTCAATTAACTCAATAAGGCTTATAACTTTATCCTTGGACTGTAAATTTGTAAAACTATTCCATTTTTCCGGCGTCAGTTTTTCTTTTAATAAAGATTCTACATCAAAAAAAGACGACCAGCAACGCACAATCCTTAAGCAGGGAAACTCACCTGATTCCTGCAAACAATAAGAAAAGGTGATTTCGTCTCCTAATCGCGGACAGCGTATCAGCTTATTGTTTATTTCATGTTCCATTGCCGGGTAGGTTGACGAAAAAAAGAAAAACCGTCAAGAGTTTTATTGTGAAACTCCAATTCCGAAAGCGAAGCGTATAACCTAAAGGTCACGCGTTGGAATTGGTAAGTTGTAATGAGACTCGCTAAAAACGAACAAGGTGAAGTTTGAAGCGTTAGTCGAATTATCCCGCTAAGCGGAGGGTATAAACCCCGCAGCTTGCTGCGGGGTTTATACCCGTGATTTCTTGACGGTTTAATGAGACCCAAGTTTCAGAAACGCAGTGCACTGAAACTTGTTAGTCGAATTATCCCATCCGCCACGGCGGATGGGATATCTAGCAAAGCGGGGTTCATACCATTCATTAGGGTTTGGGGAAATCCTTGATCGCCTTCAGTGCCCTTTCAATCTCTTCGTCTGGCAATTCGTAAGCCTGCAATTTGCCGGACAGATAGGCGTCATAAGCGGACAGATCCACCAAGCCGTGGCCGCTCCAATTAAATAGAATAACTTTTTCCTTCCCTTCTTCCTTGGCGCGCATTGCTTCGTCGACGACGGCTGCCAGAACATGGTTGGTTTCCGGCGCGGGGATAAAGCCTTCCGTTCGTGCCCATTTGACACCGGCATCAAAGGTTTTCAATTGATCATAGGCTCTTGCTTCAATAAATTTTTCCCGGACCAGATGACTGACTATCGGCGCCATACCGTGGTAGCGCAATCCGCCGGCATGAATAGGCGCCGGAATGTAATCGTGACCTAAAGTATACATGGGAAGCAGTGGAGTGGTTTTGGCCAGATCGCCAAAGTCATAGGCAAACGGTCCTTTGGTCATACTGGGACAGGACGATGGTTCCGCTCCGACTATCTTTACTTTTTTCCCATGAATTTTATCACAGACATAAGGAAGAGCAATACCTGCAAAGTTACTACCCCCACCGCAGCAGCCCATAACGACATCCGGATAGACACCGATTTTTTTCATTTGCTTTTGAGCTTCCAGACCGATGATCGTCTGATAAAGTAAAACGTGATTTAAGACACTGCCCAAACCGTATCGCGAACCTGGAGTTGTTACGGCTTCTTCAATGGCTTCGCTGATCGCAATTCCGAGGCTGCCCGGTGAATCCGGATGCTCTGCTAGCACATTTCTTCCAGCTTGTGTTAAGTTACTGGGGCTGGGAATGCATTCCGCGCCCCATGTTTTCATCATCAAACGCCGGTAAGGTTTTTGATCGTAACTTATTTTCACCATATAAACACGGCATTCCAAGCCGAACATCTGGGTAGCCATTGCCAACGCGCTGCCCCACTGACCTGCGCCGGTTTCCGTAACCATTCTTTTTGTTCCGGCCACCTTATTATAGTAGGCCATAGGAATGGCGGCATTGGGCTTGTGCGAGCCCGCGGGGCTGACGCCTTCATGTTTGTAATAAATTTTAACAGGGCAATTAAGCAGTTTTTCGAAATTGTAAGCGCGATAAAGAGGAGACGGCCGCCACAGCAAATA
Organism: Syntrophaceae bacterium; assembly: GCA_003141615.1. Taxonomy (GTDB): domain Bacteria; phylum Desulfobacterota; class Syntrophia; order Syntrophales; family Smithellaceae; genus Smithella. The sequence goes on from PLMV01000153.1 coordinate 4,182, forward strand.
TTTTTGTAAGACTTCTTCCGGAATTTTTATCCAGCGATTATTTGAGGCTTCCTGTTCAATAATGTTCATCGGGAAAATTGCCGCCAGATCTTTGGGTGTTACCGGCTGACCAGTACCGGGATGCAGGGGCGGTTTCATCGGTGTAGGCAAATCAGCTACGATGTTATACCACTTTTTAGGTATTTCACGATCTTGCAGTACTACTTTTACCTGTTCCATATTTTTTCTCCTTTGTATTTATTTAAAATTAACTAAAAAAAAGCCACGGGATTATTATTCCCATGGCGTTATATTTTTACGGAGTCATGGGAAGGAGCTTCCCTGCCCATGCTCATTTTTTTATCCGAGCTTATGGGCAGACATTCAAAATCTGCCACCACCAGTTATTTTTGGAAACGACTTTCAACATTTTTCAGCTCGCTTATTCTTCAAGTGCATGAATTCGTAACACAGCTGATAAATACATGTCAAGATGAAATTTATATTACCTTACAGATGATTTCGCAAACGCGAATATTCTTTCAATAAAATTTTCCCGCAGGCCTGAATCATGAAGATTTTCTTCATCTTGCACCGGCAGTGAAGGAAAATGTTTAATGAAGATTTGGGCGAATATTCCGACGCCCGCTTTAATGGGCATACTTTTTTCGTTATAAATTTTAACTTTTTTTATCCCACAACTGGGCGAATCGCTTTTAAAAATAAAACCGTGAATATCTTCTTTCTCCAGTTGGATCATGCGTTTTTGCGCCCAATTCACCATGCGTTTGGTCACATCCTGTCTGGTTTCAGTTATAATTAAGCGGAGTGAATCCGGTTCGCCCTCCAGACGCATGGATTTTCTGGGGACACCGAGACCGCTCTCAACTTCAGGACAAACGGGCACATATTCCACATATTTTCCCAGAGAATCTCTTAGAAACGAATCCAGCTTATGTCCGCCGTCATAGCGGACTTTTTCTCCCAATAAACAGGCACTGATGCCGAGCTTAATTTTTTCCATTCAAATTGCCTTTGTATTAATTTACGCTGTCATCACGGGTATGAAACCCCAAAGAAAGCTTTTGGAAACTTTTTCCCGCAGCAAGCTGCGGGGGTATTCAACCCTCCGCCTTTGGCGGGATTGTTCGACTTACAAATTTTAATGCGTTTCACTTTTAAAATTTGAGTCTCACAATTAATTATCATTTTTCAAAAAAATGCGCTAGGTAAGGTATTTATGTCTTTGAAATATCTATAACTCATACCATTTCGATTTCAAAGGATAACGCGGCGGCAAGGAGGAGGCTCCGCAGACGTATTACTAATACATTGAGGAAGCCGACGACGATGCAAACAAAGTTAGCCAAAGAAAGCGAATTGGTATCAGTCATTTCTGGAAAAACGGAATATATTGATTGATTTTTGTCGTGATAATCTGATTTAATGCGGCTGCCTGTGGGATAATTCAACTGGCAGATATTACTGTACTGCGCTTGTAATATCTGAGTTTCATTAGAATTGGAATCTCATAATAAAGGAAAATCAACGATGAAAGAAATAACGGAAATGAAAAATATTACCGCTGATCCTTATGCCTATTGCCGTAAGTATAAGGAAGAAACAGGCAAAAAAATTGTTGGTTATACCTGCTCCTACACTCCGGAAGAAATTATCTACGCCGCGGGGGCGCTTCCTTTCCGGCTTTTTGGCACAAATGAAGGGATTCATCTGGCCGATGCCAACCTGCAATCATACTGTTGCTCTCTGGTTCGGGGCATACTGGAAGAGGGGCTTTCCGGAAGGCTGGATTTCCTGGACGGTGCCGTTTTCCCGCACACGTGCGATTCCTTCCAGCGGCTCTCTGATATCTGGCGGATTAATGTTACACATCAGTTTCATATCGATCTCGTTCTGCCGGTAAAGCTAAATACGGCCAGCGCCCGGCAATATATGATTGATGTTCTGGAGAAATTTAAAAAAGATTTGGAGCGCGCCCTGAGTGTTAAAATCACAGACGCAATGCTCTCTGACACCATCAAAACATATAATCAGATCCGGGCGCTCATGAGGAAGCTCTATGCCATTCGTGCCCAAAGACCGGAAATCATCAGCGGCCGGGATTTCCATAGCATTATCAAGGCAGCCATGATCATGGATCGAGGACTCCTGCTTAAGTCGCTTTCGGAAATCATAAGACAGATGGAAAACGCCAAGAGCGATAAAATAAAATCCGGCGCCAAAAGAATTGTACTTGCCGGCAGCGTATGCAGTCATCCGGACATTTACGATATAATCGAGAATGCCGGAGGGGTTGTCGTCTGGGATGATCTCTGCACGGGATCGAGATACTTTGATGGTGTCCTGGATGAAAAAGCTCCTCCGCTTGCGGCAATAGCGCAAAGATATCTTGACCGGCCCATATGTCCGGCGAAGCATGCGGGATTAACGGATCGAGGCGAAAACATCGTCCGAATGGTCAGAGAAAGTAAGGCAGACGGGGTCGTGTTTCTTCTGCTTAAATTCTGCGATCCCCATGCCTTCGATTATCCCTACATAAAAGAAATGCTGGATAAGGAGAATATCCCCTGCATGTTGCTGGATATGGAAGAACAACTTCCAGCCGAGGGGCAGTTGCAGACTCGTTTCGAAACATTCGTTCAGATATTATAAAAACGGACTCCCGTAATAGAAAAAGGATGTAAAATGAAAAAACAGATATTGAAATTTCTGAAAACAATTTTGATCTTTTCCTTCGGTAAATTCAAAAAATTTACCCTTCGTTTCAAAAAAATGAAGACGATGAAAGACATGATGATCGTTTATTACAGCGAAGCCAAATCGGCCAGGCTGACCCGCAAAAAAGTTGCCTGGATAACCAGCGGCGGCCCTGTGGAACCGCTCATCGCGATGGGTATCATACCTGTGTACCCGGAAAACTACGGCGCTATGATCGGAGCTTCCAAAATGGGTGGTGGACTTTGCGAAAAGGCGGAGGCCATGGGATATTCCAGCGATCTATGCTCCTATGCCCGCGCCGATATTGCCTGCGCGACTGTTAATGGCGGTCCTCTCCAAGGTTTGCCCAAACCAGATATGCTGGTGTGCTGTAACAATATCTGTGGGACGGTTCTCAAATGGTATGAAATTCAGGCGCGGTATTTCAATGTGCCGCTGTTCATTCTCGATACGCCCATTTGTCATACGGAGTACACGCCGGAGATCGCCAGGTATGTTCGCAGTCAGTTTGATGAGTACTTCGCTTTTTTGGAGAGCGCCTGCAAAAGAAAATTCAATTATGACCGTCTGAATGAGGTACTGCTTCGTTCTTTTCAGACACAGGTGCTGTGGCAGGAAATACTGGATACGGCCACAAACAAGCCCTCACCCATGACTGCTTTTGACGCTTTTTTTCACATGGCGTTGATTGTCACCTTGAGAGGCACGCCGGAAGTTATTGATTATTACACGGCGCTTCTGGCCACAATGAAAGACCGCGTGACGCGCGGCATCGGCGCTGTTCCCAATGAAAAATACCGCCTGCTCTGGGATAATATTCCCATCTGGCATCGCATGAAATGGCTTTCCCAGAAATTTGCTTCCCACAACGCCTGTCTGGTTGCGGATACCTATACCTCGGCGTGGTGTGGCACGTTAAAATACGTCAGCGGCGATAATCCCATTGATTCTCTGGCGGAGGTTTATACCAGAATTTACCTGAATATCGGCGTTGATGAAATGGCCAAGATGATCATCGCCATGATCGACAAATATGACGTTGACGGGCTTGTCCTGCACTCGAACCGGAGTTGCAAACCGTATTCTTTCGGCCAGCTTGATATTCAAAAAATCGTCGAGAAGGAAAGAGGCATACCGTGCCTGATGATCGAAGCCGATATGGCCGATGAAAGGAGCTTTTCCGAAAGCCAGATATCGACGAGAATAGATGCATTTATGGAGATCATTAAAGAGAGAAAAGGTGCAAGCAAATAGGAAAATTAATCGAATTGCCCGGAGTTGTTTCTATAATTTTTATGCGGTCGGGCAATCAACTAGTGCGGTATATTTCCTTCCGATGCCCTACTTTCACAACGATAACTACTAAAATATCGTCCTGAATCTCATAAATAATCCGGTAGACTCCTTTGCGGATTCTATATCGTTCCTGCCCGGATAGTTTTTCGCATCCGAATGGTCGCGGTTCCTCTTTTAATGATTCGATGCACTTTAAAATAACGGCAACGTCTTTTTTGGGAAGAGGCCGTAGGTCTTTGGCGACTGATTTCTTGACGATTATTTTATATTTTTCCATGCGCTCTGAGATCGCGTAGTAATGCTTCGTAGGACATCGAAGATTCTTCCGCCCGTTCATCGAATGCTGCCAGGTCTTCTTTGTCTTCGCGAAGAGCCATACGGATGGCATCGTTTACAAGGTCGGACATGGAACGCTGGGTATGAGCGGCTTTGATACGCAGGGCGCGCTGAATATCCGGTTCCAGATAAATTGTAGAACGTTTTGCGGGTTCATTCATAATGTTTTACCTCTGAGAAATATTATAGCGTTATAACGTTATGATGTCAAGACATCAATTCGACCGGCATATCAACATTTTTATCTTGACTTTGAGCCGGTGTTTCCTCATAAAATGTCCAATATATTTGAATGTTCTCAGACAGCTTAAAAGTAGAGTGAAAATATAAAATGATTACAGCAGGTATTGATATAGGTTCTATTACAGCGAAGGCCGCCATTTTTAAGGACGGCAAACTCCTCGCCGCGAAGGTTATTTTTACCGGCTATAACGCGGAACTCGCCGGCCAAAAGGTTTATGACGAAGTTCTGAGTGAGGCGGGTCTTGGCACAACTGCCATTGAAAAGATTGTCTCCACCGGATACGGCCGCAATAGCGTTAAATTTGCCGACAAATCTTACACGGAAATCATGTGTCACGCCGCCGGGGCTCATTTTCTGAATCCGCATGTCCGTTCCATTATCGACATCGGCGGGCAGGACAGCAAAGCCATTCTTCTCGACGATAAAGGCAAGGTGAAAAACTTTGTCATGAATGATAAATGCGCCGCCGGAACAGGGCGTTTTCTGGAAGTTATGGCCCGCGCGCTGGAAGTCAATCTGGATGATTTCGGAGCTATGTCCATAAAATCGAAACAGCCCTCCAAAATAAGCAGTCTCTGCACTGTATTCGCGGAATCAGAAGTAATTTCCCTGATTGCCAAGGGAGAACAGCGGCAGGATATTATTGCCGGAATCCACGAATCCATTGCCGCCAGGGTTTCGTCCATGGTCGGCCGGGTCGGGATAAAAGAACCGGTTATGATAACAGGAGGAGTTGCCCGCAATATCGGAGTTGTCCATGCCCTCGAAAAGAAGCTGGGGATGAAAATAGAAGTATCGCCTTATGCCCAGGTCAACGGAGCGATAGGCGCCGCCTTTCTGGCCGCATCACTATAATCGTTTCCCCGATTTAAAATAGTCCCACTTAGCTTCGCACGTGGGATAATTCAACTAACAGAGATTACTGCGCTTCGCTTGTAATATCTGGGTTTCATTAGAATTGGAGTTTCAACAATAAAAATGCAAACTGACGATGATTTTATGAAAATAGCGTTGGACCAAGCGCGAGAAGCTTACCGCTGCGGCGAAGTTCCCATAGGAGCGGTATTGGTGCTTGAAGGTAATGTTTTAGCGCAGGCGCATAACTCACCTATCATGAGGAATGACCCTTCGGCGCACGCGGAGATGCTGGTCTTAAGGCAGGCGGGAGAAAAAATCGGCAATTACCGGCTTGCCGGCGCCCAGCTTTACGTTACACTGGAACCCTGTGTAATGTGCGCGGGAGCAATTGTTCAGGCGCGACTGGCGCGCGTCATTTTCGGGGCGCGTGATCCGAAATGCGGCGCGGTGGGTTCATTATATAATATTTTGACTGATGAAAGATTGAATCATCAGGTGGAAATAACNNGTGGTCGTAACGGGATCGACTCGCCCGGGCATGCGCCGGGCGTCCGGCGAATGCCGGACGAAATCTTAGCTGATTTAATATTATGTACTATGTTTACATACTACAAAGCGAACGGGATAAAGAATTTTACATAGGGCGAACTGGTGATCTTAAAAGAAGATATTCGGAGCATCAGGCCGGTCGAGTGGAGTCAACTAAGAATAGAGCGCCACTTAAATTATTGTGCTATGAAGCGTATAATACAAAAGAGGAAGCAGCCAGACGGGAAGAATATCTAAAAACGAGTGATGGAAGAAAAGATATCAGGAAGCGAATCATAGAAAGCCTGATAAAATAAGCGGAGAGGTACCGAAGTGGTCGNNGTGGTCGTAACGGGATCGACTCGAAATCGATTTGGGGGCCACAAGCTCCCACGGGGGTTCGAATCCCCCTCTCTCCGCCATTATTGCACTGAGTTTTAGTAGTAAAGATGCGGTAAATGGTTTGTCCGAGTTATTCGGACACCGGGCGTATGTCCGGCGAATCCCCCTCTCTCCGCCATAATTAGTAGATGCAAAGACGTAATAATTTACGTCTATATGATAAAAAAAATTGTTTTTCTGGGAGAGATGTCCGAGCGGCCGAAGGAGCACGACTGGAAATCGTGTGTATGCCCACAAAGGTGTACCGCGGGTTCGATTCCCGCTCTCTCCGCCAGAAAACAAAGCATAGTTGCTTAAAAGACACCGTGGGTTTGTCCGGGTCACCCGGGCGTCCGGCAGGGAACCACGGCGAATGCGGGGACTTCCGGGCGAATCCATCTCTTTCCGCAAATAATTTTACAGCAGGAATTTAATAACCCGTTTAAATGCTTAAAACAAGCCCTACCTGAAACAGAATATAAAGTATTAAAATTGTATTGAAGAAAATTAGTAATTATATTATAATTGTATTTACTTTAACAAAGTGCCGATTATTGGCATTTAAAAGAAAGATATACAATGGTAACTATTGACTATAAAAATCTTCTAAAGGATGAGATTTATTTAATTTCAAGAGCCGAGTTTGAGAGGCAGAAGGTTATTACGACCCAATTTGCCCAGAAATTATTTACCGATAAAAATAAAGCGTCCAAAACCCTGGCTTCCTTGACCAGAAAGGGCTGGCTGATAAGGTTGGAAAAAGGAAAATATGTCGTGGTTCCCTTGAAGGCGCCTAATCAGCAGTGGATGCCGAATGAATTTGTTGTCGCCGGGCTTTGGATGGGAGACACGCCCTACTATATCGGATATTTCACCATGTACAATTACTGGGGCTTCACCGAACAGATTCCCCGCACGATTTTTGTGCTCAATACCGCAAAGTCACGCAAAATAACAATAGGGAATATTCCCTACCAGGCGGTCAAGATTGACCAACGCAAGTATTACGGGATTCAGAAAATAAAAATTGAAGATCAGGAAGTGTGCATCAGCGACAAAGAACGCACCCTGGTTGATTTCGCGTTTAACCCGCTGGGTTCCACGCGCAACTTTGAAACGTCGCTTAAAGAAAACATCCGGGAAATTGATCTGAAAAAATTTGTCCTTTATCTCAAAAAGTTTCCGGTTGTGTCGGTGCTTAAACGCGCCGGATTTTTGCTTGAGGAAATGGGATGCGAAAATAAATATTTGAATGATCTGAAGACAAGCATCAGCAAACAAAAGACATTTGTTGTTTTAAATCCATTCAACAAATCCCGCAAAGGCGCGGTAAATAAGGAGTGGCAAATCATTGTTAATCGCTAAAGAAAGGCTCAAAGATTTAATTCCCGCAATTGCCGGCAAGATGAAATTCCGCCCGGCAATCGTGGAGAAAGATTATTATCTTACGGTTATCCTTAATAATATCGATAACTTGTTGAGTGACAAGATCGTCTTCAAGGGTGGGACATTGCTCAATAAAGTGCATCTGAATTACCACCGTTTAAGCGAAGATCTTGATTTTACCTATTTAAGCGAATTAACCGCGCGCTCACAAAGATCAAAGGCGATTACTCCCATCAGAGAGAAGATGCCCTCTTTTTTAAAAGCGCTTGGCCTGACCAGTGACAATCCGCGCGGAGAAGGATTCAATAACTCCACACAGTATGTATTCAAACTTCAGTATCCTTCACTCATTACCGCTAAGAATGAAAACGTCAAAATTGAAATATCGCTGCGCCAGCATCCTTTGGATAAACCTGTTTATAATGAAATAAAACATTTTTATCAGGACCCGTTTAGCGGTGATAATCTAATCCCACAGGGAAAAGTGTTATCGCTTTCCTTAAATGAAGCGGTAGCGGAGAAGCTGAAAGCTGCTATATCGCGTAAGGATGCGGCCATTCGCGATTATTACGACCTCTGGCATATCGCGGAGAATGGATTTGATTTTTTCAGTGCCAGGTTTATCAGGCTTTTTAAGCGTAAGCTTTCCGACGAAGGTTATCAGGGTGATTTCCGGCGAAACTTCGGGTTGAATGAAGATCAACTGGCAGGTTTGCGCAATCAGGTTGATTTGCATCTGCTGCCGGTTATTCGCGCGGGCGAGCAGTTTGATTTACAAAAGGCGCTTAGGAGATTTAACCGGATACTTTCGTATAAAAAATTTGAATAAGAAATAAGAAGGATGTTCGTATGGCAAATAATTTCAGAGAGCGGCCGAAGGAGCACGACTGGAAATCGTGTGTATGCCCACAAAGGTGTACCGCGGGTTCGATTCCCGCTCTCTCCGCCAGAAAAATTCGTAAATTTCTATTTTTATCGAATAATATTCTTTAACCTGCCTTTAACCTTCTTTAACCTTCCGGCTTTAGAACCCCACACCGGATTTGAAGCATATAGAGTTTTAAAAAGCATTCATATCTGTGATACTGAAAACACAGCTCTAATCGTATCTTCAAACTTTCCAATAGTGACAACAATGGAACAGAAATCTTAAGTATAATCTCAAGAAATTTGTTTGTATATTATAAGTATACGCCTAACATTCCTGTTAAATTGAAAGATTGTAGTTGAAAGTGCTTTAATATTGAGTTATTAATAACTCTCATCAATAATTTTTCATCGAGTAAATCATAAAAAGGAGTAAATAATATGGCAAAAGCAAATATTGATTTACCAAACGGAACAAAAATTGTGGTTGATGGAACTTCAGAAGATATCAATTCCGTATTAAAAATTTTTAGCAATTTACATTCTGCTCCTGCGGAAGAGAACAAAGCAAAGGGTAAACGAAAACATTCTACACGAAAGACTACTGGCTCAAAAAAAATGTCCAAAGGACCTAGTCGTTATATAATAGAATTAAAAGTAGCGGGTTTCTTTGATAAGAAAAAAACCTTAAACGATATCCAACAAAAACTTGAAGAAAATGGTCAGATCTATCCACAAACGCATCTCTCAACTCCTCTCAAACGTCTTGTTCGCCCTCCAAATAACGAATTGAGAAGGATGAAAGAAAACGGTAATTGGGTTTATGTAAAAGCATAGGTCAATCAATGGTAAAAAGTATTTTAGAAGGTTTTAGAAATCTTAAACTAGATCAAAAAGAATTACTAGCAGATATTAATTCTCCTTTAAAATTGTCATTAAAAGTATTACAAATTGCTTATGACGATTTTGGTGTTGAATATTTGACTATAGAAGCGATTCTTGCATGTTTGGAAGCAGCTGATATTTCTGTAAAACAGATTAAAATTACAAGAGCATTAGCTAGTGCTCAAAACAAAATCAATAGGAAATTATTTGATAATATTGTCAAATACAAGATATCTCTTCATGGTCGAAGATATATTGAAGATTTGACTACTAACAGCAAATTAAGTCTATTCTATGTTGAAGCTAACACGCCTAGAACTGCCCGTAAAAAGTTAGATGAATTATTAAAAGACATAAAAGGTGATGTAAGAGTATGTGATCCTTACTACGGTTCAAGAACATTTGATGTTTTAGAATTATTTCCAAAATCATCTTCAGTATTATTTTTAAGCGGATTAACTTCTGAAAAAATTTCAAAGTTACGAAGCATTATAAATGATTTTAAAAAGGAACGACCAAAAACTGAGATTAGAATAGTCAATAATGTAAAAGATTTGCATGATAGATATATTCTATGTGATGATAGTTTTATGATAATTGGACATGGGATAAAAGATGTTGGGAACAAAGATTCATTCATTATAAAAATTGATAAAACCTTGTCGCCTGATTTATGGCAACAAGTTAAAAACAATTTTGATCACAGATGGAAAAGCGCTATTACTATTTAAATAAATATTGTCAAACAAAAAAATCATGACTACCCCCGATAATTACCTTGTTTTCCCTTCATCAGTCTTCTTTTTTTCTAAGGCTGCACTACTTCACCACTTTTTTAAATCCTCTTGCTAGTTTAAATTTCGGAGTAAATTTGGCAGCTACTTTGATTGACTCTCCCGTCTTTGGATTTCTTCCTTTTCGTGCTTTTCTTTTAAGGAAAATAAAGGGGACCGGTACAATTTTAATTTGCGCGGTACGTTAGGTGAAAAAAATATTGCCAAACAGAGTCCTGTATAAATGCGGGATAAACTCCGCATCATTTATTTTATTATCTTGAATTATTTATTTTTTAGTTTATTATCAGATCCATGGCAGATATACATATTCCAAATCCTCGCATTGCGGAACGGGCAAAATCCGGCCCCCACCTAACCAAACATGAACATGTTGGATTCAACGGCCGTATAGCAGTCCTAATAACCAGCGCGGTAAGCACGATGTGGTGCGCCTACATTTTTGCGATCATAGCTTTAATAAGTCTTCCGGCCGCTATTTCCGGAGGAACAGCCGCTCTCATATCATGGATAGCTCAAACATTTTTGCAGTTAGTTCTTCTCTCTGTTATTATGGTTGGTCAAAAGGTAGCCGCGCAAGCTTCTGATAAACAGGCGATGCAGACATATAAAGACGCCGAAGCGCTTTTAAAGATTGAGGATGAAGTTCACAGATTGGTTAAAATTAATAATGAATTAACGGAAGAGATTCACAGTCTTTTGACCAAAAACTCAAAATAGAATATTTATTTATAATTCCAAAACGTCATTATATTAATCTTCTGTAAAAACAATGATATCGCTTACTAAAAATCAATAGAAAAAATTTGAGTTGATTCCTATTCATTTATCAATTAAAAGCTGTCTTGTAGATTTCAAGTTTATAAATAGTGTGGCCGGGTCTCTCGTGAAGCGATGAGATTAATGCCCGGTGCAAATTTTGGGGTTTATACCCTGATTTAATTGGAAATAGTGTGGCCGGGTCCCGCGCAACGGAGGCTTGTGAACCCCGTCAGGTCCGGAAGGAAGCAGCGGCAGCAAATACCACCATGTGTTGCGGTAAACCCGGTCACCAGTAATTAATTTGCCATTTTGATTTCAAAGGATAACGAGGCAGCAAGGACGAGGCGCCGCAGGCGTATTAATAATACGTTGAGGACGCCGAGAACGAAGCCAACAAAGTTAGCCGAAGAAAGCAAAAGCGGCATCAGGAGTTCATTTGGAATACCTAGTCTTAGCCCGCAAATTTCGGCCGCAAACTTTTGAAGACGTTGCCGGTCAGGAACATGTTGTCAAAACCCTGCGCAATTCCATCGGCCAGGGTCGTGTGGCGCATGCCTTTTTGTTCAGCGGACCGCGCGGCGTGGGTAAAACATCGGTTGCCAGAATTCTGGCCAAATCGCTCAATTGTGAAAAAGGACCAACGGCCACTCCCTGTAATGTCTGCTCCAATTGCCGAGAAATTACTAACGGCTCCTCGCTGGACGTGCGGGAAATAGACGGCGCTTCCAACCGCGGCATTGATGAAATACGGGAGCTGCGGGAAAATGTTAAGTTTGCTCCGGCTGCCGCAAAATACAAAATATACATTATCGATGAAGTGCACATGCTCACGCGCGAAGCTTTCAACGCACTTTTGAAAACTTTGGAAGAACCTCCGTCCCACGTAATTTTCATTTTTGCCACAACCGAAAGTCATAAAGTTCCCGCCACGATTCTTTCGCGCTGCCAATGCTACGATTTCCGCAGAATATCTCTCAAGGAAATCGCCGCTAATTTGGGCCGGGTTGCCGCCGCTGAAGGAATTAAAATCAGCCCGAGCGCGCTTTTATGGATTGCCGAAGCCGGTGATGGCAGTATGCGCGACGCGCAAAGTATTTTTGATCAGGTCATTTCCTATGCCGGAATGGATATCAAAGATGATGATGTGGAAGAAAGTTTGGGGCTGGCCGACCGGAAATATCTTTTCCGTCTTTCCGAAGCGGTTTTGCAGCGAGACGCCGGCGCCTGCCTGATTATTCTCGAAGAAGCATATTTGGCCGGCATCGACATGAAGCATTTTTATCAAATACTGGTGAAGCATTTTAGAAATTTACTTCTGGTGAAAATTGCCGCTGATGGCAGTTCTTCTTTTGATATCGCGCCGGAACAGATTGAAAAGCTGAAAAATCAGGTGCAGGCAATATCACGCGAAACTTTGCAGCGATTTGTGGAAATCCTGATCGCGGAAGAGGGAAGTTTTCTCCGCAGTCAGGAACCGCGCATGAAACTCGAAACCATACTTGTCAAGATGGCTTACCTGGAACCGATAATTCCCCTTGCTGAAATTATTTCGACAATTGAAAACATCGAGCAAAGACTACAACAGAGCTTGCCGGCTGCCGGCAACAATTCTGAGCCGCAGTTTTCAGCAAATAAACCGGCAAAAGAAAATCCGGTAACTGTCAGCAATATTGGGTCGCAACTTTCAACAAACAAATCGGTAAAAGAAACACCGGCAGATTATAATACGAAAAGCAGCATTGTTGCTGATACAAATAAAGAAAATAATTCCCCCGATGCGAATAATAACACGGGGGATTTGAAGACACTCCGCGACAATTTTAAAAGTTTTATCAAAAAAGAAAGCGCGATCCTGGGAGCAAAAATTGATTCCGCTGAGATTGTAAGTTACGAAAACGATTGCCTGACACTGGGCTTTCCGAAGAACTACATTTTTTTAGAGGAAATGAAAACAACAACGCAAAAAGAAAAACTGGAACAAATTGCCCGGGATTTTTTTCAGAAAAATGTGGCGATAAAAATTGCAACGCTCGACGTGGAAAATGGTAATACAAACGGCAACAACGGACGCAAGCAGACTAATGGTCTGAACGACATAAAACGTGAAGCGATGAACCAGCCGCTTTTACAGAAAATCATGGATGAACTTTCCGACGCCAAAATAGTAGAAATTAAAGTGCAGGCAGATAAAAATTGACGGCACTGTAAAATGCAGGTCAATTAAGAGATTCAGGGAGTTCATCAAAACAGGAGGAGGACAGAAATAGTGCAAAATTTTAGTACCATAATGAAGCAGGCAAAAAAGATGCAGGAGAAAATGGGTCAGCTGCAACAGGAATTAGAGACGAAAACCGTCGAGGCGCAGGCCGGAGGCGGAATGGTGCGCGTTGTAGTGAACGGCAAATTTGAAATTGTATCACTGAAAATCGAAAAGGAAGTAGTCAATCCCGAAGACATCGAAATGTTGCAGGATTTAATTACTGCCGTAGTCAATGAGGGAATCCGCAAATCGCAGGAAATGGCTTCCTCGGAAATGGCAAAAATTACCGGAGGATTGAATATCCCCGGTCTATAAGGTTTTTATTTATGAAAGCATACGCACAACCCATCAAACAGCTTATCTCTGAGTTGGGTAAGCTTCCCGGTATTGGCGAAAAAACTGCCGCAAGGCTGGCAAATTATATTCTGCGCTCCACGGAAGATGATGTAAAGAAGCTGGCAGAAAGTATTATTGAAGTCAAAAGAAAAATCAAGCTTTGCCGGATTTGCTTAAACCTGACGGAGGAAGATATTTGTTACATTTGCCGCGATACAACAAGGGATAAAGACGTGATTTGTATTGTGGAAGATCCGGATGCCCTGGCGGCGATTGAAGAGTGCGGGGGATTCCGGGGAACTTATCATATTCTTCACGGCGCTCTGGCGCCTCTGGACGGAATCGGGCCGGAAAATTTGCGGCTAGGCGAGCTTCTGCAAAGGATCAACACAGGCTCAGTCAAAGAATTGATTATCGCGACAAATCCCAATGTCCACGGCGAGGCCACTGCCTTGCTGATCACCCGGATGCTCAAAGAAAAAAATATCAAGTTGACGCGCATCGCCACTGGTGTGCCGATGGGCGGAGATTTGAAATATATAGATAAGATGTCGATATCCAAGTCGTTGGAATTTAGACGCGGCATATGATGCTGACACCGGAAAAAGTCCATATGCTGCGTTGCGCTTCGTCCTTCGGCGTTGCGGCGTATGTGCGGCGTATGAGAAAATACGCCGCACTTCTCAGGACTCGCGCGCCTTGCCTCTGACTGTTTTAAGGCGTCATGGGGAAAAATCGTTATATAGATATGGAAAAGAAAACGAGGAAAACTTTGCGGCGGATTAATACCAAGCGCGTAACCAAAGTGGTAAAAAAACTTTTCATCGAAGCCAATACCATTCTGGGCGAAGATGTTGTTGGAGCTCTGCGCCATGCGCTTTCCAAAGAAGAATCGGAAACCGGTAAACAGGTATTGCAGAAAATAATTGAAAACGCGGATATCGCCCGCCGCAAGAAAATGCCCATCTGTCAGGATACCGGTTTGGCGGTTGTTTTCGTGGAAATGGGGCAGGATGTTCATGTAGTCGGCGGAGCTTTACATGCGGCGATTGAAGAAGGCGTGAAACAGGCCTACGTTGAAGGCTATCTGCGCAAATCCGTCTGTGATCCGTTAACCAGAAAAAATACTACGGACAATTTACCTGCGATAATTCATGTTGATATTGTTTCCGGCGACCGGATGAAAATTGTCGCCATGCCTAAGGGTGGCGGCAGTGAAAATTCGAGCGTCGTGAAAATGCTTACTCCGGCGGCGGGAATTGACGGCATTAAAAAATTTGTTCTGGAAACGATCGATAGCGCTGGCGCCAATCCCTGTCCTCCTGTAATAGTTGGTGTAGGCATCGGCGGATCGCTGGATCAGGCTTGTGTTATGGCGAAGAAGGCTCTTTTGAGGCCGGTAGGTGAAGCCAACAGAATTGATGAACGCGTAGAACAAATGGAAAAGGAATTATTAGATAGTATCAACAAACTGGGCATAGGCCCGGCGGGTTTAGGCGGCCGGGTTACCGCGCTGGCTGTAAATGTTGAGATGATGCCCTGTCATATAGCTTCTTTGCCTGTCGCGGTAAATATACAGTGCCATGTGGCGCGGCATAAAGAAATAACGATTTAATGGCTTTGTGAAAAACTTTTTTCTTACGGTGCATTGTAAACACAATGTGGCTTTGTCATTCCGAATCAGCCGCAGGCGGATGAGGAATTTAAAAGTGATAAAATTACAATTAAGATTTCTCGTTGCTATCGCTCTTCGAAGCGACAAAAGGTATCAATTGCTATTTTTCATTTGAAATGGGGATAATTAAATTATGGAATCTATAATAAATGCCTGGCAGCAATTACCGGCCCAAATCAGCCCCGCCATTTTCAGTTTTGGTTCATTTCAACTGCGCTATTACAGCCTGATGTACCTTGTCGCTTTCGCTGTCGTTTATTTCTTAACTCTCTACCGGATAAAAAATGAAGGCTATGAATATACTGCGGAAACTATACAGGATTATCTTGTCTGGGCGATGCTCGGAGTGATAATCGGCGGCAGATTTGGTTATGCCTTATTTTATAATTTCGGCTATTACTTCCAGCATCCGCTCGAAATAATTTTGCCTTTTGATTTTTCCCATGGGTTTAAATTTGTCGGAATCAGCGGCATGTCTTATCATGGAGGCCTTATCGGCGTCGTTATTGTTTTCTTTTTATTTTGCCACAAACACAAGATTAACACTTGGCATTTTGGTGACTTGTTCTGTCCGGCAATACCGCTGGGCTACACCTTTGGCCGGATCGGAAATTTTATCAACGGTGAGCTTTGGGGCCGTGTAACTACCGTGCCCTGGGGAATGTATTTTCCGCTTGATTCGACACATAGTCTGCGCCACCCCTCCCAGCTTTACGAAGCGCTGTTCGAAGGAATTGTTTTATTCATCCTGCTGTGGCTGATTAGAAAAAAGAAAATGTTTGACGGATTTTTAGTTGGAATTTATATTTGCGGCTACGGTTTTGTGCGCTTCTTTATCGAATTTTTCCGAGAGCCAGACTATCAGCTTGGTTTCGTTCTTGGTTTTATGAGCATGGGACAAGTCCTTTGCCTGTTAATGATGGCGGCAGGCATGACTATTTTAATCTGGCGTAAAAATGCCTGATACCATTTCGTGTTCTTTGGCTAATTTTGTTGGCTGCGTCATCGGCTTCCTCAACGTATTAGTAATACGCCTGCGGAGCCTCCTCCTTGCCGCCTCGTTATCCTTTGAACGCGAAATGGTATGAACTTAAAGGAAATATGACATGACTTTGTGGTGGATATTCTTTGGTGTTTTTATCTTCGCCATGCTGACACTGGATCTTGGTGTTTTCAGCCGCAGAGCGCACGCGGTAAAAATCAAGGAATCTCTCTACTGGACATCCTTTTGGATAGTGCTGGCTCTACTTTTCTGCACGGGCATCTATTCTTTTTACGGCCATCAGAAGGCTTTGGAATTCTTAACCGGTTATCTTATTGAATATTCGCTCAGCATCGATAATCTTTTCGTCTTTTTACTTTTCTTCCGTTATTTTTCTGTGCCGGTCGAATACGAACAAAAAGCTTTAATCTGGGGAATAATTATCGCGCTCATTGCGCGCGGTCTTTTTATTTTTGCCGGCATTGCGCTGATCAATAATTTTCACTGGGTGATATATATATTCGGTGTTTTCCTGATTTTTACCGCCATTCAGATTGCCCGGGGCAAGGAACAGGAAGTTCATCCGGAAAAAAATATTGCCATCAAGCTGCTTCGTATGTTTATGCCGGTTTCCCATGAATATTCAGGACACAAATTCATTACCATCATCAAACGAAAGCGTTACGCCACGCCGCTTTTGGTTGTTGTTTTAGTTTTAGGAACAACAGATGTTTTTTTTGCCGTCGATTCCATCCCCGCGGTTTTAGCGGTCACAACCGATCCATTTATAGTTTATACTTCCAACGTCTTTGCCGTTTTAGGTCTGCGTTCTCTTTTCTTTGCCATTTCCGGCTTGATGAAACTCTTTCACCATCTGCAATATGGTTTGGCGGTGATTTTGGGTTTTGTGGGAATTAAAATGCTGATCACTGATTTTTACAAAATTAATATCGGCGCTTCTTTAGCTGTAATAGCCTCTGTAATAGTATTATCTGTTATTGCATCGCTGATATGGCCAAAGAAACTGCCCCCGATTATCGCGGAGGAAAAATAATCAGGATTTCATGATGACCGAATATTTGAATATTTCGCAGGCACAATTAAAAAGATGGGCAAGGCTTGCCGATGGCAAAACACGGCAGGAGGAAGGAATATTTTTAGCCGAAGGCGTGAAGGTGGTCGAAGAACTTCTGGCAAGCGACTGGCAGATTAAAGCATTGCTTATCATGCCAGAAAAAATAAAATACTGGGAGGGGCTCGCGCTTCCTGCCGCCAAAGATATACCCGTTTATCAGCTTACTCGTTTCCAGTGGCAAAAAATCGGACAGGACAGAGAACCTGAAGGAATCATGGCCGTAGCCGGCATGAAACAGGCGCCGGATTTTTCTTCATGGCTCGCTAATACTTCCGGTAACATTTTGATTTTGCATGAAGTAAACAATCCGCGTAATCTCGGAGCACTCACGCGCAGCGCACGATGGTTTGGCTTTGACGGAATAATTTTAAGCACCAACTCGGCGGATTACACCAATCCTAAAGCCGTGCGCGCTTCCATGGGAAGTATTTTCCATTTGACAATTGTACCCGACATTGATTTATCCTCTGCGTTGCCGGAAATTAAAAAAAGCTTTTTTCTCATCGGCTCTCATGTACGCAAGGGAAAACTTCCTCACGCCGTGCAGAAAAAAGCTGCCCTGCTTTTGGGCAATGAAAGCCACGGGCTACCGGAAGCCCTTTCGCGAATGGCTGATGAACAATGGAGCATTCCAGGAAGCGGCAAAGCTGATTCCTTGAGTTTGCCGCAAGCGGCAGCTATAATGATGTATGAATGCGTTAAAAAATAGCGACAATCTCGGAAAAAGCCCATATGCTGCGTTGCACTGCATCCCTCGTCGTTGCGACGTACGCTAAACAGTACGACTCACTCCTCGGGTTTTGCGCGCCTTGCCTCTGGAGCTCGCGTGCCCTTTAGGGTATTTTGCGAGGTCGTTAAAATAAATGCTAATTTTTAAGTTTTTACTAGAATATCAATTGGTGATTTTATGAAATCTTATATTCAAGTAACGACAACCACGGCAACCAAAGAGCAGGCAGAAAAAATTGCTCAATATCTGGTGGAGACAAATCTGGCCGCGTGTGTGCAAATTACCGGCCCGATCACCAGCATTTATCGTTGGAAGGGCAAAGTGGAAAATACCCAGGAGTGGCTCTGCCTGATCAAAACACAAGATGATCTTTTCAATAAAGTGGAAGCCGCAATTAAAAGCCAGCATCTTTATGAAACACCGGAGATTATTGCGGTGCCGATTGTTAAAGGCAGCAAGGAATATCTGACCTGGATTGATGACGAACTACGCTAACATAACGATCACCGACTGGAGTTCACCCGGCGAATGACCTGATAACCTGAAGGTTACTCGAGGTGGCGCGAATTAACACGATGACCATCAATCTGGGCAGATGTGACGATTTTTTGCCGAATTGAAAAAATATTTTGACAATAATTAATTTTTACATTAGAATATTATAACTTTTTAAATGAAGGCTATATAAAAACGATGTCGGACATAGCGAGAAATCAGAATTTAGCAATCACCATTCTACCCTTGCTTCTGGGTCTCGCCCTGTTGCGCCTTTTGCTTAAGGCCACTTGCCCATCGTTTTTAGGTTGTCATTAGCACTTTAAAAATAACTGATTACCTAAAAGGCCGTGGGCGGAAAAATCCACGGCCTTTTTTTGTGAGGCTCCAATTGTGCAAGCGAAGTGCCGCAAAATTGATAAGCCGAACAACCTCGCGTTTGCGGGGTCTGTGAAACGCCGCTTGCAATATTTGAGTAAAGTTTAAGATTAAGGTACATATCCCGATAGCCTTTGGCTACGGGATCAATTCAACCAGCAGATATTGTTGCACTACGCTTGTAATATTCGAGTGAGGTTAAAAATGCAAAGACATATCCCGATAGCCTTTGGCTACGGGATAATTCAGCTAACAGATATTGCTACACTGTGTTTGCAATATCTGAGTTAGGTTTAAAATTAAGGTACATTTCCCGATGGCCTTTGGCCACGGGATCAATTCGACTAACAAATATTACCGCGCTACGCTTGTAATCTTTGAGTCTCATTGAGAGGAGAATGAACTATGAAGAAGGATAAAAATCGCGTTTATATTTTTGATACAACATTAAGAGATGGCGAGCAATCACCGGGCTGCAGCATGAACACGGAAGAAAAATTGATTCTCGCCCGGCAGCTCGAAAAACTAGGCGTTGATATAATCGAGGCGGGATTTCCCATCGCCTCCGAGGGCGATTTTGACGCAGTACGCCAAATCGCCAGGGAGATCAAGAAATCTCAGGTGGCTGGCCTGGCCCGCGCCAATAAAGTCGATATCGACCGTGCCTGGCAGGCAATAAAAGGCGCTGCTTATCCCCGCATCCATACTTTTATCTCTTCGTCGGATATTCATTTGAAGTATCAACTCAAAAAGAGCCGCGAGCAGGTACTCAAAGAGGCTGTCGCTGCCGTCAAGCTGGCGCGCTCTTACACGGAAAATGTCGAATTTTCACCGATGGACGCCACACGCTCGGACAAAGAATATCTAGTGGAAATGGTATCGGCGGTTATTGACGCCGGAGCCTGTACCATCAACATCCCCGATACGGTCGGCTATACCATTCCGGAAGAATTCGGTAATTTGATCGCCTATCTGTTCGCCAATATAAAGAACATGGGTGACACGATTATAGCCACCCATTGTCACAATGATTTAGGCCTAGCTGTAGCCAATTCACTGGCCGGGATAAGGCAGGGGGCGCGCCAGGTGGAATGCACGATCAACGGCATCGGAGAGCGGGCGGGCAACACGGCGATGGAAGAAATCGTCATGGCCCTGCAAACGCGCAAAGACCTTTATGGTCTGTATACAAAAATCAATACCGACCAGATTTACAAGACATCGCGCCTGTTAACACAGATTACCGGCATATCGGTGCAGCCGAATAAAGCCATCGTGGGAGCAAACGCTTTCGCGCATGAATCCGGCATTCATCAGGACGGTTTGATTAAGGAGAAAATCACTTATGAGATTATGACGCCGCAATCCGTCGGCATCAGCGATACGCATATCGTGCTGGGTAAGCACTCCGGCCGTAACGCCATTTCGCACCATTTGAAAAAAATGGGTTATACGCTGAATGATGAGCAGATAAACAAGGTCGCGGCAAGAGTCAAAGAACTGGCCGACGTCAAAAAAGACATTTATGATGAAGATCTGGAAGCGATTCTTTCTGAAGAAATTTACCGGGGAGAGGATAAATACAATCTGGTTTATCTGAATGTGGTCAGCGGCAATGTGGCCATTCCCACAGCGACCATGGAAATGCAGGTAGGCAAAGATATTGTGCGTGAAGCGGGATTCGGCAACGGCCCGGTGGACGCGACCTTCGCGGCGATTCGCAACATCACCAAGACTAATTATCCGTTAATGAAATATGTCGTCAATGCTATAACCGGCGGCAGTGACGCACAAGGTGAGGTTGCTGTTCAGCTCAAATATAACGATCATTCCGTTGTGGGCCGCGGCGCGCATCCGGATGTTATCGTTGCTTCGGCTAAAGCCTATATCAACGCGCTGAATCGTCTGGAGTTTTTAAAAGATAACGCCAAAAAGGTTAAAGTTGAATAAACATTAAAAACAGTATAAGGAAAATTCTAATACCATTTCGCTTTCAAAGGATAACGCGGCAGCGAGGAGGAGGCTCCGCAGGCGTATTATTAATACGTTGAGGAAGCCGACGACGCTGCCAACAAAGTTAGCCAAAGGAAGCAAATTGGTATCACTTTCAAAAAGGAGCATAATCGTGGGCAACACTATTACGGAAAAAATTTTAATGGCGCATACCGACCTGAAGAATATTTCTGCCGGTCAATTGATCAACGCCAGAGTGGATATCGCCTTGGGCAACGATGTTACCGCGCCTATAGCGATTAATGAATTCCAAAAGGCGGGCGGGAAAAAGATCTTCGACAAAAACAAAGTTGCCTTAGTTCTGGACCATTTCACACCGAATAAGGACATTAATTCCGCCCAGCAATGCAAGGCTGTGCGCGAATTTGCGCTGAAACAGAAAGTAACTCATTTTTACGAAGGCGGACAAGTGGGCATTGAGCACGCTTTATTACCGGAGCAGGGCATTGTTCTGCCCGGAGATTTAGTCATTGGTGCGGACAGCCATACTTGCACTTACGGCGCACTGGGCGCATTTGCCACCGGTGTGGGCAGTACGGATCTTGCCGCCGTCATGCTTACCGGAGAGCTCTGGTTCAAAGTGCCGCAATCGATCAAATTCGTCATTTACGGCAAACTGCAAAAATGGGTTTCCGGCAAGGATTTAATTTTGCATATCATAGGCCGCATTGGTGTTGACGGAGCTCTATATAAGGCGATGGAATTTACCGGAGAAACGATCGGCAAATTGCCGATGGCCGACAGACTCTCGATGGCCAACATGGCCATTGAAGCCGGCGCAAAAAACGGCATTTTCGCTCCTGACGCGATTACCAGAGAATACATCAAAAAAAGAGCGAAGCGCGATTATAAATTTTATTTTTCCGATGCCGATGCCGTCTATTCCGATATCATTGAAATTAACGCCGGAGGGATTGAGCCGCAGGTGGCGTTCCCTCATTTGCCTTCCAATGTCAAAGGAATAAGCAAAGCGGGCAAGGTAAAAATAGACCAGTCGCTTATCGGCTCCTGTACCAACGGCCGGATTGAAGATTTGAGAATCGCCGCGCAGATTCTGAAAAAACGTAAAGCCGCGTCCAATGTAAGGTTGATTGTTGTTCCGGCAACTCCGGCAATTTACAAGCAAGCATTGAAGGAAGGATTGATTGAGATTTTCATGAACGCCGATGCCATAATCAGCCCGCCTTCCTGCGGCGCCTGTTTAGGCGGGCACATGGGAATTCTGGCGGAAGGTGAAAGAGCAATTGCCACTACAAACCGTAACTTTGTCGGTCGCATGGGCCATCCCAAAAGTGAAGTCTATCTGGCCAGCCCCGCAGTCGCGGCTGCCTCTGCTGTATTAGGGAGAATTGCATCTCCTGAAGAACTGTAAAATCACGGACATGCTGCCCTCCGCTTTGCGGGATATCCCAATGTGCTTTGCACAAGGGATAATTCAACTTACAAATATTACTGCTCTGTGTTTGTAATATTTGAGTTTCATTAATTCGACCTGCAAGCTTCCGTGCACTTCGTTTCTGAAGCTTGGGTCTTATTATAATTGGAGTTTCACTAATAAATGGAAGAGGGTTTCTTACAATGATATTCAAAGGTAAAGTTTGGAAATTCGGAGATAATGTGGATACCGACGCGATCATTCCGGCGCGCTATTTAACGACATCAGACCCGCGAGAGCTTGCCGCTCACTGCATGGAAGATGCTGATCCAAATTTTGTTGTCCGGATGAAGCCCGGTGATATTATTCTGGGAGGAGAAAATTTNNGGCTGCGGCTCTTCGCGCGAACACGCGCCTATCGCCATTAAAGCGGCAGGCATTTCCTGCGTTGTGGCTAAAAGTTTCGCCCGCATTTTTTATCGCAACGCCTTCAACATGGGACTACCCATTTTCGAATCCAGAGAACTTGGCAATGCGATTAAAGAAGGAGAAAAAATAATGGTGGACAGCGCCAAGGGAACTATCACTACCATTAAGGACAATAAAACATTAACAATTAATCCTATTCCGCCTTTTATGGAACAATTAATTGCCGATGGCGGTTTGATGAAGCATATTGCCAGGAAATGAGGAAAGAATGAAACAAAACAATTTTAAAATAGCCGTATTTGCCGGTGATGGCGTAGGGCCGGAAATAATGAAAGAAGCTTTAAAGATTTTAAAACTGATCGCTAATAAGAAAAATATCAACCTGCAACTTGCTGAGGGACTTGTCGGCGGCAGCGCCTACGATCATTTTGGCGTTCCCCTTCCGGATTCAAGTCTGGAGCTTGCGCTGCAAAGCGATGCTATCATGCTTGGTGCTGTGGGTGGTCCCAAATGGGAGGCGCTCGATTATAGTTTAAGGCCGGAAAGAGCGCTTTTGGGCTTGCGGGAAAAATTAGGCCTTTTTGCCAATTTGCGGCCGGTTGTTGCTTTTGACGAACTTCTGGACGCATCACCACTCAAGAAAAATGTCGTTCATGGTATTGACCTCATGATTGTCCGCGAATTGACCGGTGATGTTTATTTCGGCAAACCGCGCGGCGTCACAAAAGGAAAAGACGGCAAACGCACAGGCGTTAACACTATGGTTTACTCTGAAGATGAAATTAGCAGAATCGCCGTTCGCGCCTTTGAAATTGCCCGAACGCGTAAAAAAAATCTCCTTTCAGTAGATAAAGCTAATGTTCTCGAAAGCACTGAGCTCTGGCGCAATGTGGTAACAGAAGTCGGGCGGAATTATCCTGACGTCACCCTAAAGCACATGTACGTTGATAACTGCGCTATGCAGCTTATCCGCAATCCGGCGCAGTTTGATGTAATTGTTACGACCAATTTATTTGGAGACATATTAAGCGATGAAGCCGCCATGCTGACCGGTTCCATAGGCATGCTTCCTTCAGCCAGTCTGGGGGAAAATACCGCCTTATATGAACCTATTCATGGTTCGGCCCCGGATATCGCCGGATTAAATATTGCCAATCCGCTGGCCACAATTCTGTCGGTGGCTCTGATGTTACGCTATTCTTTATCCATGCCGCAGGAAGCCTCTCTGATCGAAAAAGCCGTCGCGGATACATTAAAAGAAGGTTTCCGGACGCAGGATATTCATCAGCAGGACAAGAAACTCATCGGCACGGAAAAAATGGGCGATGCCGTTGCCAAAAACCTGTGTAAACTTCTAAATTAACGAACGTCTTATGAAACGCCTGTTGTAAGCGGCTTTAGTGGGGAAGTAAAAGATGGGATCTATCGTTTTTCTGGAAAAAATATCAATTGATCCTCCTCGTGAAAAAATATACCAGCGTCTCGGCTTTAAAAAAAGAACTACTCAAATTCCGGCAGGCCAGCAAAAAGAAATTGACCATTTTATAAATGAAGCTTCCTCTCTTATTTCACTTAAGGGATCGTTACTGCGTCTGGCCATTAAACATAATGATGGCAAGAAAATATTTCTGGCCGGAGATTTGACCTTTACCAGTGAAAAGTTGTCCGTTTTCCTGCGCGATTGCAGAGAAACCGTTTTCATGGCCGCAACGGCAGGCAGCGGCATCATGGAAGCAATTAAAGAAAAAACTCGTCAGGACGATTTAGCCGCCGCGGTTGTTTATGACGCGACGGCCAGTGAAATGACAGACGCGGGTTTGGATTGGATTATGGATTATTTAAATCAGCATCTCCGCCGCGAAGGAAAAGTTCTTTTGCCGCGACGCTTTTCGGCCGGCTATGCCGATTTTAATCTGGAAAATCAGAGAGCAATTTATGATATCCTGCAAATGGGAAAAATTGGCGTAACGATTACTTCCAGCTTCATCCTACTTCCGGAAAAATCAGTTACCGCTATCAGCGGCATTTGCGGATAACACTCAAAAAGATTCGCCGCTACACTCTGGCATCTCCCTGGCAAATTTTAGTGCCGCCGAACACACAGTCATCGGCACCACACCTCACATTTTGTGGTCAACATTTCCTTGACATACAAGACCAAGGTTCTTATAGTTCAACCCTACAGAAGCAATGTCTTGTCAATTTAATAATTTCGCAGCGCTAAGCGCTGCCGGAGCTGCAAGGAGCCGTTGGATATAGATTAAACGTCCGGTTCGCGTCACAAATTTATTGGTCCACTATCGTCTTAAAGGAGGAATACCATGCAGGTACAGCCTTTAGCAACCGTCACCGACGAAAAGAAACCTTCCGCACGTTTCGAAGGCATCAAAAGGGAACTCCTCGCCTCCAAGGTCCGACTCTGCCCGGAGCGGGCGTATCTCATCACCGATTATTTCAAACATCACGCCGACAGGAAGGACTCCGTAATTATCCGACGGGCCAAGGCGCTCCGGCACCTTTTAGAGCATAAAACGGTGCGGATCCATACTGGAGAGCTGATCGTCGGCAACATGGGTAGTGAACGTATCTCAGCCATCCTTCAGCCGGAGTTGGCCAGCGTCTTCATGAGCGAGGACCTGCTTTGGATAGACAAGAGAAAGACCACGCCCTTCCAGATGCCCTGGTCCGAGCGGCTTAAGCTCCTCTTGAGGATATATCCCTATTGGCTCACACGCAACATGGCTATCAAGGCCTTTTTTCCGCATTTTCTCAAATTGTTGCGCTATTTGACTGAACAACTCAACGCCACCTATTACCTTGTCAACGAGGCGGGCGGCATCGGGCACTTCCTGCCCAACTACGAAAAGATGATCAAGTTAGGCGTCGAAGGTTACTTAAAGGAGATGGAAAGCAAAAATGGCGATTTCCATGCCGCCTCCCGAATCGCCTGTGAGGCGCTTTTGATCTTAGCCGGCCGCTTCGCCGGTGAGGCGGAAAGATCAGCCGCGCAGGAGAAAGACCCAGGGCGCGCAGCAGAGCTAAAAGAGATCGCCCGTATCTGCCTCAAGGTGCCCAGACAACCGGCCGCGACCTTCCAGGAGGCACTCCAGTCGCTGTGGTTCACCCACATGGCAGCGAATATGGAAGGGCTGAACTCCGCCATCTCCTTCGGCAGGGTGGACCAATACCTCTATCCCTACTACAAAGCCGACCTGGAAGCGGGCAGGATAACACCCGACAAGGCAAGGGAACTGCTCCTTCTTTTCTCCGCCAAGGCGGTGGAACATGTCTTTCTTCTCTCCGAGCGCACCAGCCAGTATCATGGCGGCTATCTCGTCGTTCAGGCTGCCATCGTGGGCGGTATCGACCGGGATGGAAATGATGCTGTAAATGATCTGACCTACCTCTTTCTGGACGCGATGGAACAGTCCGGCCTCCGGGATCCCAACTACCAGGCGCGGATTCACAAGGATTGCCCTCAGCCCTACCTGCGGCGGGTCGTCGACGTGGCCAGGCAGGGAAACGGCGTCCCGGCACTTTTCAACGACGAGGCCTCTATCGGTGCCCTCACCTCCCATGGTTATCCCCTGGAAGAGGCGAGAAACTACGCTACCGTCGGCTGTGTGGAATTATCCCTGCCGGGGAAAAGCTTCTTTTCCACCGACGCGGGACTTTTCAACCTGCCGCTCTGCCTGGAACTGGCGCTGAATCGAGGTAAAAGGTTCGGGAAACTGTGGCGCCTGGGAGCAGTCACGGCCGATCCCAGGTCTTTCACAAATATTGAACAGGTAATCGAGGCCTTCCGGGCTCAGGTTGATTTCATGGTCGCCCGAATGATCGGCGACCTCCAGATGATGGAAAAGGGAAACCGCGATTATCACCCCACGCCGTTCTCCTCCATGCTGGTGGATGGTTGTATCGAAGCAGGGAAAGACGTAACCGCCGGCGGAGCACTATACAACTCTAGTGGCGTACAAGGTGTGGGGGTGGCCGACGTGGCCGACTCTCTGGCCGCTCTTGACGAGGTTGTCTTCCGGCAGAAAAGGTACAAAATGGCGGATGTGCTCAATGCGCTCTTTACGAATTTCGATAATGTGCCCGTACTGAAGGCGGAATTGCAAAAGGCGTCAAAGTTCGGAAACGACAACCCTCTGCCCGACGGCTACGCGAATCTCACGGCAAAAATTTACCACGACGCCCTGGGCAAGCACAAAAACATCCGCGGCGGGGCCTACGTCCCCGGATTCTACTCGGTAACGTGCCATGTAGCCTTTGGGAAACGAACGCCGGCTCTCCCCAGCGGGAGAGTAGCCGGGGAACCCCTGGCACCCAGTTTGGGACCGTCCAACGGCAAAGACCGCCTGGGACCCACGGCGCTGCTCAATTCAGTTGCTAAGGTGGATTCCCGGCTCGCCATGAACGGCTACGCCCTCAACCTCCGTTTCGATCCCGAAACCGTCGCCGGAGAAAAGGGGGTGAACATCCTCTCATCGCTCGTGAAGGGCTTCTTCTCCCAGGGGGGCATGGAGATGCAGCTCAACGTTCTGGATCCGGAAATGATGGAGGACGCGCGAAGAAATCCGGGCAAGTATCCTGGGCTCCTCGTGCGCGTGGCCGGATACTGCGCATACTTCGACGACCTTCCCGATTCGGCGAAGGCGGAGATCATCACCCGTACCCGTCTTCGGGCATGAAACGAGAGGGATTTTCCTTTGTTTAAAAATGCTTCAAGGTAAGATAAAAAAGAATTAATAACTTCAAGGAAAAAATATTTTGTCGAGGCGCTTTTCGGCCGGTTATGCCGATTTTAATCTGGAAAATCAGAGAGCAATTTATGATATACTGCAAATGGGAAAAATTGACGTAACGATTACTTCCAGCTTTATCCTACTTCCGGAAAAATCAGTTACCGCTATCAGCGGCATTTGCGGATAATATTCAAAAAGATTCGCCACTCCGCGCAACCCTTGGCAAATCTTAGTGACGCCTAAGAAATTGCCTTTTTTTAAGGTGGAAATGGAATTAAAGAAAAGGGTGGATAATTGATAAAAAATATTGTCGAGAGTGATGCTGACTTCTTCTTGAAAGAAATAAACCATTATGCTTGTCAAGTATGCAACATTTCAATCCGTAATAAATGAAAATGCAGATTTTCCTCTTTTAAAAAAAATAAATAGTGGTATTATAATATTCACCTCATCGGAAAAAGAGAACCTTTTATATTAATTGTTGTACAAACAAAAAAGGAGAATTATATGCTGACAATACTAGGGGTGATACTTAATTTATGCATATTAATATATCTGGGATATCAGGCATCATCATGTGTTGGTCCAGTACAAGCAGGTCTCAATGCTACGCAAAACCCTTGGTTTCTCTCATTTGTGGGTGTTGTCGCTTTGTTTTTTACTTTGAAAAATTAGTGATTCTCCCGGTCGTTGACCTCGGACGTTACACCTTTCAAATAGTAATTCACAACGTCAAGACTTTTCAAAGTCATTTGTGCAGGTGAACTCAACAAGCACTTCTTCCTCTAGTCAACAAATCGTCAACATTGATAACCATGCAGGACTTCAATCCGTTATCAATGAGATGGTGGAATTTCCTCTTTAAAAAAAAATTAATAGTGCTATGCTGATATTCAATCCATCAGAAAAAGTGAAGTTTGGATTTTAATTGTTAGGCAATACTTTAGGGAGATAAGATTATGAAAAAATGTCCTTATTGTCAGCAACGGATTCCGGATAGAGTTACTAAATGTCGTCACTGTGGTGAACGGCTTGACAACTTATCGCCGCCTCAGCAAGGGACTGTTGTCAAACCTCCTAAAAAGGGACAAAGTGGCACAGAATCTATTGATTGGCAAACAAAGCCAAGGGGAATATTGAACGAGTATAAGACACATATCATATCAATTATTATCATAGCTGGCCTTCTGTTCACAATTTCACAAATGGCAAACTTCAACAAAAGCGCGAAACAAGTAACCGCCATTGAACCCCCGAAGGTTGAGGCTCCTGTTGCCCCAACACCGGAATCTGCCCCGGCACCGGAACCTGCCCCGGCACCGGAACCTGCCCCGGCACCTGGCTCGGCTAATAATTTGCTCCATAATGCATTTGCCCTGTGCTCCAGCGGAAAATGTACCGACCCCCAAAAGGCTATTGAATATCTGAACGAAGCAATTAAACTGAAACCGTATTTAGCCGAGGCCTACAACAACAGGGGGAATGCTTATGGTGACCTTGGCCAGCACCAGCAAGCCATCACAGACTACAACGAGGCCATCCGCCTGAAACCGGATTATGCTCATGCCTACAGCAACAGGGGGAATGCTTATTTTATTCAGGGCAACAACTCGCTTGGCTGTTCTGACGCGCAAAAAGCGTGTGAATTAGGGAACTGCCAATTGTTAGAAGATGCTAAAGGCAAGGGACTCTGCCGCTGATTCAGTAAGGTTTCGCTAAAACTGATTGCAAATGGTAATTTTCAATTCTTACAACTGCGCAAGACTGAATAGTATTAGGTGAAACAGTTATTCAGACTCTGGTTATAATATCTTATCAAATCATAAAATATGCAAGAACCGGATGAACCTGTTTTCCCCCAAAAAAAATCACACTTCTTGCTTCAAAGGTGGTATAAGGACGCCGTAAAATAACAATTTAATTTCAGGGAGAATCTTGTGGCTGAAATTGGCAAAATAAAAAGCCTCTTGACGAAAAATATCATTATTTTGGACGGCGCCTTCGGTACGGAACTGCAAAAAAAAGGATTGCCCGGCGGCGTTTGCCCGGAAAAATGGTGCCTGGACAATCCGCAAATTATCCAGGGCTTGTATGCATCTTATCAAAAAGCTGGCGCGCAAATAGTTTATACCTGCACTTTCGGCGCCAATCGCTTCAAACTGAAACAATACGGCGTTAAGGAAAATTCTTATCAAATAAATTATGATCTGGCGCGCGCGGCGCTACTCGCAGTCGGCAAAAAAGCGCTGGTTGCCGGCGACATCGGCCCGACCGGTTTATTTATCGAACCATTCGGCCCCCTTGCCTTTGAAGAAGCCGTGGATGCTTTTAAAGATCAAGTGCGCGGCTTAATTGACGGCGGCTGCGATCTGATTGTCATCGAAACCATGATTGATATTCAGGAAGCGCGCGCGGCGCTGCTTGCCGTCAAAGAAATTAAAGATATTTTTACCATTGTTTCCATGACGTATGAAAAAGACGGCCATACGCTTAACGGCACAGATCCGGTAACGGCGCTCATTACTCTGCAGAGCCTTGGCGCAAATGCTGTGGGCTGTAATTGTTCAACCGGTCCCGAAAAAATGGTGGAATTTATCACGGCCATGAAACCATACGCTACCGTGCCGCTGGTCGCTAAACCCAATGCCGGAGTCCCCCGCCTTGAAGGTGGAAAAACAATCTTTGAAATGGACGCGAAAACGTTTGCTTCTTTCGGACGTAAACTTGCCAAAGCCGGAGCCAATATGCTGGGCGGCTGCTGCGGAACAACACCGGCGCACATTCAGAAACTTGCCCGTGCAACAGCGGGCAGCAAACCGATATTGCCTGTGAGAAAATCAATCAGCGCGTTGAGTTCGGCGCGCGGATTCCTGCACTTCGCTGAAAATCAGCCTCTTTTCATAGTCGGCGAAAGAATCAACCCCACTGGTAAAAAAGCCTTGCAGCAGGAACTTATCGAAGGGAAAATGTCCATCATTCGCCAAATGGCGCAGGAGCAGGAAAAGCAAGGCGCGAATTTACTGGATATTAATGTCGGCCAACCCGGCATCGATGAAGTAAAAACAATTAAAGCGGTGATCGGTCTTTTAACCACAGCCTCCAAACTGCCACTGGTTGTAGATTCTTCCAGAATAGAAACAATTGAAGCCGCGTTGCGGATTTATCCGGGCCGAATGCTGATTAATTCCATCTCCGGCGAAAAAGAAAAAATGGCCAGGCTTTTGCCTTTGGCCGCCAAGTATGGCGCCATGTTCATTCTCCTGCCTCTGACCGACGGCGAATTACCGCAAACAGTCCAAAAGCGCCAAGTTATTGTCAAAAATATTTTTCAGGAAGCAAAAAAGTTCGGCTTCACCAAAGATGATTTTATTGTGGATTGTCTGGTTATGGCCGTGGCCTCCAACCCCCCTGCCGCTCAGGAAACATTGAAGACACTCTATTGGTGCGCACAAACCTTTAAAAGCAAAACCATTCTCGGACTCTCTAACGTATCTTTCGGTATGCCCGGACGCCCCTGGCTTAACGCGGCCTTTCTGGCGATGGCGCAATATTGCGGCCTGACGATGGCGATTGCCAATCCTGCGAGCGTTGAATTGATGAATGTGAAAAAAGCGGGAGATGTTCTCATCGCCAGGGACAAAGACGCCTTGAGTTTTATTGAACATTTTTCCGCTCAGGCCAATGTTAATTCCGGCCCTGCCGCAACAAAAATTCTTACGCCACAGGAAAAAATTTCTAGCGCGATAATGGAAGGTGACCGGGAAAATATTATATCTTTAATAGAAACTGCGCTTTCCGCCGGAAACTCAGCCCCGGAGTTGGTGGATAAAATTATGATTCCCTCTATCGTTCGTGTGGGCGATTTATACGAAAAGAAAATTTACTTTTTACCTCAGCTCATGGCCGCCGCGGAAGCAATGAAAAAGGCGCTCAGTTATCTGGATCCGCTTTTAAAGAAAGATGCTGCCGGAAACAAAGGCAAAATAATACTGGCAACAGTAAAGGGTGATATTCACGACATCGGGAAAAATATCGTCGCCTTGCTTTTGAGAAATTATGGTTACAATGTTATTGATCTGGGTAAAGACGTCGACGCGGAAACGATAATCACAGCCGCAAAAAAGCAAAATCCTGATGTAATCGCCCTTTCCGCGTTGATGACCACAACGATGGTAAATATGAAAGATGTGATAACGCTGGCGCGGGAAAAGGGATTTCAAAAGCCTTTTATGATCGGCGGCGCTGTGGTTACCGAAGCCTACGCAAAGTCTATCGGCGCGTCTTTTGCCAAAGACGGCGTGGAAGCCGTTAAAGTGGTGGAAAAATTAATTAAAAGATAAAAGCTTTTTACCAAATGAAATCTATAAAACCGGAAAAGAAAAAAAATAATATAATACCCGCTATTTGCTTTTCCCTGCTGATTCACTTCGCTGTGGCAGTGCTTTTAGTCTTCGGTTTATCCGGCAACTTAATCTCCCCTCCAAAGTTAAACGGAATAAATTTGGTTTGGGCCTCTCTGGATTCTAAAAGCAAAAATAAAGGCGTTGCCATTCAAAAGAGCCGCCTTAAACAACAATCACCTGCCGTGGACAAAGTAACTAAAAAACCGGCAAATACTAAAAAGCCGGATTCCAAACCGGAGACTGCGCAAATATTTGCAGCAAAGGAAATGACCAACATCATTACATTGGCAAAATACGATGTATCCGGCACAGGCGCTGAAGAACAGACTAATAATATAACCGGCCATAGCGCAAACCAAACCGCAGGCGATAAATCTAATTTGAATACTGTAATTGCTTACCCTTTATATAAAGAAAACGCACCGCCTTCCTATCCGGAAATAGCTCGCGTTCGCGGTTATGAGGGTATTGTTCTGGTATTCGCGGAAATTTTGCCGGACGGCCGTGTAGGAAATATGAAAATCCGGAAATCATCCGGGTACGCCATCTTAGATCAATCGGCAATTGAAGCGGTAAAACCCTGGAAATTCGAACCCGCAAAAAAATCAGGCAACCCCTTTACAGTTTGGGTGGAATTACCTATCAAATTTATTCTGCATAATGATAATTCCCAATCATAAGCCAAAGTTTAATCCACCGGAGGAAAAAAGAATGACTATTGACAAAATGAAGGAAAGGCTGGGCGAAATAATTCTCGCGCGGTCTTTCAAATATAGCGAAAATCAACCTTTTACACTCGCATCCGGAAGGAAAAGCAACTTTTACTTCAATTGTAAACCAACTACGCTTGATCCCGAAGGCATGAATCTTATCGGTGCGATTATTTTTGACATGCTCAAAGATAGTGACATTACCGCGGCAGGAGGACTCACCTTGGGGGCTGATCCGATAGCAAACGCGCTTTCCGTCATATCGTATCAAAAAGGCAAACCGATAAAATCTTTTATTGTTCGAAAAGACATTAAAGATCACGGCACTAAAAGCGCTATTGAAGGTAATGTTGGGTCGGGCGAAAAGGTCGTCATTATCGACGATGTTATTACAACTGGCGGTTCCACCATCACCGCTATCGAACAAGCCCGCAAAGAAGGGCTTAGCGTCGAGATGGTTATCACTCTTATTGACCGCGAAGAAGGCGGCCGGGAAAATATCCTCCAGCATGTTGATAATATCGAAAGTATCCTTACCCGAACCGAGATAATGGAACTCCGCGCAAAAAAAATGAATGGTAAATATATTAAATGAAAAATTTTCCCGCTTTTCTACTCTGTATAGCCTTGTCTTTTTTATATGTAGCCAATTCCGGGGCAAATCCCGGAATAATTCCCGTGACTAAATTTACATCATCTGCAATGCCAGCAGGAATTCCTGAGGGTTGGAGCCTGGATAAAAAAAACGGAAAGCCTTCCATGAGAATAAAAAAAGAGGACAATGTATTTTACCTCAATCTAATTTCTTCGGGTGATTCATCTTTTGGTGTACGCAAAGAATTCAGAGTGGACGTTAAAAAATTCCCCATATTATGCTGGCGCTGGAAAGTAAACAAACTGCCCAGGGGTGGAGACGTCCGCAAAACATCTACTGATGATCAAGCCTTGCAAGTTTACGTGGCATTCAAAGCAACCGGATTCCCGACAATAACCAATACGCCTGTAATCGGCTATATTTGGGACAGCGAAGCTCCAAAAGGCTGGACAGGCAGAAGCCCGCAGATTGGCGGCAGCAAATTAAGATACATTGTCTTAAGAAATAAAACGGATCAAACCGGTCAGTGGTACACGGAACGGCGCAATCTATATAAAGATTACAAAAAGCTCTTCGGCGATATTAAAGGCGGCAAGCCACAGGGATTAACCACCGGTCTGCAAATTCATATTAATTCCCAGCATACAAAAAGTCCGGTCGATAGTTTGATTGGCGAGATGTATTTCAGCGATGCCCCTTCTGATATTGCCTTGGCTGAATCCGTAAGAGAAGTAACGCAGAAGCAGGATTTGAAGATTTCCGCCATAAAGCCGCCCGCCCCTCCCAGAATTTCCGCCATAAAACCGCCCCCACCTCCCAAGATTTCCGCGGTTAAAAAGCAGCCCCTCACCGATTGTATAAATATCAACATCGAATTTGGTCCCGGCTCAGTGGCCATTGGTGATAATTACAATGATGAAATGCAGGCAATAGTTAAATATTTGATTAAGAATCCGGAATCCAAACTCACAATAATCGGGCATACCAATAATATTGGCACGAAGCAAAACAATCTTGTCCTATCGAAGAGGCGTGCCACAAGCGTGAAGAATTATCTGGTGGATAAATTTAACATTGATGGGCAGCGCCTGATTGTGCAGGGAGTCGGCTCCACTCAGCCTGTAGATGATAATGATACTGACGAAGGCCGTAAGAAAAATGGACGTGTTACGATAAATAACTGCCCATGAACGATGAATCATATTGACAGATTATGCGTCCTATCCTATAAGGTAAACTATATATAGGATAAATATATGAGATATAAAACACTATTTTTAATATTTTTATTTTTACTGCTTCTGACCGGATGCAATGCCGCGATAAATATGAATGGTAAAGTTGCCGGTATAAGTTCCGGACGATTTGTTTACCAAGATGGCAACCTTACCAGTAACTACAAAGCCGATATTGATTTAGTCTGGATGGCCTGTGAAAAATCAGTAACTGAATTAAAGGCGACGGGTATTCAGAAAGAACGTAAAATTTCCACGGGTACTATCAAAGCCGTCATCCAGGATGAAAAAGTTGTTATCTCGGTGGAATATGTAGATAAGGATTTAACCTCTGTTTCCGTATTTGTCGGAGTAGTGGGCAACAACATGGCTTCCCGGCTTATCCATGATAAGATAATCGGCAACTTAGCGAAAAATTAATCATCAACATCATCCGATTAACTTTTCTTGACCAGCAGTAACCCTTTAAGATAGCGGCCTTCAGGATGTCCCACCAAAACAGGGTGATCCGGCCCTGCTTCTAATCTCGCTAAAAGCTGTAAATCAGCGCCGGCATCACGCGCTGCGGCTAAAACAATTCTATAAAAAAGATCTTCCTCAATAAAATTGGAGCAGGAAAAAGTAGCTAACACACCACCCGTCGTAAGATGTTTGATCGCCTGTAAATTAATTTCCTTATATCCTCGCGTGGCTTTAGCTACATCTCTTTTATTTTTGGCAAATGCCGGAGGATCAAGAATTATCATGCTGAAGTTTTCCTGCATATTGCGCAAATAAGTAAAAACATCAGCTTCTATAACTGGATGGTTTTCAGTTGGAAACCAGTTGAGATGTAAATTCTTTCTGGCGGCGATACAGGCAGGCTTGGATATATCCAAAGAAACGACCCGTTTGGCTCCGCCTTCAGCGCAATAAACAGAAAAAGCCGCCGTGTAGGAAAAGCAATTCAATACCTGGGCATCGCGACTCAACGCTCCTATCTTTTCCCTGTTTATCCGCTGATCAAGGAAGAATCCTGTTTTTTGGCCGGCGATAACATCCACTTCAAATTTCAGACCATTTTCCATTATCTCTACAACGCCGCTTTTATTTTCACCGAACACGATACCATTTCTATTTTCCAGCCCTTCTAACGTACGTGACCGGCTCTCGCTTTGTTCATAAATCAATGTTGGTTTTAATTGGGAAATAAGAGCATTTAAAATATGATTTTTTTGTTTTTCCATTCCTGCGGTAGCAATGGAAAAAACCAGCGTTGTATTATAGACATCAACAATCAGTCCGGGGAAACCATCTCCTTCGGCATTTATCAGACGATAAGCGTTTGTTTGCTCGCCAATAATCTTTTGCCGCAATTTGTATGCGGCATGCAGACGAGCCTGCCAAAAATATTGAGAAATATTTTCTTCACATTTTCTCGTTAAAACACGAAAAGCTATATCTGTTAATGGGTTAAAAAATCCTAAGGCCAGCTGTTTACCTGCTGAATCTTTGGCTAAAACAA
Source organism: Syntrophaceae bacterium (assembly GCA_003141615.1). Lineage (GTDB taxonomy): Bacteria > Desulfobacterota > Syntrophia > Syntrophales > Smithellaceae > Smithella. The sequence continues at coordinate 40,240 of PLMV01000153.1, forward strand.
TATCACCGGCGCCGGGGTTTCCTTTAATCGCGGCAATTGCGCCGGAGAAAACCCATGGATGGCCGCGCAACAGAGCGGCTTCCCGCCCCTTTTTAAGGGTTATTTCTGGATATATCATTGTTGACATTATTTTTAAAATATCTTTTCCAGCTTGAAATTGCAAGACACATTATACTATAAGTGTTTACTATGCGTATTCGAATCCCGAAAATTCAGAGGAGTTAAAAAATGTATGCAGTTATAATGGCTGGTGGAAGGGGCACAAGATTCTGGCCCCGCAGTAGAGAGAAAAAACCTAAACATTTATTGGATATAACCAGTGCGAAAACGATAATTCAGGAAACTGTTGACCGGATCAAACCGCTGATTAGTCCCAATAATATTTTGGTGATTACGGGGAAAAAACATGCCCGCACTTTGATTAAGCAGCTCCCTGAAATTCCATCCAAGAACATTATTATTGAACCGGAAGGGAAAAACACGGCTGCCTGCATTGGGCTTGCCGCGTTGCATATCCGGAGAATAGTTCCCGATGATATTATGGTCGTCTTGCCTTCAGATCACGCCATTGCCGATTCGCGTAAGTTTATCGATGTCATTGATGCGGCAGCAAAAATTGCCGCGCAGGAAGATGGATTGGTAACAATCGGCATTAAACCTTCCAGCGTTCAAACAGGATTTGGCTACATCGAGCAGGCAGATTCTTTTCAACACATAGCCAATGAAGAAGTTTTTCGCGTAAAATCCATCCGTGAAAAACCTGATTTCCAGCAGGCGCAAGCCTTTATTCAAAACGGTAATTTTTATTGGAACAGCGGTATGTTTGTCTGGAAAGCCTCGACTATATTAAAAGAAATTAGCCGCTGGCTGCCGGACTTATACGCAGGACTGATGAAAATTAATGAGGCGCTCGGTACGCCTGACGAAGCGGCAATCGTGCCTCGTGTTTACAAAAGGTTGGCATCCATTTCTATTGATTACGGTGTCATGGAAAAAGCAGATAATGTTTTCATGCTCCAGGGAGATTTCGGCTGGAACGATGTCGGAAGCTGGGATGCCCTTTGGGAAATATCATCCAAAGATAATAAAGGCAATGTCCTGACCGGAGGTGGTAATGCAATTTTTGAAGATACGGAAGGATCTCTGGTTTACAGTCCGCAAAAGCTCGTCGCTCTTGTCGGAATAAAAGATTTAATAGTAGTTGAAACAAAAGACGCTTTGCTTATTTGTAAAAAAGGTTGCTCCCAGGATGTAAAAAAAATAGTCGAGGCTCTGGAAGAAAAACATTTAAAGAAATACCTGTAATACCATGTCAACAAAGATAGCTCTTTGATTTAGAATTCGGCAGCAAGCGCATTCCCCACAGCAAGCTGTGGGGAATGCGAGAGAGTACTAAATGATATTATTCCTTAAGAATCGAAGGTTCTCCGTGGTTTATCGCGGAGAGCTTCAATTGGTATAAGGAGTCCTGGTATTATTTCAAATATACCGGCTCACCCTTGACAACAAATCTCCCCTTTTTAAGCTCATTGATAATAATATTGAGGGTAGTTTTTTCATCATCAAAGGTAACTATCAACAGATCATGCCCCTTATTTTCGTGTTTTTTAATGCCATCAACTTTTTTCAGGATAGAACCTATCCTGGCATTGGAGTTTCAAGCGGCACAGCCGGGTACGGTTAATTGCACCATTCTTTCTTTAGCCAAAGCAACGCCAAAAAAAGAAACTAACAAAATGAGAGTTAAAAAAACACTTAATATTTTTTTCATCTTTCACCTCTCTTGATCTTTATGGTTATATTATAGCCTTAATTCATTTTAATATTCAACCATAATTTGCAATTGACAGGTTTTCTTTTATTTGTGATACAGTTGTCGCACTTACAGCAATAGAGAAGGTTTTCATGACGGTTTCATTATCAGCCTCACTTATTTTAGCGTCCGCTTCGCCGCGACGCCAGGAACTACTGCGATCGGTGGGATTGAAGTTCAAAATAATACCTGCTCACGTTAATGAAAATTATCTTGCAGGAGAAAGTCCGCGGCAGCATGTCAAAAGGCTCTCTGGTGATAAGGCGATGGTTATCGCCAGAAAATATCCTGAGGCGTGGGTGCTTGGCGCCGATACAATTGTCGTCATTGACGGCCTTATTTTAGGAAAACCAAAAAACAAAACCCAGGCGCGAAAGATGCTCCAGAAGCTCAGCGGACGTGAACATAAAGTTTTTACCGGTTTTACTATTGCCCATGTGGCCGCTAAAGTTTACCAAACGAAAGTCATTCAATCCGCCGTGCGCTTTAAAATGATCAGCCCCACGGAGATGGAATGGTATGTTGCCTGTGATGAACCATACGACAAGGCTGGTGGATACGCTGTACAGGGAAAAGGCGCCTACTTCATCCAATCAATTCGCGGCTCTTATACAAACGTGATCGGGCTGCCACTTTGCGAAGTTTTGGAAGCGTTAAATAAATTTGAAACGATCAATTTTCGGTAAATTTTATGGAAGTGGATATTACCGCCAATATAAATACTATTAAACAAAGGATAGCTGCCGCTGCCGCAAAGTCTCAACGCGCTCCTGATTCCATTAAACTTTTAGCGGTAACTAAAACTGTTCCCCCCGTATGCCTCGGCGAAGCAATTGACGCGGGCATCACCATGTTCGGAGAAAATTATGTACAGGAAGCAAAAGAAAAAGTTGCCGTTATAGGGCCGCGTGCCCAGTGGCATATGATTGGACATCTCCAAACCAACAAAGCGAAATATGCCGTCAATCTCTTCAACTACATTCATTCCGTTGACCGCATGGATCTGGCCCGGGAACTGGACAAAAGGGCACGTCTGACCGGCCATAAGATGAATATCCTGATTGAAGTAAATGTAAGCGGCGAAAAAACAAAAAACGGGATACCGGCGGCCACAACTATTTCCTTGGTTAAGGACGTCTCTATGTTAGAAAATCTTTCCGTGCGAGGACTGATGACGATGGCGCCTTATTCCGCCAATCCCGAAAATTCCCGTCTATATTTTACCAGCCTGAGAAATCTTCGCGACGATATTATCCGTGCAGGAATTACCGGAATTCTGATGGAAGAACTTTCCATGGGGATGACCGATGACTTCGAGGTCGCTATCGAAGAAGGCGCAACGATTGTCCGCATCGGCAGGGCAATTTTTGGGGAACGGAAATCACGGGTATGAACCCCAAAGCAAGCTGCGGGATAATTCGACCTGCAAGCTTCAGTCGTAGATGACCTTTAGGTTATGCACTTGGTTTCTGAAGCTTGGGTCTCATTACAATAGTCCCACNNTTAAATTGGAGTTTCACAATAATCAAAAAAATTATACGTAAAATGTACGGATAATTGTAAGAATCAATAATCGCTATTTTTCAATGGCTGATTATTCTTTATTCAATGGAGTTTATTTTTACCGGTATTTTTATAAATTTTTAAGCAGGCATCTACGACTGCCGGGTCATATGTTATTCCCTTGAATTTGACTATTTCCTCAATAGCCGCGTCAACTCCCAGCGCCGGCCGGTAAGGCCGATAGGAAGCCATGGCATCAATAACATCCGCAGCCCCTATAATGCGCGCTTCTATTGCAATCTTATCTCCCTTTAACCCCCGTGGATAACCTGAACCGTCCATCCTTTCATGGTGTTGGAAAATAATTTCCGCCACCGGATAAGGGAATTCAATATTTATAATAATATCTCTGGCAACTTTACAATGCGTCTTGATTATCTCCCTTTCCAGATCACTTAAACGGCCGGGTTTGGTCAATATTTCTGAAGGTACGGATATCTTCCCGATATCATGAAGAGTGGCCGCAACATGAATGGCCGCAATTTGCTCTTCAGACAATTTCATTTCTTTTGCAATTTTGCAGGCAATCTTAGCTACTTGTTCCTCATGTCCAGAGGTATAAGGATCTCTTGTTTCTACGATCTTCGACAACGTCTTAACTATGCCATCTAAAATTATTTGCGATTTTTTGTAACTCTCCTTGAGTTTCTCAGTTTGAGCTAACAGATCATCAGTTTTATCTCTGGTTCTTTTTTCGAGAGTTTTTTTTAATTCCAGCAACTCGTCATTTTTATTTTTGATCAATTCGATCAGTCGTTTATTTTCCTGCAATATTTCCACTTTGGAAAACGATTGTTTAATATAAAGCAGCAGTTCTTCATCATGCCATGGTTTTGTAAAATGAAGATGAACTCCCCCTTTATTGATGGCGTCAATTACAGCGTCGGTATCGGCATATCCGGTCAAAAGTATGCGAATGGCGTCCGGAAAAATATCTTTGGCCTGAGTAAAGAATTGCACCCCGCTCATCACCGGCATTCTTTGATCGGAAATAATAAGAGAATAAGGTCTTTGAGCTGTATGGAGTTTATTCAGCCCTTCCAAACCATTGCTTGCTGTATGAACTTCGTAATCTCCATCGGCTAAAATGCGCTTGAAAGCATTGAGGATAGAGTCTTCATCATCGATAATTAATATTGAATGTCTATGTTTTGAAGTTTTCGGCAGTTCTAAATCCTTTGTATCATCCATTCCCATAATTAATGAAAATTATAAACTGTTCGGCTGATCATGTCAATGTATTATTCGTTACGTGGCAATAATTATGCAAAATGATCTTCATTTTTTAGGCAATTGCAGTCTGAACGAAAAATGATTTACCGCCTGGGCAACATTTACTATAGGGACAACATAATGGAAAATATAAAAAATGCTCTTAGACGGAAATAATTTTCCGCAGAAATTGACCTGTTGTTGATTCTTCTTCCCATGCCACTTTTTCGACTGTACCTGAGGCAATAATTTTACCGCCGCCGGAACCACCTTCCGGCCCAAGGTCAATAACGTAATCCGCGCACTTTATTACATCCAGATTATGCTCGATTACGACCATGGTATTGCCCATATCCACAAGGCGTATTAAAACATCCAGCAATTTTTGAATATCCGCAAAATGCAATCCAATGGTAGGTTCATCCAGAATATAAAGAGTATTGCTGTTTATTTTCTTGCCCAATTCCCGCGCCAGTTTTATCCTCTGCGCTTCTCCGCCGGAAAGAGTGGTCGCCGACTGCCCCAAATGAACATAGCCTAAACCAACATCGTAGAGCATTTGCAGATGCGATTTAATCGACGGAATATTGGAAAAAAACATCAGCGCCTGATTGACCGTCATATCTAAAATATCGGCAATATTCTTATCTTTGTATTTGATATCGAGCGTATCCTGATTAAATCGTTTGCCGTAGCAAACATCGCAAGTCACATAAACATCCGGCAGAAAATGCATTTCAATCTTAATCAAGCCATTGCCTTCGCAAGCTTCACAGCGTCCGCCTTTCACGTTAAAACTGAACCGACCGGGCTTATAGCCGCGCACCCGCGCTTCGGGAAGATTGGCAAAAAGATCGCGGATAAAAGAAAAAACTCCGGTATAAGTTATCGGATTAGATCGCGGTGTGCGACCGATGGGCTGCTGATTAATCATGATAACCCGTTCAATATCTCCTAAATCTACAACTCTTTTAATTTTTCCCATTGACCCGTGATGCTGGTTTAAACGGCGCGCCAACACTTTATAAAGAGTTTCAATAATCATTGTGCTTTTGCCGGAACCTGATACGCCGGTTACCGCCGTAAATACCCCTACCGGTATTTTAATATCAATATTTTTGAGGTTGTTTTCACTGGCCCCCTCCAAAAAAATATATCTACCGGTAAGTGAACGTCTTTTAGAAGGCAACGCTATGGATTCTTTCCCCGATAAATATCTGCCGGTGAGCGAATCATCGCTTTGCAAAATTTCCCCGGGAGTTCCTTGAAAAACTATTTCTCCTCCCTGTGTTCCGGCGCCCGGACCCATATCCACAATATGATCGCAGGCAAGGATCATATCGGCATCATGTTCCACAACCAGCACGGTATTGCCCATATCGCGCAGTTTTTTTAAAGTATCAATCAGGCGCAAATTATCTTTCTGGTGCAGTCCGACAGTAGGCTCATCCAACACATACAAAACTCCCATTAACCCGGACCCTATTTGTGTGGCCAACCGGATGCGTTGACTTTCCCCTCCCGATAAAGATAAGGTCGATCTCTCCAGGCTTAAATAATCCATACCGACATTGAGCAAAAATTGAAGTCGGTTTTTAATTTCCTTGATAATTCTTTCGGTAATGTTTTTTTCCTGCGGCGACAGTATCAGTTGTTCGAAAAAATTAAAACATTCGCGGATGGACATCCGGCAGAGTTCATAAATATTTTTCCCATTCACTGTAACGGCCAGGACTTCTTCTTTTAAACGCGCGCCATGACAAGTATCGCAGGCGCTCGAATCAATGTAACGAATCAAATCATTGCGCACTGCTACCGAAGTAGTTTCTCTCCAACGGCGCTCCAATTGTTTGATCGCTCCTTCAAAAGGCTTGTGAGAGAAGTATCTTTTATTCGGACGATCATGATAAAATTTAATATTCTCCTTGCCTGATCCGTAAAGAAGAACTTTTTGAATTTTTTCCGGCAATTTATTAAAAGGCGTATTAATATCAAAACCGTAATGAGTGCTCAGTGCATCTAGAACATTATGGTAATAAAGAGAGTTTCGGCCCGCCCAGGGCGCGATTGCCCCTTCCCTCAAAGATAATCCGGCATCCGGCACAACCAAATATTCTGTAAAGTGCATAGAGGAACCCAGACCATTACAATCAGGACAAGCGCCATAAGGACTATTGAAGGAAAACATGCGAGGGGTGAGCGCAGGGATACTTATTCCGCAATCGGGACAGGCATATTTTTCGCTGAAAAGCATTTCTTTGCCATTAACCGGAACTATGCGCACTAGTCCTTCCGCGCGGCTGGCCGCAATCTCTAGAGAATCACGCAATCTCTTTCTCACGCCTTCTTTCAACACCAGACGGTCAACAACAAGATCAATATCGTGGCGCTTATTTTTTTCCAGAATAATTTCTTCCGCAAGATCCCTGACTTCTCCATCAATCCGGACGCGCGCAAATCCTTCCTTCTGGAGTTTTTTTAATTCTTTCTGGAATTCACCTTTTTTCCCGCGCACCAGCGGCGCCATAATGCTGAAGGACGCATTCGCCGGAAGCGAAAGAACGCTTTCCAGAATACTGTCGATTGTTTGCGATTTAATTTCACGTCCGCAGTGGTAGCAGTGACAAACGCCTATGCCGACGTAAAGCAAACGGAAGTAGTCATAAATCTCAGTGACCGTGCCTACTGTCGAACGCGGATTATGGCTGGCCGTGCGCTGCTCAATAGCTATAGCGGGTGATAAGCCTTCAATTGATTCTACAATCGGTTTATCCATTTGCCCGATAAACTGACGCGCGTAAGTGGAAAGTGATTCCACATATCGCCTTTGACCTTCGGCATAGATTGTATCGAAAGCGAGTGATGATTTGCCGGAGCCACTCACGCCGGTGATAATGACAAACTTATCGCGAGGTATATCCAAGCTTATATTTTTTAAGTTATGCTGGGAGGCACCTTTGATTCTTATTGCACCCATATTTTTACTTCGTTATTCTTTATACAATTTTACTTCAATGTGTGATTTCGCCCGGACAGAGGCAATCCATTCATCAAATTTTTTATCTAATTTTTCATCTTCAATTTTTGTTTTTATTTCTTCCCGCACCGCAGCGATCGGCTTCAAACCGGCGCCTTTCTTATCCACCACCTGAATGATATGAAATCCTACACTGGATTCAATTACTTCGCTTACCTGCCCTACGGGAAGGCTAAATGCCGCTGTTTCAACTTCCGGAATAATTGTCCCTCTGCCGATAAAACCGACATCACCGCCCTGCGCCGCCGCCGGTCCCTGAGAATAGTTTAAAGCCAGTAAATCAAAAGATTCTCCATTCATAACACGTTTATGCAGTTGCATAGCTTCGTTTTTCACTTTCGCTATTATAGTCTTATCCGCATCAGGAGGTAACAATAATAAAATCTGTTTAATCCTGACAGTTTCTTTGCCTTCATATTCCTGGCGGTTTTTGTTATAATATTCACCTATTTCCTCATCACTGACAAGTATTTTGGCCTTGACTTCCCGCCGTAATATCCGCGCGCGCATCATCTGCCCCCTTATCTCTTTTTTAACAGAGTCAAGGGAATTACCTTCCTGGGCAAGATTTTTCAAATATTCCCGCATACTCAATTTTTGTTTAGCCAATACGTCCTGGAGCACTTCCATAACTTCTTCATCTTTGACGATAATGCCCGCACCGGATTTTTTTGCCTCTTGTTCAATCAGTATATTATCAATGAGCCGCTGCAAGAAAGCCTCTCTTGTCTGTTTAATGACCGCCTCTTTATCAGTTCCTTTATAAGTATTCTCGATGTTTTTTCGGTAAGGCTCAAACGCCGTATCAAATTCGTAGAGCGTTATTATCTCCTCATTTACTACAGCAATAATTTTATCTACAACCTCGGCGCGAACCGGCGCGCACAAAAGTATTAAACCCAATAAAATCAAAACAATCCCTTTGTAAAATTTCACGGTGCTTCCTCCTTTTTTCATTTTACTTTTTTATTGTGAAACTCCAATTCTAATGAAACTCAGATATTACAAGCGCAGCACAGTAATACCTGTCAGCTGTAATGAGACCCAAACTTCAGAAACGAAGTGCATAACCTAAAGGTCATCTACGACTGAAGATTGCAGGTCGAATTATCCCGCGAAGCGGAGGGTATAATACCAGCAGCTTGCTGCGAAATGTTTCCAAAGCTTGCTTTGGGGTTCATACCCGTGACTTTCTTCCCCGGTATGTTGGTTTCCTTTTTGATCACTGCTTTTATCTTTAATGCTTCAAGCCAGTTTACAAAAGCTGCATCTTCTTTTTGCGCCCGGATATCCGCAATGACCTCTTCCTTGATATCCGTAAAATTTCCAATTTTTGCCGGCTGACTTTCCAGGACTTTAAAAATATGAAAACCATAAAAACTTTGCACGATCGGACTTATTTTATTGACCGGCAGGTTGAAAATAGTTTCATCTAAAGGTTCCGGCATGATCTGTCTGGTGATAAATCCCAAATCTCCGCCGCGGTGAGCTTCCGGGCCGATAGATACCTTAGTGGCTACCGAGGCAAAATCTTCGCCGGCGTTTAATCGTGCCTCTATTTTTTTAGCCATTGCTAAATCCCGAACGACTATCTGTGCGACCCTTACGCGGTATTCCGTTTTGTAATTATTGCGGTGCTCGTTATAATAATCCTCGGCTTCATCCTCCGATACTTTAATGTTGGCATTGACATCAATTGCAATAAGTTTTTGCAAAAGCATCTCTTTTTTTAAATCTTCTTTCCATTGGTCATATTTTACATTTTCCTGGGCCAGCAAATTGGAAAAATCTTTTCCATAATCTTTTTTAATTTCTTTAATTTTATCTTCCAGTTCAGCCGCGCTTATGGATATATTCAGTTCTTTTGCACGCAAATCCATAATTTTTTCTGTAATCATGCCATCCAGAACTTCTTCTTCAAAGCGTTTGATATAATCCGGCTGATCCATAATATCTTTGGGCAGCAAAGCCTTTTTTTGATTTAACCGAAGCTGATAATCTTCGAGATAAATTTTGGCGCCGTTAACCGTGGCGACGCAGGGGCGGGAGAAGATATTAATTTTATCGCAGGCAACAATAAAACAAAGTATCAGCAAACACGGAACACCGTAGCGAATAGGTATTATCCCCATTGATTTTTTGAATGAATGCGCTTTTGTACTTATCATAACATTTCTTTATATCCTGCTTGCGTCTATTGGGCAAGCATCTTTAACAGCAAACCGGCCTGGATCAATATTTCCTTCTCGGGAAGAGCCGGCGCGGGCACAAACAATTTATAATCCGGTGTAAAACGTAATCCCTTAATTTTCTTGTGATAAAGCGCAATAATCTTTGCGGGATCAACAGGAGAAGCATCCCGGAAGAAAATATACAAATATTTACCGTCGTAACCCATTTTTTTACCCTTCAGCGGTTTAAGGCAATTTCTAATACTGATCACCTGCAGCAAATTTTCCACGGATGGGGGCAAAGTCCCGTAACAATCTTGTAACTCACTTTTGATCTGATTAAGATCTACATCATTTGCGGCCAGAGATATCCTTTTATATAAGACCAGACGCTGATGAACATCCTGTACATACTCTTCGGGAATAAAAGCGGAAACTCCCAGTTGAATTTCGGGCATTAACTCTTCTTCGGCAATTGTTTCTCCCTTGATTTCCCGAACCGTTTTTTCCATTAATTCGGTATAGAGTTCGTAACCAACAGCGGAAATATGCCCGGACTGGGAAATGCCCAGCAAATTTCCTCCTCCGCGGATTTCCAGATCGTTGTAAGCAATCCTGAATCCTGAGCCCGGCTCGGAAAATTCTTTAATTACCTGCAGTCTTTTCATGGCTTCGCGGGAAAGCATTGCTCCCCGGGGCAATAACAGGTAGGCAAAAGCTTCCTGATTGGAACGGCCCACGCGGCCGCGTATCTGATAGAGCTGCGCCAAACCGAACTTTTCGGCGCGATTAATAATTATTGTATTGGCCGTGGGAATGTCTAAACCGGAACCGATAATCGTGGTGCAAACAAGAACGTCGCATTCCTGCCGGACAAATTTAGCCATTGTTTTCTCAATTTCCGCCGGTTTCATCTGGCCGTGGACAACTCCGACTCTTGCCTGCGTCACCAGACGCTGCACCAGACGGGCAATCGAATAAATCGAGCGCACCCGGTCATGGACAAAAAAGACCTGCCCCTGGCGCGCCAACTCTTTTTCCACTGCGGCTTTAATCGCATCCTCATCAAACTCCAGCACATAGGTTTTTATGGACACACGGTCTTCCGGCGGCGTATTAATAATGGACAAATCCCGAATGCCGACAAGCGATAGATGAAGTGTGCGCGGAATCGGCGTTGCCGAAAGTGTGAGCACATCAACGAGCATGCGCATTTTTTTTAATTTTTCCTTGTGGGCCACGCCAAAGCGCTGCTCTTCATCAATTATCACCAATCCCAAATCTTTAAAGTCAATATCCTTCTGGAGCAGGCGATGAGTCCCCACGACAATATCCACTTTTTGACTTCTCAGTTCTTCCACAATTTTCTTTTGTTCAGTGGTACTTTTAAAACGGTTCAACACTTCCACGCGAACGGGGAAATCCCGAAACCTGCGGCAAAAAGTCTGATAATGCTGTTCCGCCAAAATAGTTGTCGGCACCAGAACAGCAACCTGTTTACCATCCATGACAGCGCGAAAAGCTGATCGAAGCGCAACTTCCGTTTTGCCAAAACCTGCATCGCCGCAAATTAAACGATCCATCGGCTTGGATTCATCCATATCCAAATGGATATCTTCAATAGCCTTGGCTTGATCCGGTGTTTCTTCAAATTCAAAATTGGAACAAAATTCCTCGTAAATCCGGTCCGGCGGGGCAAATGATTTTCTTTCCAGAGCTTCGCGGGCGGCATAAATGGAAACCAACTCCTCGGCATATTCCCGCACTGATTTTTTAACCTTTTCTTTTACCGCTTCCCACGAAGCCCCACCCATCTTATCAATTTTTGGCACATAACCATCTGGGCCCAGATAGCGTTGAATTTTTTCCAAAGAATTAACGGGTATGTAGAGTTTATCGCCGTCCAAATATTCAATGACCAGGAAATCGTTTTCGATTTTACCCACGGTAATTTTTTTCAATCCACGATAAACACCAATGCCGAAATCAGTATGGACGACAAAATCATTTTCTTTTAAATCACCAAAGGACTTAAGAAAATAACCTTCCCGCACAGGCCTTAAGCGGCGGCGGAGCGCTTTCTTGACAAATATTTCTTCTTCACTTAAAAAAACCAGCTTCATTGCCGGGATAATAAAACTGGTGGAAATTTTCCCTTCCCATAAAATAAGCTGAGGGTTTTCTTCCCACCGGCTGATACTTTCTATGATTGAATCCTGCGGAGATAAAACCTGTGCTGATAAATCATAAGATAAAAGCAAGTGCTTCATCCGATGCAGGGCTTCCGCATTCGGACAAAAGAAAAAAATCAGCATGCCTTCGGATAACCACGATTTAATCTTTTCCACGGTCCACCGTAAAAAAGCATCTTCCTTAATCTCACCGGCTTGCGACTCTCCCTTACAAAGATATTGGTAAGTTTCAAAAGCAACCGTTATTGCCGCATCATCTCTTGCCTGATCCAGATTGAGGCCTTCCAGAGAAATTTGCCCGAACCTGCCCATACCAGCCAAGGTATTGGCCGGATCGATATAAGCGTTTTCTTTTTCCAGATAAAATTTGCCGCTGTTTTTAGTTTTGAACAATAACTTGTCGATACTAAGTTCCGCGTTCTGGATTGCCTGATTTATGGCCAGCGGATTATCCAAAATCACCAAAGTATTCGGCGACAAATAATCAAATAGACTCGACAGCTTATTGTGTGAAAATCCGCTATCGTCGTAAGCTTCATAAAACAGCGGTAAAAATATCGGGTTGATAGAAGTGGCCAGATCGTTTTGCAGAGTATCTACTAAACTGTTACGAATCTCGCGGGAAAGGGAGAGATCGCCGGCACGCCGTCGGATATTGCGAACAGCCAGCTCCAGCGTTGACGTATTAATTATTACCTCACCAACCGGCGGCACAATGAAAGCATCCACTGACCCTATTGAACGCTGGGAGGAACCATCAAAGGATCGGATAGACTCAATATCATCACCCAGCATTTCCAAACGGAGCGGGTTTCTTTCAGTGGGAGGAAAGATATCAATAATGTTTCCGCGGATGCTGAATTCCCCTTTTTCTTCCACCAGACCGACTCTTTTGTAACCTCCGGACATCAAGCGCGTACAAAAGTCGTCCCTGTTTAGCGTATCGCCCACAGAAATTATTTGCAGATATTGATTGAATTGGGCAACAGGCATCACTTTCTGCATCAAAGCGATCACGGAAGTAACCACTATGGTTCTGGTGTTTGTTTGCAGATTGGTAAGCGCTTCCAGACGGGTTAATTCTTCCTCCTTCTGGAGAGCAAACATGTCAATTGTCAGAAAATCAAGCGACGGGTAATAAAATACGGACTCTTCCCCTAGAAACAAGGCCAGATTGCGCGCAAACGCAGCCGCTTCTTTTTCTTCCGGACAAACAATCAGCAGGGGTTTATCCAGACGGGCAAAAAGGAGAGCTGTTAAGAAAGGACGGGCCGCGCCATTGAGTCCGCTAACATCAACCTTTGGGGCACCCTGATTAATTTGCCGGAGGAGATTCCGAAGAGGCTCAATATCTTCCGTGTTTTTTTTTGTGATAATTTTTCGCAATGATAACAGCCCAAACTCTCTTTGAAATAAAATCAACCAACACCAAAATCCATTCTAAATCAAAGATAGCGATTTGATCTAGAATGGGTAATTTCGAATGTTTTTCTAATCTTTTTTCGCCTTTAATTCAATTAAAAACTTCTCTCCTGAAATTACCATTAAAAATCAATACCTTTTTAACTCAAATGAATATTTAGTCCAAATCTAATTATACCAGTTCTAAATCAAAGATGATATTTAGGCGGCTAGACGGAGGCGACGAGGCGTATTGATAATACGTTGAGGAAACCGACAACGAAGCCAACAAAAATAGCTCTTTAATTTAGAATTGGGATTAATTTAATCTCTAAGGGTAGAATTCCCCGCCGCTTGCGGCGAATGGGACGATACCTCCCGGAGATACCCCGCTGCTTGCGGCGGGGTGGTTCATTTCTTTATCTGTTGACAACCGCTTCGTCTTTGATAAAGTGTCACACATAAATTAGATGGAGATTAAAAATGATTTCTGTGGAAAAGGCTTTAAAGACAATTCTTGTTAATTTTCGACCGCTTGGTTTGGAAAAAATAAATATTCTGGAAGCACAAAAACGAGTAATCGGCGAAGATATTTTCGCCCCGCACAACATCCCTTCCGCCGATAATTCGGCTATGGACGGCTACGCTGTGCGCCACATCGACACTAAAGGCGCGACGAAAGATAAACCTCTCCAACTTAAAGTTATCGAAGATATACCGGCGGGCACAGTCGCCCTGAAAAAAATAAAAAAGGGAGAAGCCGCCCGAATCATGACCGGCGCGGTGATTCCTGAAGGCGCCGATTCGGTTATCCGTCAGGAAGACACAAAGAAAAACGGCAAGACAGTCATCATTTATACCTCAGCAAAAAAAGGTCAGAATATTCGTTTTGCCGGTGAAGATGTGCAAAAAGGAGAACTTGTCGTTAACAGAGGAAGCGCTCTCCGTCCGGCGGATATCGGCATGCTGGCCGCGTTAGGAAAGGCATTTATCAGTGTTTATCAAAAGCCACGTGTGGCGATTATGTCCACCGGCGATGAACTTGTCGATATTGAAACCAATCCTCCGTTGGGAAAAATCATCAACAGCAACAGTTATTCCCTGGCGGCGCAGGTGCTGGAGTGCGGGGGAATACCGATCATGCTGGGAATTTCCAAAGATAAAAAAATTGATCTTCAGGAAAAATTTAAAACCGCGTTACATGCTGATGTGATTATTTCCTCCGGCGGCGTTTCCGTCGGCGATTTTGATTTTGTTAAAGATGTCATGGGGGAAATCGGCAATGCCATGCATTTCTGGCAAGTGGCCATGCGNNGTATCCGCGATGGTTTCTTTTGAACAATTCGTGCGCCCCTCCCTTTTAAAAATGCAGGGGCATAAAAAAATCTTCCGCCAGACGTCAAAGGCCGTCTGCGCTCAGGAAGTTAAGAAAAGCGCGGGCTTCAAGCATTTTATTCGCGCCATAGTTAAAAAAGAAAATGATCAATATGTTGCCAGCGTCACCGGCGATCAAGGCTCCGGCATTTTGAAATCGATGGTCATGGCCAACGCCTTAATCGTCATAGGAGAAAACGAAACCCGAATCAAAAAGGGCTCTCAGGTAACAATTCAATTACTGGACGACTCTTTATTTCAAACGGAGTCCTTTCGCTTGTAGGAAATTCCTCTCGTAATTGAGAACACTGTCGATACATGTTGACACAGGGACCATTTAAAAAGTTAAATTTTTACAGTTTTTCCTGAGGAAGTGCCAAGGTCACTGGTGGGCCTCCCGGACTTCAAATCCGGTGTGGGGCGCTAAAACCGTCCCGGGTGGGTTCGATTCCCATGCACTTCCGCCAATTTTTTCGTAAATTTCGATATTCTTCGAGGATATTTCTTTAACCTGTCTTTAACTTTCTTTAACCTTCCGACTTTAGCGTCCCACACCGGATTTGAAGTATATAGCGTTTAAAAAGCACGGATAACTTCCTTGTAATGTTGCTTTTTTATTTTCCCAATCCTTACAACATTTCAAATGGCAACCTGTATTTATCAACGTTATTCGGATTGATTTATGCCAAACAAGAATGTATAAATAACAATATCTGATTAAAATAAAAAACAGGAGGTAGTTAATGAATAAAGCGCAATTGGTTGATGAAGTGGCAAAGGTCACGTGCAGCAAGAAAGAAGCAGAACTGGCAATAGGCGCAACACTGGCGGCAATTAAGAAAGCACTCAAGAAAGGTGATGCTGTTACACTTGTGGGCTTTGGGACATTTCGTGTAAGCAAGAGAAAAGCCCGCAAAGGCAGGAACCCCCAGACAGGCGCGGTTCTTAAAATAGCCGCAAAGAAGGTTCCTGTATTTAAAGCTGGGAAGGACCTGAAAGACGCAGTAAAATAGACAGATAACTCACCATATCTGGGCATGTTCATTGTTTGTCATTTTGGCAGTATCAATATAGAAAAGCCGTCATATTATTGAAAACTGGAATAAAGGAAGCAGGATTGCCATGTCATCGATATTAGTTAAACCATTCATAAATGCTCTGGAAACAAAAGACAAAAATCTTGAGCAATTGGCTTCCAAAGGCAAGAATATTATCGGATATTTTTGCACCTATACTCCTATTGAGATAATTCATGCATCAGGTTTTATCCCGATAAGGGTTCTCGGCGATGCCGAAAAGATTGAGAGAGCGGATACTTTGACACCGGATTTTATATGTCCCTACATGCGGCTGGCATTAGAAAAAGGACTCAGCGGCGGGTATTCATACCTCGCCGGTTTGATACAGGGGTATACATGCGATGTTACCTGCGGTATCATGAATATATGGAAAGAAAATATTGGAGGCAAAATATTCTATACAATGCCTATTCCATATTTTGACAGCCCTGAATCCAGAAAGTTATTCAGATCCTTGATTATGGAACTTGTTGAAAAGCTGAATGCAATTGGCGGAAACTTTACTGATAAATCTTTATCCGAGTCAATAAACATATATAATCAAATCAGAAATCATATACTGCGGTTATACGAAATGCGCTATGAAAATAGGCTGCCTTTATCAGGCGGCGATTTATTCTATATTATCCAGGCCGGATTTGTAACACCTCCTGAAGATTACCTAAAACTGCTTGAAGCGTTGATCCTGAAGATAAATGAAGAAAGCTATCCTGCGAATAAAGGAATCCCTGTTTTAATTTCCGGCAGCGTATTGAATAACTCCAGGATTATTGATTTAATCGAAGAATCCGGCGGAAAAGTAGCAGCAGATGATATGTGTACGGGCATCCGTCATTTTTATCCCCCTTCCGGAAATGGAAATGATCCGGTTGATAAAGTAATAGACAGGTATATACGCAGGTTCCCATGCCCTTCCAGGTCAAGATTTACCGACAGATTACCGGTGATAATAAATAATATCCGGCGCTCTAGATCAAAAGGAGTAATTTTTATTTTTCAAAAATTCTGCACTTCCCATCTCGCGGACCAACCTATTCTGGCAGAAGAGCTCAAAAGGGAAAATATACCCAGTATACTCATTGAACTTGAAGATCCCGGAATATACGAAGGGCAGTTAAGGACCCGCTTAGAAGCATTTTTTGAGATGATAGGATAATATAATGGAAGAAACACATAAAGCAAACAAAAGATTAAAAACTTCAAAGGAACTCAACGAGGTTGTGATCAATTATTACATTGAATGTGTCGAGGCAAAGGCCAAGGGGAAGCCCGTTGGCTGGATGCCTCCCATGAATGGCGCCATAGAGATATTTTACGCAATGGATTTGCAGCCCGTTTTTCCGGAGAACTGGTCGCCGGTATGCGCTGCATTCGGGTTAACTCCCAAAAACTTTGAGATATCCGAGAATATGGGTTTTTCAAGAGATCTGTGCGGTTATTTCAGAAATTTTGTCGGATATATTAACAGTCCGATGAATGGTGAAGGAATACCACTTGGGGGCCTGCCCGAACCAGACATTATTATATCGCCATTTGGGGGATGCATACCGAGCTTGAAGATTTCTCACAATATTGAGCGCCGATTTCCAAAGGCCCGGGTTTTTTCAGCCGATATACCAATGGTACCTGTCGAGGAAATCAAAGATCATCATGTCGACTATATTGTGAAAGAATTGCACAATCTCATCGGCTTTCTGACTGAAGTCACGGGCCGCAAACTCGATTATGACAGGCTTAAAGAAGTTGTTGCGATGTCTGATCGCGCATGCGAACTCTGGGATGAGATAATGACATATAGGAAATATATACCAACACCGTTTTCAGCAGCCGAAATCGGCATTATGTTTGTTATGGTAACAAGGCAGGGAACACAGATAGCCGTGGATTTCCTGACAAAGGTTAGAGATGAGGTGAAAGAGAGAGCAGAAAACGGAATCGGCGTGATTGAAGATGAAAAACTGAGACTTTTCTGGGATAATATCCCGTTTTGGTACAATATGGGGCTGTTCAATTATTTTGAAAAGATGGGGGGAGTAATAGTGGCTGAAACATACTCTGCCGCTTGGTCGTTGAGACTCGATAAGGATCATCCGTTTGAAACGCTTGCATTAAAAAGCCTCAAGTCCTATCCGCTGGTATCATGCGTATCAATTGAAAAGCGGAAGGAGATGGTAATGAAGGCGTGTGAAAATTATTCAATAGATGGAGCCATACTTCACCGGAATAAATCATGCCCTCCTATAACATTGGGGCAGATGGATATCCAGCGCGCCCTGAACGATAAACTTGGAATCCCCTCATTGATAATTGACGGAGACCACATGGACAGCAGAAACTTCTCTATGGCACAGTTTGAGACGCGCGCGGACGCGTTTATGGAAATGCTTTTAGAGAAAAAACAAAGGAACAAATAGAGCCCGCTGATAAAACTATAAAATGGATTTCTTAAAAGAAAGAATAGTATAGAAGTTGAATTCGGTCATTCTTCTTTTTGGGGCATTGACTTGCTTAATTTTCAGGTAGCGTCTTATTCTGGGTTAGATAAAATAGACGCTGGCGTTTACATCGTTACGACAAAAAACTTTCAACATAAAATGAAGTCAAATTACAATCAGTAATATCTATTGCTGAAAACAAAAAAGGCAGAGCCAATTAACCCTGCCTTCTGTTTTGATAATTTGATTCAATCTAATTTCTGATTTTCCTTCTAACCCCTGCCAATTCCATCCAGTCTGTGGGTAGGTAAATTTCAGCTATCGACAGATAATATTTCCCGATCAGTAAGCACTCCCTGGAGTTTCAATGATAGCGTACCCTACAAGCTCGCCTATACTGTTGAACACTTTACATATACCTTCCCAGTAATCCTGTAACTTTGATGGATTATACTGGTCTTCAACGATAGGGACCACCTCATATTCCTTTTCTTTGAATGGAACAGTCACGTGCCATCCAAGTCCAATCTTTTTGCCGTTGAACATTTCAAATTTTTTTACGTTGTAGGTAAAATTGTCAAAACTGATGGCATTTCCTTTCTTGTCGATATAGGTCCCTTCCTTGCTCCCTGTCTTGGGAAAGGGAAAAAGCATGATCTCCTCATCATCAAAGAATCTAAAGGAAAACCACTCCCAACCCAACTCGCTGAACTTTCCCCACTGTCGATCGAACCATGCCTTGCCTTCCCCATCGATTTTTATCCAATTGTCCTTTTTGTCCTTGAATTCGATCGTTCCCTTTGTCGTGATATTTGTATAGGAATAGTAGTAACTCCTCTCTTTTGGTTTTTCGGGATGTCCCATGATGATGATGCCGTCTTTCCCATGCCATGTAGCATCCTTCGTGGACGTACCTTCGATATTCAGTTTGAGCTTGTCACTCTTGCCCACTATTTTGATCTGTTGATTATCCAAGCACATCATGCTGTCCTTAAAAACAGCACATCGTGAATCAGCATAGGCCTCATCAGGGCGAAATATAATCTCTTCAGAAAAAACATGTTGCCCGGTTGAACAATCTGTAAAAGACAAATGGAGAGCATACGCTTCCAGCAGGGAAACCACGTGATGGATCACATATCCACGGAATATCGTAATTTGATAAAGATACAATTTATTGTTCTGATCAGACGCATACCCGGTAAGGTACCACCACTCTCCTCCATCATCATGGGGAGCCCATTCATAAATTGCGTCTTTATGACCATTATTATTATATGGAATATATACTGATTTATTATGAGCACATCCTGACAAAACAATAGTGACAATTAGGAAAACCAGGATTTTCCTCACATTATCCTCCTTCTCTTACCTGAAAAATACATTATAAAATATCAAACTATTATCCAACATTTTTTGACCTGCACTGAATAATTGTACCATATATTAAGTTAGAGTTCAGCCACTTTATTTCTCAATTCAGGAACGCCTCTGGCGCATTTTGCTCCAGCTGAATTCAAATGTTGATCAAACATTTCAAACGCAAATCATTAAAAAATTTATTCGTAATGCCTGTTTCTTTGTAGGCGAACTAAATAAGCACTTCTTCCTGTTATCCACAAATCGTCAACCTCGACGAAGATGCAAGACTTCAATCCGTAATAAACAGAAATTATTTTTGACAACAAACATCTACCCGCCCCCATACATTTTACGGTCTATATTCCATTGACATACAAGACCGAGTTTCTTATAGTTCAGCTATAAAACAAGCAATGTCTTATCAGGGAAAAACTTGATGGTGGCGTATAGAAAAAAAAATCCCGCCGGATTGGTACTTTTTTTTGTTATTGCAGTCTGGTTAATCATAGGGATATTAATAGAACGAGAGGGTGATTCCCGCTATCTAAATCCCATTTTATTTTGGATTGGATATTTATTATCTTCAGCATTGTTTTTATCTCTACCTCCATTAATACCAATTATTTTTAACAAAATCAAAAAAGCCAAAGAAAAATACAGAATAAATAATACATACTGTGAACATGGAATTAAGGGGGGAGGAACTCTGGAATTATGTTACCTATGTAAAGAGCAAAAAGAAAAAGAACGACAGATATATGAAATTCAAAGGTTGGAACGAGAAAAAAAAGAGCAACTAATACTGAAAGCAATAGAATTAAGAAATACAGAGATTAAGCGTTTTACAGAAGCTAGTCTTTCTAATAAAGACTTCCTTTACAAACTTACACCAAATGAATTTGAAGATGTTGTCGCTAAAATGTATAGAAAACTTGGATATGAAGCAACACAAACTCCATATAGTAATGATAGAGGAAAAGATATAATTCTAAAAAAAGATGGTAAAAAATATCTTGTTGAATGCAAAAAGTATAATTTTACAAATACAATTGGAAGAGAATCTTTACAAAAATTTTTTGCAGCAATCATTGAGGAAAAAGCAGAAAAAGGATTTTTTGTTTCCACTTCGGATTTTAAAAGCACTGCAATTCAATATGCTAAAGACATTGCAAAGATAGAATTAATAAATGGCGATAAACTTACTTTGATGATGAGAGATAGTTATCCTGAAAATTATAATTCCAATGTTGTTAAAGTTATGTGTGAAGAATGTGGTGATATTGTAGAATTTATATTTAGAAATGGAGAGATTAATAAACCATGCAAGAATGGACATTTAGTTTTAAACGACATTGACCAGGAAATTTTATCTCCTAAATATTTAAAGTGGTGAAAAATATTGTGAATATATTAATTTTATAGAATATTTTACTTTCAAGAAAAAAGAAACCGTGTTATTTTAATACTTAAATTATCTGAAAAAGCGAACTTCAAATATAATAATTGTTGTCACAAATCGGTATTACCCGTTATGGATAAGAAATTTTTGGTTTGGATTTCTGGGTTTCTGAAGACTACAGAGAAAGAAGCACAAAAATTACTGGACAATGAGTTAGCTAGATATTTTTTGATTGTATGGTCAATTTATGAAGCCAAATGCTTCGATGGTTTTGTAAAAATAGAAAAAATGAAACAATTCGTGGATAAAATAGAAAAATCAATAGATCCTAAAAGTATAGATAATGACTCTGAATATTTTCATAAGCGTTATAGGGATAAAGATAAATACAGAAATCTGATATATAAAGAAAAATATGACTCAGAGAAGTTCAGAAAAATTATTGATAAAGAATATTCAGACTTAACAATCAACGAAAAGATCTATCTTCTTGCTTTTGTGACATATCGTTATAGGAATAATATTTTTCATGGGAGTAAAGGCTTAGAATCTTGGTTAACGTTTGATGAGCAGATAAAAAAATGTATTCAAATTTTGCAGGTATTTATTAACTCAGAATTAACAACGGCATGCTGATCCATTCATCACTCTCTTTCGATCAGTAATACTCAGTTTATATGAATTCCCTTTATTGAAACTTTGTAGGTGAAGTCAACAAGCACTGCTTCCTGTAATAAATCATCAACTTTGATGAATATGCAAGATTTCAATCCATAATCAACATCATCTACACAAAACGACAAACATCGCCACCATCCTTTACATTTTATGGCCATTTCTTAATTGACATACAAATACCATTTACCTATACTCGCTTCAAATGAAAGATTTTTCTGTGAATCAAAATGATCAATCCAAGTATGACGTAATAATCATCGGTGCCGGTCCTGCAGGATTAGAGTGCGCAAGACAATTGAGAGATTCAAAATTATCCGTATTATTAGTTGAAAAGAATAAAACGATCGGACCTAAAATATGTGCCGGGGGATTGACTAATTTGACAAGTGGCTTCGGCATTCCGAATGCTCTGACCAGGTCATTTCCTTTACAGAATTTATTCATTAACGATCGCAAATATGAGATAACTCTTGTCCATCCTTTAAAAACTATTACCCGTCTTGAATTTGGTCAATACCAGCTAGAAAAGATAGTGGATAGCAAAAATATTACTATTCTCATCAATACTGTTGTTTCTGAAATTAAAGATGACAGAGTAATCACTCTTGATAATAAGACTTTTAAATACAAATATCTGGTCGGCGCTGATGGGGCAAATTCTATCGTCAGAAAACATCTTAAATTGCGGTCAAATTTTTATAACGGCCTTTATTACGATATACCCAAAGTAACTGACGATTTAGTCTGGCTTATGGATCCAAAATTATTAAAAACCGGATATATCTGGATGTTTCCTCATAAGCACTATACAAATATCGGCGTTTATTATAATCCAGTTCTTGTCAGCGCAAAATCTGCCAAAGAAGTATTGGAAAAATTTATAGTTGATCGTGATATGATCTTTTCGCCAAAAGACATTAAAGGGGCGCAGCTAAATTACAACTATGAAGGTTACAAATTTAATAATATCTATCTTGCAGGTGAAGCCGCAGGATTGGTCTCCAGAGCCACCGGGGAAGGGATCTCCTTTGCATTAATAAGCGGCAAAGAGATCGCGAAAAAAATATTGAACCCTGAGCATAAAATGACCGAACTGAGAAAAATAATCAAAATTAAGCACAGGCAAGAGAGAATGTTGAAAGTCCTCGATTCTTTCCCGATTTTTCATAATATATTCTTAAGGATTTCTGCGATTTTACTTAAGTATAAATGGTTCCAGATATATATTGGGACATAATGATAAATGCACTCGTTACGGCGGCGAGGAATTTACGATCATGCTGCCGATGACCACAAGCGATGGAAATGGGGTCAAATCTTTAACCTTTACATTTCGACTTTTTCACGGCTCATTAGCAGTCGGATACCACAATTCAAATGGTAATCTTCCGTTCGCACCGCTTCCGCCAGATATCCCCGCCTATCCAGATCATCATTTAAATCCCGTTGACGGAGGCGGCAATAAATCAGACATTTACGCAACAGGTTTTCTGCTTATCAGCACAGCAATAGCAACGCCAAAGCCGACACACCAAACGTTGATAAAAGCGTTTAATACCAGGTCAAGCGTAGAGGTCATATATATGCCATTCTGGATATTGAAGCTGAAATCGAGAAGACCCAAAAACATTAGGCCGCCAGAGCAGACAAAAGAGAGAGTCCTTCCCGATTCCTTGTTTTTTAGCAGGAGTATGCCTGAAGCAAGTATGGCGATTGACAGGATAATATCAGGCAGGGGGAAGGAATGCTCATAGGCAAAATAGCATTGCGGCGGATTTTCCGGCGCGAGGCCTATGGTAAAAAAGCCTATCCAGAACAGTATTATCCCGATGCCTGTCAGCAGCTCAAGTACGGCAATTGTTTTCAGTCGTTTTGTTTCAATCATTTCAGTACCTCGCCCTACCTTTTCCGCGTTTTATTTATGGCCGAGTCCATGACCATATCAATTATAAAAGGCATATGCCTCTTCAAGAAATAGGTTAGCTTGCCGTCAAATCCCGGAATTATCATGAAGGTGTTTTTCCTGATGCCGTCAATAAGCTCTTTTGCAACCGCATCNNGGTGTATCGGTATCGGGCGGGCAAAGCACCTGAACGGAGATGTTGTATTTTTTAAGCTCGCTCTTGAGGCTTTCCGAAAATCCCACGATGGCGAATTTCGAAGCCGCATAATCGCAGTAACCGAAAACACCAAGAAAGCCCACCATTGAGGAAACGTTGACGATCACGCCGCCTTTAACCTTCATGTGCGGCACAAGAACCGAACACGCATTCCATATACCGTATAGGTTTGTCTTCATGGTGTCATCGAACTGCTGGTAGGTGATATCCTCAAAATATCGGGGATAGGCCCTGCCCGCACAGTTAATCAACACATCAGGTACCTCGAATTCGGCCAGTACCGATGCAAGCACGGCTTCGACACTATCTCTTTTAGAAACATCCATGGATCTGCCGGCAAACTTCTGCCCCGAAGATACGCCGCAGGACTGTATTTGCTTTAAGGCTTCATCCAGAACCTGTTGCCGCCTGCTGAAGATAATTACACTGGCTCCATTGGTCGCCATTAACTTTGCGGTCGCCAGGCCGATACCGGATGAACCACCCGTTATGTAAACTAATTTGTCCTTGAAATCTTTCATTTCCCTCTCCTCCTTACTTCTGTTTGAGTGAAGCGATATCCAGCGTCTTCAGCCATTTCATGGTTTGCCGGAACCCTTCCCGGTAGGTGATGCGGGGCTTCCAGCCCAACTCTCGCTCAGCCTTATCAATGGAGAACCTGAATCTCGAACCCAGGTTAGTAACAGTATAGGTAGTGAGCAAAGGACGCATCTTAATGCGAAATAGCTTCCAGATGAATTCCATCATTCTGGCCGCGGTCATGGCTAACCAATATGGGATGTAGGTCTTGATGGGAGGCACACCCAACGCTTCGGCTATTCCCGCGCAGAATTCCTCCAGGGTTGTCGACTCGCCGTCGTGCACGAGGTAGCCATTGCCGATAGCCCTTTCATCCTCGGAGATCAGCATCAGCAGGTCGACCAGGTTATCGATATAGGTGGGCCACACGATGGCTCCCTTACGCCAGAAGATCAGTTCCTTTTTGATAATTGCATCAGCAAGCAGTGGCACAAAGGTCTGGTCGCCCTCGCCGAACACCCACAGTGGGTAGACCATAGCCAGTGGCAGTCCCTGCTCCTCATGGTACCTGCGCATGACCTTCTCGGCATCTATCTTGGAATCAGCGTAAGGTTCGCCCCAGTATTGCAGCGGCAAACTTTCATCCATCACCTTCGACTCGTCTGTGCCGAACACGTCGCAGGTGCTGATGTCCACCAGGCGGGACACCTTCGCGTCAACGGCCGCCCGGCAAATATTCTCGGCACCGCCCACCGTGACCTCCCAGAACAGCTCCTTTTTCGCCCAGTCGGTAACTATCGCCGCAGTATGGAATATGATATCCACGTCCCCGACCGCGCGCCTGACCGCTTCATAATCGCGGATGTCGCCGTTGACGACCTCCACACGCTGCTCTTTCAGGCCGGCCTCACCGGCATCGCCCGGCAGTACCAGAGCGCGCACCCTGTTACCCTTTGCCAGGTTCGCTTTTACTATATGGCGTCCGATGAATCCGGTAGCTCCAGTTATTAAAACCTTTTTCATCTCTCAACCTCGCTCTGTTATGATTGTGCACATGTTATATAAAGGTAAGGCAAGAAACAAATAATGCTCATTAATTTGCAAATATATAAAAGTATAGGGAGACTGTTTTTGCATGTCAAGGCATATTATGCACCGCGAAAAACAGGGGCTGGCCGTGTCCGTCATTTAGAGAAATCGGTAATTCCATGCATTTTTTGGCAAGTGGCCATGCGGCCGGGCAAACCGCTGGCTTTTGGCACCATCGAAAGCGTTCCCCTGTTTGGTTTACCGGGCAATCCCATATCCGTAATAGTTTCTTTTGGCTTAATGCGGAAAAACGGGGTCTAAAATAAGGGACGGGAATAATGGGGAAAGTATACTAATTTTTCGGGGGTAGATCAGTCATCTCAAACCGCTTACGCCGTTATTTGATGAAGTACGACCGTAATATTAGCCGTTTATTAATTTTATTTCATAATGATAAAAAGTTTCCATAACAGAAAATAAAAAAGGGATTATTTTTTCTGTATTCAATTTTATGAAAGTTAAATTTTCTTAATTTTTCGATGGCGATGGTAGGCGTCAATGGATTTCCGATTGGTATGAATATTCATTTTCTTGGAAACAAGAGAATTTTTTGATTGTTGATTACACCTACTAATCCACTGTTATCAATTTTGAATTGAAGTGAGGATTACCAATTGTAATAATGAGGAGATAATTTTCGTTAATCATTGGTTCGTTTTTCTATTCCAATTATAATTAGCGAAAAATCGGAGGCAGGAGTTGCAGGTAATCCTGTCCGGTTATTTCGCCAGCACAGATGAAACCAGAATGAACGGCCCCTTCGACACCGCCCTCGTTGAGGCGCTTACCATAAGTGTCGCCTGCGAAATAGAGCCCTTCAACGGTCGGACACTTGACAGTCACCCATTCGTCTTCGGGATGTCTCCACAAAATGCAAGTATCTCCAACGGTAAATAGCATCCACTCCAGAGCGTTTCGCCAACCCGGGAAGGCATGGTCGGAAAACTTTAGGATCCGGTCGATGACAATATCCACTTTCTTTTTATCGTGCGCCTCTTCAGCTAGGATACTGCTTGCCATAACGGCTAGGTGCTTGCCTTCTGGCGCCGATGTCGGTGCGATGTTGGACAATGTCCCGATGTCGAGGGGTACATTGCCTCGGAATAGCCCTTCGCTTTCCGGGATCAGCATGGACGTATGATAGAAACATCGTGGGTCCACCTTGAGGCCGCAGAAATCGTTCAAGGGCCGTTTCAATCCGAACTGGCCGGCCACCATGGAGGTGTGAATGATCTTCTTCGTCAAACGGACAAATTCCGCAGGCAGCATGTTTTCCGGTATGATCTTCAACAGCTCTTTCGGTGGGGCTGTGCAGATCACGACGGGGGCCTTGATTTTTGTGGGCTTTCCATCGATTTCCACCTTTACGCCGGTGGCTTTGCCATTTTCGATCAGGACTTCCCGAACTTTGGCATTCATAACAATATCCCCTCTGGCGTCTTTGACCACCGAGGCAAATCCTTCGGTGATAAAGCGATGGCCAGGTGCCCCAGCAAAGGCCCAGGAGCCGTTGAGGATGTGAACACCAGTTTCCTGCACCTGTAAAAAGACCTTGATGTTCTCCCCAGCGGCATTGAGGGCTGGGTCATTGACGATAGTCTGGAAGGTACCCATGGCATAGTGAAATTCCTGTGCCACTTCGTTCTTCGTGATACTTTCCACCCAGTCCTTCAAAGTGACATGATCCAGTTTTTCCGCTTCCTCTATCGTACCTACTTTGATCTTACTCATATGGACCTTTGCCATTTCCGCGAAGTCTTCATCACTCATCCAGCCGTACTTGGATTTTCGTTCCAGAATGTAAGGTTTCCAGTTGTGGTCGTACCAGACGAAGCCGACATTGGGATAAAAGATTGAAGCTTTGTTGAACAGTGCCAGTGCTTGACTGACGCGGCCACGGTTCGTATACCATGAACCACGGCCACCGGCTTCCAGAGTGTAGCCGTGAAGCATTTTCTTTTTGATCATCGTGGGAAGATCTGGTTCCGTCCTGTCACTAACCCAGGAGTGAGCAGATAGAGCGAGCGTTTTACTAAACTCATCGGCATCTGTAATACCCTCTCCCCGAAATGATATAGCACGCCCCCCAATCTGCGACGAAGCTTCAAGGATAAGCACCTTCTTGCGTTCCTTTTTTGATAATATAGCACCTACTACTGATCCTGCTATGCCGCATCCGACGACGATAACATCATAGCTATTTGAAATTGTTGAAGACATATTTTCTCCTTCTTTTTGTACAACTTTTTAACTAAGAGTGCGTCCCAAAACCTATACATTTCTAAAGCAGATTATAGCCGATGCAAATGACCTGCCCTTAATGCTTGTACCACATATTAAATTAGAGTTCAGCTTTTTTTGATTATTATGGATTGAAATATTGTATGAATTGGAAAAATAAGAAAAACAACCTTACAGGAAGAAAGTGATTGTTTGTTAAACCTACAAGTCCTCAGTTTTTCGACTGAAAAAATCTGATAATTTACGCTAGAAAGTTGTAATCTTTTTACCATGTAATCTGATTCCCTCGTGGTCTAAATGTAATATTTCTATAGAACCGCAACTATATTAATTTCTTTCAGGATTGCATCTTTGGCTCTTGCAGGCATATTAAGGAATTTTACACCCATGCCAGTATCTTTTGACGAAGCGTCTTTGTTAATCCACATAACTTTTGCATTAATTTCTATTTTTTTTAAATTGCCTATGGAATAAATCAATTTTATTTTTGACCCCACTGCCGGCGGTCTTTCTGTATAAACAAACATGCCATCTGCCGAAATATTTTTTGTAAAAGATATGAGATAATCATTTTCATGTACATATGAAATTTCAAATTTAGTATCTAACCTTTTATTTATCCTGCGTTCATCTTTTGACATATTATCTCCTTTCATTTGATAACAAATAATATGACCAATGGGCAATTTCCGAAATATGTTTTAGCCTACTTTAATTCATGAAAAATGAAAAGTGATGATTACTGGTTGAAAGGTTGTATGAATTGATAAAATAAGAAAAACAACATTACAGGAAGTAAGTCTCTGACCATCTCGACATTTAATAATCCTTTAACTTTTCTTTAACCTTAACCCATTACGCCTCTACATGTGCTTGATATTACCATATAATTTTAATAACGGGATGGGTTCGATTCCCATGCTCTTCCGCCAATTTCTTTGTAAATTTAGATATTCTTCGAGAATATTTCTTTAACCTGTCTTTAACTTTCTTTAACCTTCCGACTTTAGCACCCCACACCGGATTTGAAGCATATAGAGTTTTAAAAAACGCGGATAACTTCCTTATTTATTCCAGTC
>PLMV01000148.1 GCA_003141615.1 Syntrophaceae bacterium
GATATCGATCCTGTGGGCGCTTGCGTGGGCATGAGAGGTTCGCGGGTCCAAAGTGTGGTGCAGGAATTACGCGGTGAGAAAATCGATATTATTCCGTATAGCGATGATGCGGCCAAATATGTAAGCAGTTCCTTATCTCCTGCTAAGGTTAATCGGGTATTTATCGATGATGAAAACCGGACGATGACGGTAATTGTTCCTGATGATCAACTCTCTTTGGCCATTGGTAAAAACGGGCAAAATGTCCGGTTGGCGGTTAAACTGACTGGATGGAACATTGATATGAAAAGCGAAACGATGGTTGGTGCTAAAGAAGAAGGACAAGAAGAACAAAATGATCTGACAAAAATCACGGGGGTGGGACCGGCTATGGCGGAGAAGCTCTTCAGTAAAGGCATTAAGAGCATTGCCATGGTTGCCGCAACCGAGCCCGAATTGTTATCTCAAATTCCCGGCATAGGTGAAAAGACAGCCCAGCAATGGATTGAAACGGCAGGTAAAATTTTAACTGAGAAATAGTGAATAATAAAGAATGATTTATAGTATTAGAACCAATAAATTTAATATGGAGAGTTTCACGCATGCCGAAAAAGCGAGTTCATGAATTGGCCAAGGAGCTTGGCTGGGAAAATAAACAACTGATCGCTCATTTGGAAAAAATTGGCATTCCGGTTAAGACCGCTTCCTCTTCCTTGGAAGAGAGCGAAGTGGAAAGAATAAAAAACGAATTGCTGGCCACTGAAACTCGCGAAGTTGTGGAGGAAAGAATAAAATCCACGGTAATTCGGCGTCGTACCGTCCGCACTCCCATAGAAATACCAGTCGAAGAAGCCACGGAGAAAAAAGAAGATCATCTGGAAAAAGATTTGGCAAGTAAGCCAAAGAAAGTATCTCCAACACAGCCGCCGGCAAAAGGTGATAAAGTAAAAAAAGAAGAGCCGCCTACCTCTGGAATCGAGGCCGTTCCTGCTTTACCCAAGGGAAAAATACCTAAAGGTGAAACAACAGCGAAAACTGACGTTCAGCCGACGGCAGATACAACTGCGCCCAAAGAAAAAATACCTAAAGGTGAGACAACAGCGAAAACTAATGTCCAACCAGTGGCAGACACAACTGTAGTGGAGAAAATCAAACATCCGCCCCTTGTTTCTGTTGTTCCTGCAAAGCCGACTATCATTTTTAAACATAAAATTACCCGGCCGGAAACAAGTACGGCAATTCCGCCAAAAGTGCCTCTAAGACCCGGCGAAAAAATAGCCATTCCTCCGGCGGAAAAACCAAAGAAAAGGGGTAAGATCCCGGTAGAGGTATTTATTGAAGAGGAAAAAGCATTACCGCACCGCAAGATTTTAGAGAAAAAAATAGAAAAGAGGCTGAAAAAGCAGGATGAAGAAAAGGAAATAATTTTTACCAAATGGCGGGATAGTAAAAAAGTCGCTCCTGTCAAAATGAAAAAAACAGAGATTACTGTCCCTAAGGCAATTAAGAGGCGTATCAAGGTTGGAGAAACAATTACAGTCGGCGATTTAGCTAAAAGAATGGGCATAAAGGTAAGCGAAGTAATCAATAAATTAATGTCTATGGATGTTATGGCCACAATTAATCAAGCCATAGATTATGATATTGCCGCTATTGTGGCGAATGAATTCAGTTTCCAGGTTGAACCGGCGGATCTTGAATTTGACGAATCCATGTTAAAAACTTCGGGCGCTCCGGCAAATCTCAAACCGCGGGCCCCGGTTGTTACTATTATGGGGCACGTTGACCATGGTAAAACCTCTCTCTTAGATGTAATCAGGCAGTCAAATGTTATTGATGGAGAAGCTGGTGGAATTACACAGGCTATCGGCGCTTATCATGTTCACATAAATGACCGGGACATAGTTTTTCTGGACACCCCCGGTCATGAAGCATTTACGGCGATGCGGGCGCGCGGGGCTCAGGTAACCGACATAGTCGTATTGGTTGTGGCTGCGGACGATGGCGTAATGGGACAAACCATAGAAGCCATTAATCACTCCAAGGTTGCCGGAGTGCCTATTATAGTGGCGATCAATAAAATTGATAAACCCGGCGCTGACCCCGAGAAGATTAAACAGTCTCTCACCGAACACGGTCTTTTATCCGAACAATGGGGTGGCGAAACAATTTTTTGTGAGGTGTCCGCTAAAAAGAAAATTAATATTGAAGAATTGCTGGAAATGATTTTACTGCAAGCCGATGTTATGGAGTTAAAAGCCGATCCGGATCTTCCTGCTCGCGGCATTATTATTGAGGCTAAATTGGATCGCGGCCGCGGTCCCGTAGCGACGGTTTTAATCCAGGAAGGCACTCTGAGAGAAGGCGATTCCTTTGTTTCCAAAACTGAATTTGGCCGCGTACGGGCGATGATTAATGATCAGGGCAGGCGTATCAAAGAAGCCGGACCTTCCATGCCGGTGGAAGTTATTGGTTTTTCCAGTGTACCTCAAACCGGGGCGGAATTTGTCTGTGTAGAAGATGAAAAGAAGGCACGCAGCATTGCCGATTATTGGTTAAGAAAAACACGGGAAAAAGAAATTTCCAGTTTTTCTAAAGTTACTTTAGAACAGCTCTATCAAAGAATAAAAGAAGGTGTAAAAGACTGCAATGTNNCATAGTTCCACCGGCGCCATCAGCGAAACGGATGTTATGCTTGCTTCTGCTTCCAAGGCAATTATTATCGGATTTAATGTGAGGCCCGATGCGCGGGTCGTGGAAATTGCCCAGCAAGAAGGCGTGGAAATTAAGCTTTATGACATCATTTACAATGTCATTGCGGATGTGCGGGCAGCTATGGAAGGGCTCCTGGAGCCGGAGTATAAAGAAGTCGTTCATGGCCGGGCGGAAGTCCGTGAACTTTTCAAGGTGCCTAAAGTCGGCACGATTGCCGGCTGTTTTGTGACCGACGGGAAAATAATGCGCAGCAACAATTTGAAGCTTGTCCGCGACAGTGTAGTGGTTTTCGATGGGAAAATTCTATCACTGAAGCGCTTTAAAGATGATGCCAGGGAAGTGCTGGCTGGTTTTGAATGCGGCATAAGCATTGACGGATTTAACGATATTCACCTGGGCGATGTAATTGAATCTTATATAACAGAGACGTTGGCAAAGAAACTCGAATAGAACATTGAAATACTCTCATCTGCGTATCAACAGCTGGCTATTCTAAAATTTCCATGGCTGTATGGTTTGGGGAAAAGTTTTATGGTTATTGGCTACGGAATTATAAATTTACGAATTCCGGAAAGCTGCTCTTTAAAAGAAAAAAGAAGCGTTTTGAACAAAATTTTGAAGCGTACGCAAAATGAGTTTAACATCTCCATTGCGGAAACAGGTAATCTTGACAACTATAAATTTGCCGAAATAGGATTTGCGGTTGTTGGCAATGATTCGCGCTATATTAATGGAAAGATCGATCATTTGCTTAGGTTTGTTGATAATCTGCGCGCAGCCGAAATTGTAAATAGCAAGATAGAAATTATGGTTGTTTCCAGCTTTCTGGAAACGGCTGATTGGAAAGCAAGTAAATACGATGAGCTTTAAAAGAGCGGACAGAGTAGCCGAATTGATCAGGGCGGATATGGCTGACATTATAATTAAAGAAGTAAAAGACCCACGCTTGCATTCGGTTACTATCACATCAGTGAAAGTAACCGATGATCTGCGTAACGCCAAGATTTACTTTGTCGAAATGGGCAAGAACGAATGCTCTCCTGAAATCAAAGCCGGCCTGACCCGAGCTGCTGGTTTTATCCGTCGGGAACTGGGCAAACGGGTGCAGCTGCGTTGCGTACCGGAGCTTACTTTTGTTCATGACCAATCTTTTGGATATGGTAACCGCATCGAAAATTTATTGGCCCAGATAGCTAAACAGGAAGAAAAAAATGATCAGTGAAATTATTACGGCTATAAATGAAGGGCAAAGCTTTTTAATTACAGCGCATGTAAGACTGGATGGAGACGCTTTGGGTTCGGAACTGGCTCTTTACCTTATGTTGAGAGGGTTAGGGAAAAATGTAGTCGTTTATAATCAGGATCATACGCCGGAACGTTACCGATTTTTACCGGCAGCGCAAAATATAGTTCACGATATAAACAATGTTGAACAATACGATGTCGGCATTGTTCTCGATTGCAGTGAGTTGGCACGAGTTGGAGATGAAGCTGAAAACATCGGGAAAATCAAGAAACTGATAAATATTGATCACCATGTTTCCAACAACGGTTTTTGCTCGCTGAAAATGTTGGATGCGCAGGCCAGTTCAACAGGCGAATTGCTGTTTCGTTTGATGCGGGAAATGCGCGTTAACATGTCGAGAGATATTTGCACTAATTTATATGCAGCAATTATAACGGATACCGGCAATTTCCGGTACTCGAGTACTCGCAAGGAAACGTTTTGGGCTGCGGGAGATTTAGTGGAAAACGGCGCTGATCCGCAGTGGATTTCAGAATATATTTATGAAAATGATTCTCCGGCAAGATTAAAATTGCTGGCCAAAGCGTTGGAAACCTTATCCCTGGACTTGAAAAACAAGGTGGGGTCTATGGTTGTTACGCAAAAGGCTTTACAGGAAACAGGGGCATCCTGGGAGCTAACCGAAGGGTTCGTTGATATCCCCCGCACAGTAAAGGGCATTGAAGTATCGGTTCTTTACACTCAACGAGGAGATAACAATTTTAAGTTGAGCTTGCGCTCCAAAGCTGACGTCAATGTAGAAAAAGTAGCAAAAAAGTTTGGCGGCGGCGGCCATATTCACGCTTCGGCTTGCTGGATGAAAGGTGACATTGAATCAATTAAATCGCAGATT
>PLMV01000122.1 GCA_003141615.1 Syntrophaceae bacterium
CGATGCGTATCAAAAATATTTTTGAAATCAAACTTATAATCTCTCTTCAAAAGACGGATATCGTTATCCGCGGCATGAAGAATCTTAACAATTTGCTGATTACCAAAATATTTACCTAAAAAAGATAAATCAAGATCATTCAAAGGGTCAAAAACATAGGTTGTAGTATTAGCATGAATTTGGATGAGACAGAGTATTTCTTTAAAATAGCGAAATGAATCGTATTCGGTATCGATGCTTAAAACTTTCACTCGCTTAAAATCATCGATGGCACGCTGTAATTTTTTAGGTGTATCTACCAGAAGCCATTTTGTATCCATATCGGTTAACTTAACCGATATGCGAATTTAAAGCTACAAAAATGACGAGAAAAAACCCGAGAAAAATAAGGACAAGATAATCGGAAGAAGTAAGTTTTAATTCCACTAAAGATGTGCGCTTTCCCCGCTGATAGTTCCTCGCCTCCATCGCCAGTGCCAGTTCATCCGCCCGCCGAAAAACACCGGTTAAAACAGTTAAGGTTAAGGACAAAAAAGCTTTGATTCTGATAATAAAACCAGACTGGCGTAAATTATAACCTCTGGCTTTTTGGGCAGTTTCTACTTTTTCTTTTTCAGTCAGTAAAATGGGCATAAGCCTTAAAGCCAGCATAATCATAACAGCAATATCATCAACCGGCACACGCAGTGTTTTCAGCGGTTTTAGAAAATATTTTATTGCCGCGATCATTTGAGATGGCGTGGTGGTCAATGTCAGTAAAACCGCGGCTATAATCAAACACAAAAAACGCCATACTACAAAAAATCCCTGTTGTAATCCTGCATAGGAAAGAGAAAGCCCGAAGAAAGGAATACGGACAAGAGCTTCACCTTCATTAAACAAGGCATGAACTAAAAAAATCAGCACTATAAAGAATAGAAGCGGTCTGAGAGCTTGCCCGATTGTCCGCAAACGTATGCCGCTTGCCAGCGCCGCAAACAACAAGGCACTGCCTATAACAAATGCTATCAGTGGTTTCACCCAAAGGATAATTACGCTTAAGCAGATAGTGGCGGCAAGTTTTATGCGGGGATCAAGATTATAGAGGAGCGATTGGCCTTTTATAAAAGAGCCGGTATGATACATAATCAATCCTTAAATTTGCTTGCTAAGGAACGTATTTGTTCTAAAGCGTCTTCCATGTTGACAATATCCGTCCGCACGGGAAAGCCTGATTCTTTGAGCTTAATTAACAACTCGGTAATCTGAGGAAGCTGCATTCCTATTTTTTGCAGCATCCCGGCTTTCCCGAAGATTTCCCGCGGAGTGCCGTCCAGGTAAACGCGACCTTCATTCATAACCACAATTCTTTGCGTGAGAGCCGCTTCCGCCATGTTATGGGTAATATGGATTATTCCCACGCCCTCAGAGTGAAGTTTGTCAATGATATCTAAAACTCGCTTAGTAGCGTCGGGATCAAGAAAAGCAGCCGGTTCATCGAGTGCGATATAGCGCGGCCGCACGGCTAAAACACCCGCGATGGCCACCAGTCTTTTTTCGCCGCCGGAAAGATTTTCGATATTGCGGTAAGCAAGCTCTGGGATGCCCACTCTGAACAAAGCTTCGGTAACCCTCTTTTTAATTTCCACCGTTGGCAGGCGTAAATTTTCCGGACCGAAGGCAACGTCTTCTTCCACCGTCACGCCGACTATCTGATTATCAGGATTTTGAAAAACCATCCCCACCAGCGATCTGATGTCCGCCTGATGCGTTGGATCATTTGTATTGCAGCCGCCAACCGTGACTTTGCCGCTTGCCGGCAAAAGCAGGGCGTTTAAATGCCGGATAAGCGTGGTTTTTCCGCAACCGTTCGGGCCGATTAAGGCAAGATGTTCACCTTCTCTTATTTGCAGAGAAACACCGCGCAGGGCCTCAATTCCTTCCGGGTCATA
Source organism: Syntrophaceae bacterium (assembly GCA_003141615.1). GTDB lineage: Bacteria > Desulfobacterota > Syntrophia > Syntrophales > Smithellaceae > Smithella. The sequence continues at coordinate 1,932 of PLMV01000122.1, forward strand.
TTTGTAATAAACATCTTCTAAAATAATCAATTGATGAATCCTAACCCCGATAAACGGGATAAGCCCCGCCCATGCGGGATAAGTGCGTTTTAGAATTTGCTTTCTATCAGAAAGCAAATTCTAACTTGCTAATGCGTTAACAAAATTATTTTCTGCCAAAAAAACGCAGAAAATAATTTCTTATACCAAGTTGCTTTCGAAAATTAAAATATGAATTTTTGAAAGCTTACTTGGTATTATGCCCGGTAAATCAACTTTTTAATATCCGATAATAGCTATTTGGTATAACTTACTAAACTTTTATGCGTCCCTTGAGACGCGAGCTGATAATGGCGGCAAGCAAAACTTTTATTATATCCCCCGGAATAAACGGCAATACACCGATGGCAATCGCTTTGTGAAAATTCATTTTAGCCACCAAAGAAAGCTGAAGGCTCCCCATAAAATAGATTATCAACATTCCGATCAGCATCGAAAAGATATTCCAGAAAATACCCGCACTTTTTTTCATTCGATTTACCATGCCAATGACAAAAGCCGCGATGATGAAGCCCAGCAAATAACCGCCGGTAGGGCCGAAGATAACGCCCAATCCTGCTTTACCTCCGGCAAAAACCGGTATTCCCACAACTCCCAGCATGACATAAATAAATTGACTAACGGCGCCCAACTGGCCACCCAAAAGTATAGCCGAGACATTTAAAAAAAATGTCTGCGCGGTAATCGGCACTGGCGGCAGGGGAATAACAATAAACGCCCCTGCCGCAGTGAGCGCTCCAAAAAGCGCCGCGTAAACCAAACCTTTAATCGATGTTTTATCAGCAGCCATGAATTTTTTCTATTTCTGATTAATTTATTTTAAAACGTCAGAGAAATACCGCCTTTAAATGTTCTTCCGGGCATGGGGTAGTAGAAATTTGGATAGGAGACACCCGGATAGCTGTACTGCTCGTAATCAATCCCGAAGGAAGAATATTTCACGTCGGCAATATTATCCACGCCCAGAAAAGCCGTGAGCCCGAGTTTACCAAAAGTGGGTTTATAATTAATATAAAAATTAAGCAGTGTGTGCGCCTCCAGTTTTTCGGTGCTATTGTCGTTATCGCCGGAAAGGAAAGCATTACTCACATACTGCATTTCAGGCCTCAGCGTTAGATTATAGGGCAGATAAACTTCCATTCCGGCATTGGCCATATGTTTAGGCACCAGCGGCATTTCTTTTTTGTTATTAGCGCCGTCTTCAAAAGTGGCCATATGGTATGTGTAATTTCCGAAAACTTTGAGATACTTCGGCCATAAATAAGAAAGAGAAATTTCCGCTCCATCATGACGAGTCTTGCCGGTGTTTTGATTCTTACCTGTAAACGTCAATGGGTCATAGACATACTCGATTTCATCCTCCATATCAATGCGGAAAATGGTCAGGCCTAGTTTCAGGTTTTCCAGAGGATAAAACTCCGTTCCCGCCTCCATGCTGATTCCTTTTTCTTTTTCCAGCCCTGTTAAAAAATCCCCTCCGAAACCGCTAAAAGAGGCTACTTCATCGATAAAAGGAATGCGGTAAACGGTTGCATACTTCGCAAATGCTTTCGATTTCTTTTCCCAAAGCCAGGTCAGCCCTGCTTCATACGCTTCGGCATTGTAAGTATTTTTCTGATCCGTAAAATCATTCGACGGTGTTGAAAAATCTACATTGGAGCCTTTGATCGATGTCCGTTCGCCCCGGTAACCGGCGCTGAAAATAAGATTTTTCAGAAGACTGAATTCATCGCGAAGGTAATATCCCATACTCTCCCGCGTAAAATCCGCCGTGCTTAATTGTTTTGTTCTCTCCCGATCACTGAAAATATCTTTTTTGTAAGGTTCGTTATAATAATCCACACCCACAATCACTTTATTATGAAACCCGAAGATTTCTTTGTCCAGAATATATTTCGGTGTAATGCCGTATGTGTCGGCATTGGTATCGGAATAATTGTAGGAAGACCATGACGGCATATTCATTTGCAGATCCTTTTTTCCATACAGAAAATTGATTTCCATTTGCCCCCATGCTCCCCAGAAAGATTTAAAGCCCAGATTTACGTTGGTATATTTATCCGAACCGTCATCATCGGGATGGGCGTTCATAAAATAGGCAGGCATGGCAGGCTGATATTGCCGCCTATCCTGCTCCATCTGTTCTTTAGTCAGGGCGCCCGGCATTTGATAATCCGTTTTATTAAATGAGACGCCAAGCGAAACATTCAGCAAGTCGTTGGCGGAATATCCCCCGTCGAAGCCGCCACCCTGCGCGGAATATTTGGAACGATCCCGATAACCGGAGTTGAAGTTATTTTCTCCGGTTACGGCATATGTCCAATGACCTGTCGCGCCGGTTACGCCGACCCGTTCGTCATTAAGACCATAACTCCCCATAAGAACAGACGCGTTAAATTTCGGTTCACNNTCCCCGGACAATCTCGATTCTTTCTATGGTGTTGACCGGCGTCTGCAGCCAGTTGATTGAGGCCATATCCGCTCTGTTTAAACGGCGGCCATCCAGCATAACCAGGGTTTTCCCGTAAGGATTATCACCACCGATACCGCGCATATCAATATAAGCTTGGGAGGAATTACCGCTGTAAGTGTGAATTTGAACGCTTTCAAGCTTATCCAGAACTTCCACTACCGTTGTGGCGCCGGAATTATTTATTTCTTCTGCGGTAATGACGGTGACATTGGCCGGAGCTTTGCGGATTTCCTGATTATCGCGTGTCGCGGTAACAACGACCTCTTCCATCGTGACAACAGCGTCGCCGGCTTTTTTATCCTCAGCTTTTACGGGTGAAAAAATAACTACGGAAAACAACAGAACTAAAACTAAGACTTTCTTCATGGAGCTTCTCCTTTCCCCCTCGGGATTAAGTAAGTTAGACTCACCATAAAGTTTCCTGGCTTGCGGCGACCTACTTTCCACTCCTTCCCAACGCCTAAGCGTCAGTGGATTAACGTGGATTTCGTTCCGCTTACAGTTGCGGGGCAGCGCCGGACTTTAACCGGCTTCCTTTATTTGGCAGTCATCTACCAATTCTCTTTCTTCGGCTAACTTTGTTGGCGGAGCCTGTCACGCGCATGCGGGATCGTCGGCTTCCTCAACGTATTTTCATATACGCCTGCGGAGCCTCCTCCTTGCCCAACTGAAGGTGGACAGTTCAACTAACGAATTCCAGTTTACTCCGTAACTGTAATTCGAGTTTCACTGCCGCCTCGTTATCCTTTGAAAGCGAAATGGTATTCTCAGGTCAGCAACGTCATTCTGGGCAATCCGTTTTGTGGATTTTGATCTATCAGAGAATCGACGTCGTAAACCTCTTTAATGTTCGCCGCGGTAATAACTTCCGCGGGTTTTCCTATAGCATAAATTTTTCCGGAGTAAAGCAAAATTATTCGGTCGGCATGTTGCGCGGCCAGATTGATATCGTGCGTAACAAAAATTACCGTGAGTTGTTGAGCTGTGTTTAATTGCCGCAACAAAGCTAAAAACTGAGCTTGATGTTTCAGATCCAAAAATACAGTGCTTTCATCCAGCAGCAGTACTTTCGGCTCTTGAGCCAGAGCGCGGGCAATCAAGACACGCTGGCGCTCACCGGCGCTGAGTTCGTCAAAACGCCGGGCGGCAAAAGCAAGGGTATCGGTTTTTTCCATAGCTTCATGGACTATCCGGTAATCTTTTTTATCCTCAAAACGATAATTACTTAAATGCGGAAATCGTCCCATAAGCACAATTTCTTCCGCGTAAAAAGGGAAAATGACGGCTGTTTCCTGCGGCACTATTGCGACTTTCTGAGCAATATCCTTTCGCGACCATCGGCTCGTTTCTTTACCGTCAATAAGCATTTGACCGGCATCGGGGAAAAGCGTGCCGTTAATAATTTTCAAAAGAGTCGTTTTGCCGGAGCCGTTCGGCCCGATAATCGATACAATCTGCGCCTCATCGATGGCAAAAGAAACATCTTCCATCACCGGTTTTGCGGCGTAACTGAAATTTATATTTTTGGCGCTGATTATGGACATGGTTAACGTGCCTTTCTTTTTAAAAGAAAGATGAAGTAAGGCGCGCCGCAAAGCGCCGTGATAACTCCGACAGGCAGTTCGGCCGGAGCGAAAACGACTCTGGCGATAGTATCGGCAACAATTAAAAAGGATGCGCCGAACAAAGCGGTAACAGGCAAAAGCAACCGGTGATCGGAACCGAAAATAAGGCGCATAAAATGCGGCACCATAATGCCGACAAAACCGATAATGCCGGCCAAAGACACCGCTACGGCTGTGATCAGTGAGGTTACAACCAGAAGCCATTGTTTTGTTCTCTCTACATTGACACCTAATTGCAGAGCCGTGTCTTCACCTTGCACAATCAAGTTCAGTTTCCGTGCCTGCGCGTAAAGCAACACAAAACCGGCAAGCAGACAGAACCCGGCCACGCAAATTTCTTTTGTTGAGGCCCGCGAAAGATCGCCCATCAGCCAAAACGTAATGCTGTGCAACTCCATACTATTGACTATCGATAAGAAAAAGAGAATGGCCGCGGAAAAAAAGGCATTCACGACAACGCCGGAAAGTAAAAGCGAATTATCCAGAAGAGGCCCCCTCGTTCCTCCGGCAACAACAAACACTAAAAATACTGTAGCCAGCGCTCCCACAAAAGCCAGCAACGGCACCCCTAAATAAAAAGAACTCGCGCCGAGGAGGATGCCTATAATTGCTCCCAGCGCCGAGCCGCCCGATATGCCCAGTACGTAAGGATCAGCCAACGGATTGCGCAGAATCGCCTGAAAAATAACTCCGCCCAGGGAAAGAGACGCGCCGATAATTCCGGCAAAAATAATTCGCGGCAGACGCACTGAAAATAAAATTAATTCTTCCTGAGAAGTTATGGAGAAATCTCCCTTAAGCGCCTTGGCCAGATAGCGCAATACATGACCAAAGTCTATATGGACACTACCGGCCAAAAGAGAAACAGCGCTAATGACCAAAAAGATTAAAACCATCAGGACGCTGATTTGCAGTACTCGCGATAAGGTAACACGGCGGTAAATGGGCGACTTCCTCCTCTACGGTTTTTATATTTATTTGTGAGACTCAAATTTTAAAAGTGAAACGCATTAAAATTTGTAAGTCGAACAATCCCGCCAAAGGCGGAGGGTTTCATACCCGTGATTAGCTTATATATTCTCTTTGATATGTTTTCCACCACAAAAAGTCATGCATCCATGAAATGTGGCGGAAAAAGGCAAACAGGTATATCTCATCAATAAACATGTTTTCGATGCTTAATTGTAAAAATAAAAATGATATGGCTGGATCTGTCGGTTTCATAAATGATTCGATAAGCACCAATTCGCAGAGAGAATTCACCTTTGTGATTACCTGTCAAAGCTTTTCCTTCACGGGGATTGTCGGCAAGAGATTCAATTTTTTTCAAGATGCGGGTAAGGAGTTTCTTGTCCGCGTAATAGAGTTCATCAACATCGGATGCAGCTTCTTGCGAGAATTCAATCTTGTATTTCATGGGAGTTTATATTTCTTTTTAATCGCAGCAAGGGATATGGTTTTGCCGCTCTTAACTTGTATTTTTGCTCTGACAATGGCATCTTTTTCTTCTTTGCTGGAAAGAATATCCAGAGTTTCGATCAAGCCGTCAAATTCCTCGCAACTCATTAGAACTGCTTCACTGACGCCATTTTTAGTGATGGTAAATCGGTCATACTTTTCTTCAACATTTCTAATAAGAGCCGATAGATTTTTCTTAGCTTCCGCCAACGGGATTGTCTTATTCATATTTTTATCCTTGTTTTTAATAGGTCACAATTATAGTCTATTTACGATGGAAAAGCAACAAGAAAAATAAACGAAAAAATATTGTACCTATTCCATTTAATTTTTATCGACTTTGACAAAGTCGGTCATTTCTTTGAATAAAGAGGCATCAGCGTGCATCGGCCAATCGTTATGTCCCGCTCCCTTGATTATCCACATGCGCTTTCGGCCTTCGGGGAGAGCGTTATATAAATTGATCGCGTGCTTAATCGGCAGGATTTCATCGCGTTCCGCCCCGATTACGGAAATCTTATTTTTAAATGACTTCAGATTTTCGATGCTGTCGTACTTGTCGGTTAAGACCAGTTGCACGGGAAGAAAAGGAAACAGCGATTTGGCGACGGAAGCCAAAGTGTCCCAGGGCGTAATTAATATTATTCCGGCAATGGGCGCTGAAGTTTGTTTGGCAACAGCGGCGGCAACGCCGCAGCCCAGCGATTCTCCCACAAGATAAAGCGGCTCTTTATATTGCTCATAGGCAATGCGCACCGTTTCCAATCCAGCGGTGACAAATGGTTTTTCTCCCACCTTTCCGGGACGGCCTCCGTATTTCGGATATTCTGCTAAAATTACCCGGAAACCCAGCTCCATAAGAGGCTCTAAATAAAATCCTCTGTCGAGTGCCGTGCCGCCATTGCCGTGGAAAAGAACAATGGTTCCATTGGGCGCGGGCGCATCACTAGCGGCGATCAATCCCTGATAATCCGCAGCCGTCGCCTGCCAGAGTTTCATATTTTCATATTCAAGCATTTTCGCGGAAGGCCATTCCGCACTGGGAAAATAAAGAAATCTGTTTTGCATATTACAGCCTCCCAAAAACATTGTTGCGAAAAGAAGCAATATTATTATTTCTAGTGTTTGTTTCATTTATCTCGGCTAACACTTGAATTAACTTATGGCAAAAAAAGTATCGTTTTTCGACATCCCATTTAGCAAATTATTATACCAAAGTTCGTCTAAGGCCGAGTGGCCAGATGTTCGTAACCAATCAAAGCCAAAGGACTGAAACTCTTTCTTTCCCATCTGGGCAATATTCGTGAACCGTCTTGATAACTCTTAAATAATGGCTCTAGATCTTTCGGAGTGTCAATGGCAAGTAAGACTTTGACCCTATCGAAGTAGGCTTTTGAAACAGATCTGGCGAAGATTTCAAAAGGACTATTGAAATGTCCGAGGTAGAGCAAGGTTTCAGGAACCCACCCCCCCCCCCAAGGGTCATTAGCTTCAACCTCCGAACGCATGAATGCAACGAAGTCCGCTTGCATAAGATAACGAAAGTCGATTCCTGTCCCATTACATCGTTCCTTCAGAAGATCGGCTCTAAGTGATAGTCGGCTAAGTTGTAATCGCTTATTGCGATTTTCTAGTGACGGCAGGTGCTCCCAGAACACCAAAAAACCGACCATTGCATCCATGCCATAGTCTGATTTCCCTGGATAATAATACTGCTGTTCAAGAAGATAATTTGCTTGATCTAGACGATCATGTTTCAAGAGTATAGCCAATACATATAGGAACAACTCATGTACTATAAACTTGAAATTATCGAAGTCCCATTCTATCCACTGTGTAATATTTGCAGGCCTGTTCATATACGGTATCAAATTCTCGAACAGGCGATGAATTCGTTGCGTAAATTCTGTAGTTGGAGCGTACTGCACAACTGTTGTAAATAGTTGAATAACTTCATTACGATAAGGTAGAAATTCTTCGATGTTCTTGACTACTGCGTCATCAAATTCACCCTCAGGTTTTGATAACCTGAAGCGTTCCAGATTTGATACAAATAAATTGCAGTATTCATCGAATGCCCCCTCGGCATATGCCTTATGGTTCTTAATAGCATCGACGCACCTCTTGAAGAGTGCGGTCGTGCCCAGAGACACATGCTCGCTTTCAGATAAGAAGGATGATTTGTTTCCAATCTTTGGCTTTACATATAAAGGCTTATCGAATATCCATCTCAGTAGTCGCTCAAAATTTTCTGCGTATCTATCAGCTTCGCTGAGATCAATGTAAATGCGCGATTTGTAGTAGGTTGGAAGAAATGGCTTCCCATGTTCGTCTTTTTCGGTGACAACAGCAACAAATTTCTCTTGTGATTGATTCTCGTAGACCTCCTTTGAGATTATCTGCGTTTCCGTTCCTACACCGCCGGCTCGGCCATCGGCCTTTACAGAATATTTATTGTCACAGATTATTGCGACCTTTTTAATTTCCGGATCGGTAACCATCTTTTCCATAAACGCAACAGCATCATGTCCTTCTTTGAGATCCCATTTGTCCAAGATGACGTCCACACCAGACTCGCGCAATTCTGTTGCTATATCAACAACCAATTGTTCGTGTTCGGGATTTGACCAACTATAGGAAATGAAAAGCTTAGGTGCGCTCATGAAAGGATACCTCCTTAGATGTAGCAATTAATGTCCAATTTTCACTTTTATTAATTTGTTGGACGAAAGCGTAACAAATCTTATTTTTTTGTAAAGAGAAAAATTTAAGACGATGCGCAAATACACACACCAACATTATAAGCGTTTTATTTTTTCTGGATGCCGGCCTACGAGATTGTATCACAATGTCTAGGGGCTGTTCAAAAACGTTCAGATGCAAGGCGCGCAAAAAGCCGAACCGCGAGGCGTATATTTACATACGTTGAGTGGTGCGGTTTGCGGCACAACGAAGCAGGTGGGCGTTTTTCAACAGCCCCTCTGTGAGTTATTTTAGTTCCATGCAGAACTTATCAATCTTCTCCGGCGGAGCGATAGGATAATCGCCGGTATAGCAGGCCAGACAAAAGCAATCCTTATTCAGGCCGGTTGCCTTGATCATGCCTTCTACCGTCAGGTAGTGCAGGGAATCCAAACCGATGAATTCGGCGATGGCTTTTTCGTTTTCTTTTTTAGCGGCGATCAGTTCTCCCTTGGACGAAAAGTCAATGCCATAGGGACAGGGATAAATTGTCGGCGGACAGCTGATGACCATATGAATTTCTTTCATTCCGACGCCGCGCAGATTTTGCACACGATTACGGCTGGTGGTGCCACGGATAATTGAATCTTCCACAATCATCACTTTCTTGCCGGCTAATAATTCCCTTACCGGATTTAATTTTACTCTTACACCAAAATCGCGCATCAACTGGGTCGGTTGGATGAAGGTTCTGCCGATGTAGTGATTACGAATCATGCCCATCTCAAAAGTAATGCCGCTTTCTTCCGCATAACCCAGAGCGGCGTAAACGCCGGAGTCGGGAAAGGGCATGACGATTTCCACGTCCGGACAGTATTCACGCGCCAGTTCATGACCCAGTCTTTTGCGGTACATATAGACATTCTGGCCGAATATCTGGCTGTCGGGACGGGCAAAATAAATCAGCTCAAAAATGCAGTGACAATGTTTGATGGGCGGAAAAGGTTTCAGACTCTTATAGCCTTTTGAATCGATGATGATGATTTCACCAGGTTCGACATCGCGAATATACGTAGCTCCAACCAGATCAAAAGCGCAGGTCTCGGAGGCGACAACCCAACTGCCGTTTAGCTTCCCCAGCGCGAGCGGTCTAAACCCCCGCGGATCACGGGCGGCAATGATTTTATCGCGGGTCAGCATGATGAAGCTGTAAGCGCCTTCCACGCGTGAAAGCGCGGCAACCAACGCCTCTTCCAGGCCATGTTTCAAATTGTGCGCCATCAAATGGATGATGACTTCGCTGTCCATCGTCGATTGAAAAATAGAGCCGCTGCTTTCCAGCTCTTCACGCAATTTCTGCGCGTTGACAATATTGCCGTTATGCGCCAGAGCATAATACTCTTCGCCAAAATGAACTAAAAAGGGCTGGGCATTAGAAAGAGTGGAAGAACCTGTTGTGGAATAACGGACATGGCCGATAGCCAATTTACCGGGGAGTTTTTGCAGAGTTGCTTCTTTAAATACTTCGGAAACCAGCCCCATGCCTTTGTGCTCCGATACATTGCAACCGTCGGAACTGACGATGCCGGCGGATTCCTGACCGCGATGCTGCAGGGCAAAAAGGCCGAAAAATGTTATTCTGGCCGCGTCTTCATGGCCGTAAATAGCAAAGACACCGCATTCCTCCCGAGGATAGCCGGATTCCTCTGATTTTTCTTCGAATAAAGATGACATATAATTTTCTCTTTCTATATGTTTTGATATTCCTGCAATGAACAAACCTGCCAGTCCTCTTTTTTTATTGCTGTTACCGCTTCGCACAGCGCGCGCGCGCCCGCGATGGTCGTGGTGTAAAGAATATTATAAATCAGAGCACCCCTTCTTATATGATAAGCATCCCGCGAAGATTTGTGGCCCAGGCTGGTATTAATTACCATTTGGATATCGCCGTTTTTAATGTAGTCCACAATATGCGGCCGCCCTTCACTGAGTTTAAAAACCACACCGGCTTCAACGCCGTGATCTTTTAAGTACTTCGCTGTGCCTTTCGTAGCCACTATTTTAAAACCCATTTTCTGAAAAGACTCCGCCACGGGTACAATCTTGTCCTTATTATAATCATTAACGCTGATAAAGATAGTGCCTTTTGTCGGCATTTTAAATCCTGCCGCCATTTGCGATTTGGCAAAGGCCAGACCAAAAGAGTGGTCTATCCCCATAACTTCGCCGGTGGATTTCATTTCCGGCCCAAGCAGAATATCCACATCAGGAAAACGATTAAAGGGGAAAACAGCTTCTTTGACTGAGACATATTCAGGTTGCGGCGCGACGGTAAATCCCAACTCTTTTAAAGATTTACCCAGCATAACCTTGGTGGCAAGCTTGGCCAGCGGCACGCCGATCGCTTTGCTGACAAAAGGAATGGTGCGCGACGCGCGGGGATTGACTTCCAGCACGTACAATTTGCCGTCTTTTATGGCATACTGAATATTCATGAGGCCGACGACTTTTAATTCCTGCGCCAGCATTTTTGTCTGCTTTTTAATCAGATCCAAAAGAGGAGCGGAAATTGTCATGGGCGGCAAAATACAGGCGCTGTCCCCCGAATGAATTCCCGCTTCTTCGATATGTTCCATAATGCCGGCTACAACTGTAGTCTGACCGTCGCTGATCGCGTCCACGTCTATTTCTATGGCATCCTCTAAAAATTTATCAATAAGAATGGGATGCTCGGGAGAAACAAGTAACGCTCTTTCCATGAAGGCGCTGAGAGTTTCCGGATCATATACTATTTCCATGGAACGGCCGCCCAGAACATATGATGGCCGCACCAGCACCGGATAGCCGATGCGCGAGGCGACTTGCAGGGCTTTTTCCACATCTCTGGCCGTATCATTGTCGGGCTGATTCAGGTTCAGTTTGCGGACAATTTCCTGAAAACGGTCGCGATCCTCCGCGAGGTCAATAGAATCAGGAGATGTTCCCATTATTTTTATTCCGGCCGCTTCCAATCCTCTGGCTAAATTGAGAGGCGTCTGGCCGCCAAACTGAGCGATTACTCCCTCGGGCTTTTCTGTCTGCAAAATGTGTAAAACGTCTTCCAGTGTTACCGGTTCGAAAAAAAGTTTATCGGATGTGTCATAATCGGTGCTGACCGTTTCGGGATTGGAGTTGATCATGATGCTCTCTACGCCTTCTTCACGCAAAGCAAACGAAGCATGGACGCAACAGTAATCAAATTCAATTCCCTGACCGATGCGATTGGGACCGCCGCCGATAATCGCCACTTTCCGTTTAGTGGATGGTCGGGTTTCATTTTCCGTTTCATAAGTGGAATAGTAATAAGGTGTGTAGGCTTCAAACTCCGCCGCGCAGGTATCGACAAGCTTATATACTGGGATAATTTTTTCCCGCTCACGCCACTGACGAATTTCCAACTCCGTCATTTTCCAAAAAGACGCCAGCGCCCTATCGGCAAATCCCATTTTTTTTGCTTCTCTGAGCAACTCCACGGATGGAGTGGATTTTTTCAGCTCATCTTCGGCATCCACAATTTCTTTGACCTGATGCAAAAACCAGGGATCGATTTTAGTTAATTGATAGAGTTCATCTATCGACATCCCGTTTTGCATAGCCGCGGCAATATAAAAAAGTCGCAGCGAATTGGGTTTGATTAGTTTGCCTTTAAGGAAATCGTTTTTATCTTTCAAATCTTCCGGAAGAGCCTGGCCAAGGCTGAAACGTCCGATTTCCAGGGAACGTATCGCTTTTTGCAGGGATTCTTTGAAAGTGCGGCCGATGGCCATGGTCTCGCCGACGGACTTCATGGAAGTGGTTAAAAAATCTTCCGCCTGCGGAAATTTTTCAAACGTCCAGCGGGGAATTTTTACGACGCAGTAATCTATCGTCGGCTCAAAAGAAGCCATCGTCTCGCGGGTAATGTCGTTGGGAATTTCGTCCAGCGTGTAGCCGACAGCAAGTTTCGCGGCTATTTTAGCAATAGGAAATCCTGTGGCTTTCGAGGCCAGCGCGGATGAACGCGAAACACGCGGATTCATTTCCACGACAATCATTTCACCAGTTTGGGGATGCAAGGCAAACTGAACGTTGGACCCACCGGTCTCCACGCCTATTTCCCGCATGATGGCGATGGCGGCATCCCGCATGATTTGATATTCTTTGTCAGTCAGAGTTTGCGCCGGAGCTACGGTAATCGATTCGCCGGTATGCACCCCCATCGCGTCAAAATTTTCAATGGAACAAATGATGACGACATTATCGGCCTTGTCGCGCATCACTTCCAGTTCATATTCCTTCCATCCCAGGACTGACTCTTCAATCATTATTTCGGAAATCATACTGGCATCGAGGCCGGCCTTGGCGATCTCCATCAGCTCTTCGCGGTTGTATGCCACGCCGCTGCCGGTGCCGCCCAAGGTGAAGGAAGCCCGGACGATTATCGGAAATCCAATTTCATCGGAAATTTTAAGAACATCACTCATGGAGTGGGCAAAGCCGCTCTTGGGTACACGCAATCCGATGTTTTCCATAGCGTGCCGGAACTTTTCGCGGTCCTCCGCTTTATGGATAACTTCCAGCGAAGCCCCGATCATCTCCACGTTGTATTTTTTCAGCACGCCGCTTTCGGCTAGCGCTACGGCTGTATTGAGGCCGGTTTGTCCGCCTACTGTCGGCAACAATGCGTCCGGCCGCTCGCGGGCAATAATCTTTTCCACAGCTTCCGGGGTAATGGGTTCGATGTAAGTTCTATCGGCCATTTCCGGATCGGTCATTATGGTTGCGGGATTACTGTTGATTAATACAACCTCGTAACCTTCTTCGCGCAGTGCTTTACAGGCTTGAGTTCCGGAGTAATCAAATTCGCAGGCCTGACTGATAATGATCGGCCCGGACCCGATGAGCAGAATTTTTTTTATGTCGTTTCGTTTAGGCACTAAATATTCTCTTTGTAAAAATTATCATTCCCACTCGATGGTGCTGGGCGGTTTGGAGCTGATGTCATACACAACTCGATTGACGCCGCGCACTTCATTAATAATGCGGTTGGATATCCGCGCCATAATATCGTGAGGCAGCGGCGCCCAGTCGGCCGTCATGGCGTCGTCACTGGTGACCGCCCGAATCGCCAAAATATTTTCATAGGTACGTTGATCGCCCATAATCCCGACACTCTTTAAAGGAAGCAAGACGGCAAAGGATTGCCACAATTTATAATAGAGTTTGTTCGTGCGAATTTCTTCTATCAAAATGGTATCTGCCTTGCGCAATACAGATAATCGCTGCGCGGTAACCTCGCCGATAATACGGATAGCCAGCCCCGGGCCGGGAAACGGCTGTCGCCAGACCACATCATCCGACAAGCCCAGTTCTTTTCCCAGAAGTCGTACTTCATCCTTAAATAGGTGCTTAAGCGGTTCAACCAGTTTCAGGTTCATTTTTTTGGGCAGACCGCCGACATTATGATGAGATTTGATCACCGCGCTGGGGCCGCCAAAGGCCGAGCGCGACTCGATTAGATCAGGATAAAGAGTACCCTGCGCTAGAAACTTTACGTTTTTAATTTTACGGGCTTCTTTATCAAAAATCTCGATAAAAGTGCGGCCAATGATTTTGCGTTTCTTTTCAGGATCGGTCACACCTTTCAATTTCTTCAAAAACACCTTGCCCGCGCGGGCAAACCGCAAATTAATTTGTAAATTCTTTTTAAACATTTCAATAACGCGCGGGGCCTCACCTTCTCGCAGTACGCCGTTATCGACAAAGACACAGGTTAATTGCTTGCCGATAGCCCTGTGCAGTAAAACGGCAGCGACAGAAGAATCAACACCGCCGGAAAGACCCAGGATTACTTTTTCTGCGCCCACCTGCTGGCGGATTTCCTCCACCGTATGCGCGACAAAAGATTTCATCGACCAGGATTTTTTACAGCGGCAGATTTCAAACAGGAAATTCGCCAGAATTTTTTTGCCTTCTTTGGTATGAACAACTTCCGGATGGAATTGCAGAGCGTAAAAATTGCGCTGGACATCTTCGGCCGCCGCTACTGGCGTATTGGCAGTGGATGCTGTGATGGTAAATCCAGCAGGCAGAGAGCCTATGGAATCACCGTGACTCATCCAGCACTGCGTTTTTTTATTCACGCCGGTGAATATGCCTTTTTGTTTTTTGACCAGCAACTCGGCAAAACCGTATTCGCGTTTGGTCGAGCCGATCACTTTCCCACCCAGAGAATCGACCATATAGTGGAGGCCGTAACAGATACCCAGAACAGGAATGCCTAATTTAAGAATGCCGATATCGACCCGCGGAGCTCCTTTACTATAGATACTCGCCGGGCCACCTGATAAAATTATTCCTTCGGGTTTAAGCGCTTTGATGGTGGCAAGGGAGATGTCCGGTGGTTCAATCTGGCAGTAAACATGATTTTCCCTCACCCGCCGGGCGATTAATTGATTATACTGAGAGCCGAAATCAATGATGAGAATCACTTTGTTTTCCCCTTTTCCTTTTTCATTATTTCGACAAACTGCAAGAACAAATATTCCGTATCGTGCGGCCCCGGAGCTGCTTCCGGATGATACTGCACGCTCATGGTCAGAGGCATCTGCATTCCTTCGGATGTGCTGTCATTCAAATTATGATAGGTTTTCTTAGCTTTAGAGCCGACTGACGCGGGGACAACAACAAATCCGTGATTTTGGGAAGTGATTTCGACGCGTCCTGTATCCACATTTTTTACCGGCTGATTAATGCCGTGATGGCCGAATTTCAGTTTTTCAGTATAGCCGCCAATCGCCTGACCGATAATTTGATGTCCGAGACAGATACCAAAAACAGGAACATGGCCGATGACGGTACGGGCTGCATCAACTATATAGGACAGTGCAGCCGGGTCGCCGGGTCCATTGGAAAGTAATACTCCATCGGGTTTTAGTGCCAGAATGTCTTTACCGGTAGAAGAGGCGGGTAGAACCAAGACTTCACAACCGTTATTTTCCAGGAGACGCAAAATATTATATTTGACGCCGCAGTCGAGAACGACCACCCGTAATTTTTTAACCGGTTTTTTTGACGGAAGCTTGCCCGCATGAGGCGCGCCTTTTTTCCACAAGTAGGGCGTTTGACAGGAAACTTCGCGGACCAAGTCCCGTCCGACAAGGCCGGGGTATGCTCGCGCTTGCGCGAGCAGCGATTGAACATCATAACTCTGAGTGGAAATAATTCCCTTCATGGAACCGGAAAGTCTTAAGCGGCGGGTCAAGGCGCGGGTATCGATTCCTTCGATACCGATTTTTCCGTAATCTTCCAGAAATGATTTTAAATTCTGCTTCATCCGCCAGTTGCTGGGGTTGGGCTGATATTCTTTGACAATAAAACCTTCCAGATGGATACCGGCCGATTCCATGTCTTCTGTATTTATGCCGTAATTGCCGACGAGAGGATAAGTCATGGTGACGATCTGGCCTTTATATGAAGGGTCGGTAATAACTTCCTGATAGCCGGTCATGCCTGTGTTGAAAACGACTTCGCCCATCGTAACGCCTTTGCCGGCAAATGCGGTGCCCTCAAAAACACTGCCGTCTTCCAAAACCAGCAAAGCTTTTCGTTTTTGATTCAACAGCGGCATTTATATTTTATCTCCCAACAAAACGGCATACGGTGGCTTTTTCCGATCAGTCAAACGGTTCTCAGAGAGAAGGGGAGCAAACTACGGGATACTCTCCTTCCTAGGCCTTGTATGTGGGGAGTGTCTAGCCTTTTTTTCCTGCTTCGTCAATCATTAAAGATGCAGGGAACGGTCGCTCAGGCAAACACCTGTTCAGGCTGACCGTTCCCTACTCCCAGTATCATTTAACTTATGAACAACATTTCCCAGAACTTAGGCAGTGGCCATAATTCGTCATCGACCAGATTTTCCAGTTCGTCAACATATTCACGAAGTTCATCCATCTTGGGTTTGACTTTACTGCAGAAAATATCTGCTTTTTTCGCTTCGTCATGAACAGCCGATGTGGATTCAATCTTGGCCAGAATTTCCTTATTGACCGAATAAACACTATTAACCAGATTAACTACTTTCTTTAAAATTTCTGTCTGGGCGGAAACAACCGCTGCGGAACCTAGAACCTCTTTGGTAGCGATGATCGCTTTCGCGAGTTTTTTCTGATAAGCTGCCGCTGCTGGAATTACCTGGCTTTGGCAAATATTATTGAGGCATTTAACTTCAATTTCCAGATCTTTAATATACTTTTCCAGATAAATAACATATCGGGACTGGAGCTCAACTTTGGAAAGAACCTTATATTTATCAAAAAGATTCAGAGCCCTGTCGGTAACCAGCGCTTTTAAGGCCACTGGAGTTGTTTTATAATTCGGCAATCCTCGTTTGCCAGCTTCGTCTTCCCATTCTTTGGTATAGTTGTCTCCGTTGAACAATATGGGCTTTATGTCTTTGATCTCGCTTTTTAAAACCTCAAATACAGCCTGATTAATATTCTTGGCACCTTTTGCTTTAATCTTTTCGGCCAGATAATCGAGACTTTCGGCAACGATTGTATTTAGCACTGCGGCGGGGAAAGAAATAGACTGCGATGAACCAACGGCTCTGAACTCAAATTTATTACCGGTAAAAGCAAACGGCGATGTCCTGTTGCGATCAGTATTATCTTTGCTTACTATCGGCAGCGATGAAATGTCCAGGTCGATAATTTCAGCGTTTGTGGCTTTATTTATTGTTCCCTTCTCTATATTTGTAAGGATTTTTGTCAGCTGATCGCCGAGAAATACGGAGATAATGGCCGGCGGAGCTTCGTTGGCGCCCAGCCTGTGATCATTGGCATAGGTTGCGACAGATGCCCGGAGGATGTCAGCATGCTTATAGACAGCCCGAACTGCGGCAACCAGGAATACCAGAAATGCAATGTTATCATGAGGAGTCTTTCCGGGATTCAATAGATTGTTCCCGTTGTTATCGGAAAGTGACCAATTAACATGTTTTCCGGAACCATTTATTTTCGCAAAGGGCTTTTCGTGGAGTAAGCAGGCAAGGTTATGTTTTTTAGCTACTGATTGCATGGTATCCATAACTATTTGGTTATGATCGACTGCCAGATTAGCTTCTTCAAATACAGGAGCCAGCTCGAACTGGGAAGGTGCTACTTCATTATGTCTGGTTTTAGCCGGAACACCTAGCTTAAAGAGATGCTCTTCCATATCGTGCATATAAGAAGACATTCTTTCCTTGATGCTGCCGAAATACTGATCTTCCAACTCCTGACCTTTAGCAGGGGGTGCGCCTACAATAGTCCGGCCGCCAAGTACGAGATCCTGCCGTTTGAAGAAATAATCCATGTCAATTAAAAAATATTCTTGTTCCGGTCCCAGAGTAGCAAAAACCTTTTTAACATTTTTGCTGCCCAGAAGTTTCAGCATATTCAATGAGCTAATGTTTACTGCCCTATTCGATCTAAGGAGCGGCGTCTTCTTGTCGAGTGCCTCACCCGTATAGGAAATAAAAGCGGTAGGTATGCACAGCGTTGTCGAAATACCATTTCTTCTGATAAAGGCAGGGGAAGACATATCCCAGGCTGTATAACCTCTTGCTTCAAATGTCGAACGAATACCGCCGGACGGAAAACTGGACGCATCCGGTTCGCCCTGAACAAGTTGTTTACCGGAGAATCTCTCCACAACTTCTCCAATTCCTGATGGATCGGCAAAGGCATCGTGCTTTTCGGCTGTGATTCCGGTCATCGGCTGGAACCAGTGAGCAAAGTGAGTGGCTCCTTTTTCCAGTGCCCATTCCTTCATCGCGTGAGCCACGATATCTGCCGTTGCAAGATCAATAATCTTGTCTTCATTGATTGCTTCCATAAGTTTTTTATATGCATCTTTCGGCAGCTTTTCTTTCATTACCTTATTATTAAAGGTGTCTTCACCATAATATTCAGATACCGGAACAAATTTTTCCTTTTCGATGATGTAATTTCTCTCCGATGCAATTACTGGTTTTGATTTTTTCATAATTCCTCCATTTATCTTTTTAAATTTTCTTATTTTTTTCAGCAAGGTTTTCCTATCAAATCTTTCAGAGACAGGCCCAACACATATAAAGAGAGCTCAAGTTTAACTGATTAGCTTAGTGCGAAAAATATGCCACGCTGCATATTATGCCCTACATTATAACAATTCGCGGCCATTCGTCCACTTTTTAATAATTGGTGACATACAGGTTCATCATCATATCCAATTATTATATTCAACTAAAAACTACTT
The DNA here is from genome assembly GCA_003141615.1 of Syntrophaceae bacterium. Classification (GTDB taxonomy): domain Bacteria; phylum Desulfobacterota; class Syntrophia; order Syntrophales; family Smithellaceae; genus Smithella. Next base: position 20,505 of record PLMV01000122.1, read on the forward strand.
GATCTTGATTGATCTTTGCTGTAAATTTGACATATTAAAATGAAAAAAGAACAATTATGTATTATGAATGCAGTCAAAACAACAATATTGTAACATCATGGTTATTAATAGATCCCTGTTTCTTCTTCCAGAACTTATTTTTCTATAAAATAATTCCCTTTGTTGTTCCATTATAAGTCACTCATTCATTAAAAGTTAGTCATTGGCATTCATTTTGCTACAAAGTACCGTTTGCAACATCTCTAACTAGAGTCTCAATGATTTATCATTAATATAGTAACGGAAGAGATATACAAAACATGAAGCTGTTAGAAGAATTCAAAAAAATCGCGGGCGATATTAAAATTATCGAAAAAGTTGAAGAAAAAGAAATGTACAGCCATGATATAGGCGACGTTCCTACAATCATGACCAAAACATTTTTTCAAATACAACCTGATTTTGTCGTCCAGCCTAAAAGCGCCGACGAGATAAAAAAAGTGCTGGAATTTGCTAATGAGAAAAAAGTGCCGGTTATCCCGAGGGGCGCTGCATCATGGGGATTCGGGGGAGT
>PLMV01000044.1 GCA_003141615.1 Syntrophaceae bacterium
CAGGGCAACAAAAAGCTTTTCTGCCGTGATGTGCAAAAAGCTTGTACATTGGGAGACTGCAAATTGTTAGAAATGGCTAACGGCAAGCGATATTGCCCTTGATTCAGGGAGGCTCTGTAAAACTGATTGCAAATGGCAATCTTCAATTCTGAAAACTGCCCACTTCTGAACAGTAGTAGGTGCAGTGAGTGATTCAGCCGAACTGGCGATCTTGAAAAATAATTAATAGGATTTTTATGCTGTTCTTTCTAAAAGCTTTAGCTGTCACATTATCCCTTCCTTTGTAGCTTTCTCATGTCAATCGTGATAGTCGAAAGTTCACATGTTGACTTCCTTACCTGACTTCTATTGTTGTAAAGTCAGATCTGAACAGCTATGGAACTCTATGTCTTCGGCATGGTTATTTTCGCGGCGATGCTTCACGCGCTTTGGAACTTCGTCACCAAGAAGATATCAGGTAATCCGATAGCGATCTGGATAGGGCTCTGCGGTTCGTCGCTCCTGATGACACCGTTCTCTTTGGTGTTGCTCTTTAAAGAGAAAGCGATATCTTCAGCACTTCCATATATCATCGCAACCGGTCTCATCCACGCCGGCTACTTCTACTTCATAGGTAAAAGTTACGAGAAAGGCGCGATTTCGATTGTTTATCCCGTTGCCCGTGGAGTGGGCGTCTGCGGTACCGCGATCACCGCAATATTCCTTCTTTCCGAAAAGATCAGTGCGATCGGCGGTACAGGAATATTGTTTGTCTGCTGTGGCGTTTTGAGCATCGGACTCAGAGAGACAGCGACCCGTGAAAACAAGCAGGCGTTCTGCTATGCTCTAATCGTCGGGATACTTATAACCTGCTATTCGATCGTGGACAAGGTCGGTGTCTCTCTTGTCAACCCTCTCGTCTACATCTGGGCCATGTTTTCGATCGCTGCAATCTGCCTGGCACCGGTCATTCTCCTGACGGAACTCAACAAGGTCCGTGAGATCTGGAACCGGATGAAGTGGGCAAGCGGGATCATCGGCTTAGGCAGCATCATGACTTATCTGCTGATTCTCTATGCTTTCCGCCTGGGCAATGTTAGTTATGCCGTTGCGGTCCGCGAGTTCGCAGTCGTCATCGGTGCAGCACTCGGGGTCATATTCCTGGGCGAGAAGCTTACCAAGCTAAAAGTCGTGGGGATCGTGGCTATAATGGTTGGGTTAATTCTCATTAAGGTTGCATGATTTTGGCATTCCACAATCCAAGGTTGTCTTCCTGAATATAGCAAAACGGAAATTTTAACGAAGATGCTTGAGTTCAATCTGTAATAAATGATGTTCTTTCCTCTGACCTTATGATAGAGGTGACATGTTGGGCGAGGGGCTGGGGACAACGGATGTATGAGTTGAAAAGCGTTGCGCCGCCGGGAAACCAGTCGGCAGACGGAGAAAATAAACATCAACTTAAATATCGGGAGAAACCGGTCTACTCGACTCAAACAAAATCAAATCAATGGAAGGAGGTATTATGAAAGTATCATGGAATGTATGTGCAGTTGTGATTTTGGCTCTATTTTTCTTCTCGACCACTAGCACTTATGCTCAAGATCATCAGCAACGGGAGAGATGGCAACAGCTCAGTAATCAGATACATGATGCACAGGTTAAGATCAATGCGGGTGTGCGCGATAGTTCATTAACGAAGAATGAAGCTGAACGCCTGCGCAATGAACTGAAGAAAATCGAGTCAGACATGAAGCGGGCGGGGCGAGACGGAATAAGCCGGCAGGAGATGGAACGCCTTGAAAAGGAATTTGCCAAACTCCGGAAGGATATTTATAGAGAGGAGAACAACCGGGAAAGAGGTCAGAAGAGGTGATGAAAAACTCCCCACCGGATGGGGAGGAATACCCCATTTATCCTGATCTTTCGGGTGAAACAGACACTGTCCGAGGAACGAAATATTTAATATTACTTAATGATATCATATAATTAATTTATGGTTGCTTATGAATATCATTATGGTACGCGGATTGCAGATATGTAATGATAAAATCAAAATATTTTAGGAGGTAGTTAAAAATGAAACGTTTAGCATTGTTGGTTATCGGTTTAGTTTTCCTTTTCACGACATCCGTTCTTGCACAGGCTCCCCCGGCAGCGCCGGCACCGGAACCTACCGTAAAAGAAGTCAAGGCAGCAGAGAAGAAGGATGTGCAGGAGAAGAAGGCTTCTAAGAAGAAAGCCAAACAGAAGAAGAAGGCTTCTAAGAAGAAGGCAGCAGAGAAGAAGGAAGCAGCAGAGAAGAAGGCCGACGAGAAGAAGGCTGCCGACGAGAAGAAATAACCAGACATCAAGTCATTTCGCACAGGGGCACGAAGTACCATATCGTGCCCCATTTTTTTGCCCGCCGTTTATCTGATTCATTAAATCCCATTTTGGGGATAGTTACTACGCTGTCAATATCAAAAAAATGAAAAGATGAGAGTTAATGGGCAGAAAAGTCATTCTGAAGAGCTAATTGCAAAAGTCGAAATTAAGCTGAATTTTCAGTACAAACTAAAATATTCTGTCGGTCATTTTGCTGCCGGTTCGACGCTCGCCGGAACTGTATTTTCACCCGCCGGTGTTGCTTCCTTGATGGGCTTGGCGACCTTTTTGACTTGGATGATAGGCGCCTTGACAACCCGTGTAGCGTTCATTTTCCCATCCTTCTCCACATAGCTGACTCTTACTCGATCTCCCACTTTGAATTTAACCGGTTTTTCCAGGACGAATTCCATCGTTTCCACTCTATCTTTGATCTTTCGCTCGATTTTCAACACGACATCGGAGATTTCCAGAACGGTTCCGGGCGCCCTCATCCTCGTTATTTTAGCGGTCTGGGAAGTTACCGCCGCCGGTCCGGTTGAAACAGGCTGGTCGGCTGCAAAGGCCCATGCAAAAAGAAGGAAAGTTAATCCTGCTGCAAAGAGCATCAAACGTTTCATCTTTTGACCTCCATCCAATATTTTCTATCTATATTCATCATATCTTTTATTTAAGAAGCAATCTGCATACCACAATCGGATAATCACGCAATGAGTGAATAACTATACGGTACTATGTTAAAATATGAATAATTTGATCGGCGGAATTTGAGAGAAAGGGTATGGAAATGAAGCATTACTCCCCACAAGATGGGGAATTATTCATCAAAATCCTTACGTCGGAAAATTTCATTTTTCCTTGATCACGCTCGCGCATTACGGAAGGAAAGCTGCTACATAATCGCATCAAACGCAAATCTTGTTTTCAATAAAAAGCGATAACATCATAACATGCTGGAAAGAATGAATGTGCTTCCTGCTAACCACCGCGTATAGGGGAAGTTGATGTTTTCCTGAGAACGGAGTTATCAGCCAGCGCTATTTTACGGTATATTCGTGGGCATCGAGACAGGCACCCATCGCCCGTTGATAGTCTGCACGCATTTGGTTCAACGGGGCTACTGACATGCCGCCGGGCGAATCCCGTTTGTATGTCTCTTTACCAATCATCTTGGTCGATTTATCAGGTGGCTGATTGGTAATATGCTTGTCGCCCTTTTCATCGACCCATATATAGATCCCAGCGGCACTATTAGACTGCGTTGGGTCGTAATGTGTCTGACTTACAGCCCAACGGTGGCACTCATAACGATCCTTCGNNACTGGTGGAGGTGCGTAATCGGGTGAATAAGCATCAGTTGCATAATAATAGGATGGATAATAATAGGGCGAATAATAAGGCGCTAGAACTGCTGCACCTCCTCTTACCGCCCGATGTGCCCCACCACCACCCCTATGGCCGCCTCTACTTCCGTCTCTTGCGTCACTGAACAACGGGTTTATGAGAAAGATGACCATTGCGAGAATAAGAACTGCGCAGGCAACTTTCTTCATATTTCACCTTCTTGCTTGATTCTGCAGATGTGTTTCTAACTTTTATACTCCTCTTGTCAAATTGCTACCATGAATAATAAGCAAGAAGTACACCTAAAAGAGGAAAGCAACATAAGTGTAAGATATCAAATCACATATCGAGATTTTACATTTTTGTGATTGGATTCTTTTCATTAAAAATGGATAGGATGTATGCAGTTATTAGTATCCAGTTGGATAATAAGTATCCAGAGAAGTGAGAAGTTTACTGAGATCTCCATGATAATTCGTTATAAAAAAAACCAAGAACCGTTGATTATGGCCATGAAAATGGGAATGAGATCAATTGGTTGGAGTGGCGATTTTGATGGTTTGAGAATGTTTGCAATTAGTGGATGGGATGATGTTTGTTACGTCTAACGACTACAAATCACCGAAATAATTTGTCGGCATTTTCTAAATGATTATGATATGCACGCAACGAAGAAATCACCGGAAGTGATTGTGCCAATGGTAACATGACCAGCGGATATGGAATTTAGGGGGAATATATGGCAAAAAAAAATAGGAAGAAACAGGAAGCAGTTCCGTATGAGTTTATTCAAGAAGTAAATAAAATGAGCAAAGACGAGACTGTCAAACGCTTCATCCAGGAAGAGGATGATATTAAAGCTATGAAAAAGATCAAAAGGGAGGATGAACATATCTCTGACCTCGCTTCGCAGGTCAAAGATAAAGAGGAGTTCATAAAAGACAAGATAGATGTCCTTAAAGAAAAAATAAAAGCTATTATGGAAGAAGATGAAGAGTTAGTGGAACTCAAGGAAAACAAGAAGGCTCTTGAAGGCGGTTACCGCGATGAAATGAAGCGGCGGATGGCTTATCGTGATTACCTCTACGAGACAATGCAAAAGATTTATCAGGGATGACATTTGTCCGGGAAAGACAATGCGCACCTAATGATGGACTTCAGTTAAAAGACAAGAACGGCCATTTTCAACCATCAATATCTGAATGATACACCCCAGCACTCTGTTGTCTGACT
>PLMV01000092.1 GCA_003141615.1 Syntrophaceae bacterium
TTATCAAAAGGTGTTTCATAATTCAAGACTCCATGCCTGCAGAGATGGTTAAATTCGAACAAAAAGTTGCCAGGGCGCTGTCCCCATTAATCCTTATTAATTTATGATTGTTTTTTCTTTATTGCTTTCAGGAGTCGAACTGTATCGAAATACACCTCATTACGGGTTATTTTACCATTCGATATTTCAACAATATCCACACCATAATCAACAACTGTATCGTTATTAACAGGGAGGGACACTTTCCATTTCAACGTGAATCCGTTCTCCGTGGGAAATATTTCAACATGCTCATATTTCCAGTTGGGATAAATACTTATTAATTTTCTGAGATATGCTAGAAGTTACTCTTTACCCTTTAGACCTTGAGGAATGTAAGGATCTGAATAAAAAGCATCATCGGAATAAAATGATATCAACAATTCAGGTCTGTTACCCGTCCAGGCAGGCAACCATCGGTCGCAAAATTCTTTTGCTTTTTCTAATTCCATCTTATTCTCCTTTATCATCTTTTGTTTATTTCCGGCATCAGAGCATGCCGGAGGCGCATCCAGCATAAGCCGAGATGCGCCTCCTTAGAATTATACCTTCTTGCGGTCTTCCACCCTGATCTCCATGACGATGTGGCCCCAGCCCCCGCACTTGACGCCGGTATCGAAACACCCCGTCCGCTTGAAGCGCATCTCGTTCGGATCAATCCCGGCATAGAGGAGTTCATTGGCGGCAAAGATAAGACCTCATATATGGCCTAATGCGAAACAGCATATTTTCGCCGGGTTAAGCTTGGTGATGAGATTCCCCGCACCATCGAAAATAAATTTGTCGCCTGCTTTATGCCCGGAGTTGCACCCGCTCGCCTCCACCACCTCAACGACAATGGTCTTGCTCATCAATGACCCTGCTTTGGAAATTACATCTTCATTTCTGGGATTGTGCCGGAATAACTTCATCTCGTTATCATTGTAACCTAAATGTTTTTTTAAAAAATCCCACACATCTTCATTGATTTTCATTTTATTGCCTCCTTTTGGTAGTTATTTATCAAAGAAAAACCTGTATTCAAAAAAACATTTGCCGTCGGTATGCATCATGCAGCCTGTTACTTTGGGTTCTACTTCAAATTTGATGCCCAGAGTGGTAAGCCAGGTGTCGATCCTCAGCGAAATGCCGCATTCGTAACGATCGGCAACACCGAGCGCTTTCATTCCTTCATACGCAAAGCATGAATCCCACTGGGCTTGCATTAAGTTATGGGTAGGAGTGCTGTATTTATACTTCATAAACTTGCCGGTAGCAATTTCCATTGCAGTATCAAAAAAGCTTTTAAACTCATCAAAGGTATTAATCTGCCCAACACCAACGGCCTTTTGGATTCGTTTGATTTCTATGGCTGCCATGTCACGGACAGCGGCTTTGTTTATTTTATTTGTTTTTTCAATGCCGAATTCCTGCAGACAATTGTAAAACCACATAGCATCATGAGTCATCCAGTTTTTATTCAATAGTTCCTTTAATTCATTTTTTTCAAGCGGAATGAAATCGGCATTCATCTTTTATATCCTCCTCTTCCTAGATAATTTTTGTTTCCTCTTATTCTTCCTTATTGGTACCATGTCCTCTAAGCATACCTCCTCTATTTTGCTATGATCATTGCAACTCCTCATCATATTTCTTTTGCAGACCCTCCGGAGGATTGGCTGGTTTCATAGTGCCTAGATTGATAAATATCCCGCCTTGCTTAGCCATCGCGGCAAGTTTGCCGTTAACCATATATTCCACATTGGCCATCCAACCAGAAGAGTCGAATTTCTCCAACCAAATACTCCCGTTAACCTGATCATGCATCCGAATCGGTCGCTTATATTCTATGTGCGTCTGGGTGATGATAGGCACAATCAATTCCGAAATGAGTTTTTGCAGGGGATAATGAACTTCAAGGAAATGGAGCCGCAAATCCTCCATCCAGCGCACATATGCGATGTTGCTGACGACACCCATAAAATCGATATCGTATGTTTTAACTGTAATGGGTAAATCAACATGAAGCGGTCGTTGTTGCGTCATATAAGCCTCCTTCAATATTATTAGTAAATTATGCCCATGTATATAGGGGCTGGAGCCGCCTCAGGCGGTGCGGTTCTATTATAATATTCTCCACATTACGGCATCATTATTAAATTAAATTATTTTCCCAAAGACAAATAATCACAATTAGAATGTTTATATTAGAATATACATTCTACAATAATGCATGTCAAGAATATTTTTTGTCGTAAAATGACAAATAATTGCTTCATAAACAGAGGCGGGTTCAGAATATAAGATACGCCAATTTCAAGGATTGAAAAAGATAAGCAGATGGAAAGATCAACTTATAGAAATATTAATGAAATTTTATACAAATGTCATTTTGCTTTTTCTATCACAGCTTCATACGTTTCCCGGATAAGATCAGCAACTGAGTCGGGTGGTATTTTATTTTCTTGTAGATATCGTCTCAAGATTCCCATAGGGGCATCATGGATGGCAAAAAGTGTGCGATCGGTATACTCTTTGGTGACGCTCCCGAATTGTTTTTTTGTAAATGAGGCTACGCCTTCACGCAATTCCCTGGATAAGCGCAAGGCGCGTTTCTGCAAGTCTTTTGGCCATTCGCCGGAAGTGAGATCATCGATACGATAGAGCAGCATAACGCGCGCTTCGCTTGGATGAGTACGAACCCATTGCATACAGAAAAGTGTAGCCTGAAGTCCGTCCGTCTGAAGAATTTTTAACCATTCATTCTGAAATGATTCAATAATATTCAACCATAATTCGGCAATAAGCGCGTCTCGCGATGGAAAGCGATGGTAAACCGAACCGATGGGTGCGGTTACTCGTGTGGATAGTCCCGCTATTGTAAGCGCGCCAAGACCCTCCTCGGCGATTATTTGTATTGCCGAGTCGATGAATTCTTCATTTTTAAAATAAGCTTTACGTCCCATCTTAAACTTTAAATGGAACACAAATTCTAATATGTCAAGAAAATAGTGAGTCCCAAGCTTCAGAAATAGAATGC
>PLMV01000197.1:0-3924 GCA_003141615.1 Syntrophaceae bacterium
ATCTTGAATGCAAATTGGAATTAATCCAAGCTGAACTAATTCTGGTAAATGAATAATAGTAATAATGCTTCCCTGAGTATAACTATTATCTATTTGATATATTCCCTTAACTCATATAACGCTACTATCATTAATTTACACAATAAGGAGTTATTAATATGAAAACAGGGGTCGAACCATTAGTTAATGACGGCTTTGCCGGTGAAGCGACAAAGCGTACATTAGGGTATCTTCAGAAACAGAGAGAGCAAGGAAAGAATATTGTTGGAATTTATTGCGGCTACGCGCCGATGGAAGTGATCCGGGCGGCCAATGCGGCGCCAGCCATGTTGTGTGCGTTTGCCAATAAGACAATTGAAGCGGCGGAAACCGTCCTGCCCGCTAATCTTTGTCCGCTCATCAAATCAAGTTACGGATTTATCAAAACGGATACCTGCCCTTTCTATGCCATATCCGAAGCGGTCATTGCCGAGACTACCTGTGACGGCAAGAAAAAGATGTTTGAGCTGATCTCCCACATCAAACCCATGTATGTGATGGATTTGCCGCAACTGCCTGATGAAAAAGAAGCTCTGGATAACTGGACAGTCATGATCAAAAAGCTCAAAGGTTTTCTGGAGACGACCTTTGACCGCAAAATAAACGACAAGGACGTTGAACAGGAAATCAAAGAGACAAACGTCAAAAACAAATTGATGAATAAAGTTTTTGATTTCGCCGCGCTCACACCAACGCCTTTGAGTTGGATTGAACTCTACGATCTGACTTATTTGGGACAGGCGGCAACAACAAAAGACATGATTGATCTGCTCAATGATTGTGTTGCCAAACTGGAAAAGCGCGTGGCCGAAGGAGTTTATCACGGCGAGAAGGATTCACCCCGCGTGCTGGTGACCGGCTGTCCGGTGGGCGGCGATGCGACGAAAGTCTTCAAAATCATCGAAGAGGCGGGCGGTGTTATTGTTGTTTTGGATTCCTGTACCGGCATGAAGCCGTTTGCCAGTCTGATTGCCGAAAACACGCCAGATCCCTACGCGGCTGTTGCGCGCCGGTATCTCGAATTGCCCTGCTCCTGCATGACGCCAAACAGTCGCCGTCTGACGGAATTGGACAAAATGATTAAACGATTTAAACCGGATGTTGTTATTGATGTGGTTCTTCACGCCTGCCATTCTTATAATATCGAATCCCACAAGATCAAGGAACACGTCACAGGCAAACATAAGATGCCTTTTTTGAAAATAGAAACGGATTATTCACAAAGCGATGTGGAGCAGATCCGCACCCGCGTGGAAGCCTTGCTGGAAACGCTGCCGAAAAAGAAAAACTCTTGATTTATGCTAAGCGCTACCGGCCGCAAGTATTAAACAGTTGAAATAAGTGGAGGTACTTCAATGAGTGAAATAAAAATAGTGAATGCCCTAGGGTTGGCTTGTCCACAGCCGGTTGTTTTGGCCAAACAGGCTATAGAAACCAATGAAAAGGTAAAGGTGATCGTTGATAACGAAACAGCGCTGGAAAACGTCAAGCGTCTGGGAACAAAGCTGGGTTGTGATATTAAAGTGGAAAAGAAAAAAGACAATATTTATGAAATAAATTTAAAGCGAAAAACGGGTGCAACTGGGGCAAAAGATGAATTGGTTCCGTCGTGTGGCGCAACGCCTGCGCAGTCCGGGCCTTTTGTCATCGTCATTTCCGCGGACATGATGGGGCGTGGCAATGATGAATTGGGTTATGTTCTGATCAGGGCATTTTTTCACACCATCGCCTTGCAGGCCGAAAAACCGGATATCATGATTTTTTATAACACCGGCGTCAAACTTGCCTTAAAGGAATCCGAAGTTCTGGATGATTTGAAAGAGCTGGTTTCTGCTGGTGTGGAAATGCTGGTTTGCGGAACTTGCCTGAATTATTTTGAGGTAAAAGAAAAATTAGGCGTCGGTGTTGTTTCCAATATGTATGACATCGCGGGAATCATGAGCCGCGCGGGACGGTTACTTGCGCCATGAAAGAACAGCCCCGATATTTTGTAATGCTGTTTAAAGCGGTGAGTTATGTTCTGAAGGCGGAAAAAATTCTCCAGAAGGAAGGACTTCCGCACAAGCTTATTCCCGTGCCTAAGCACATCAGTGCGGATTGCGGGATATGCCTGCGCTTTGAACCGGCAATCCAAAGTAAAATTGAAGCCGCTCTTTTGAACAAAGTGGAAATAGAAGATATTCGAGAGATGGCAGATTAATTTAGTTTATAAGGATAAAGGTTTGACCGGGCGAGTCGGCTGGCGCCGGCCGCGGGCCTCAACCCCGTCGGGCCAACACTAAAATGTTGTGCTGATCAGTTCGATTCTGAGCCCGGCCTTATTTTTAAACCAAGGATAGATCGTAGAAATCAGTCAAGAGAATGGACATGGAGAATGCCAACGGAAAGATAATTGACGCTTGACAAAAGGCTTTGATGGATACATGTGAATGAATAAAATATTCAATATGAATAATTAACCTCCATCAATGGATAAAATAAAAAAATGAACAGGAACATTATTTATTTTGACAACGCCGCCACTTCCTGGCCGAAACCGGAAGCAACAATCCGGGCAGTTGATTCATGCCTGCGGGAAACGGGCGGCAGCCCCGGGCGTTCGGGACACAGCCTGTCCATCGATGCAGGCCGCGTCATCTTCAACGCCCGTGAGGCCTTGGCCGGACTCTTGGGCATGGACGACCCTCTGCGGATCGTCCTGACGAAGAATGCCACGGAGGCCTTGAACATTGCCGTCTTTGGTCTTTTGAAATCCGGCGACCATGTGATCACCTCGTCCATGGAGCACAACTCCGTCATGCGGCCATTGAGGGCTATGGAGGCAAGCGGCGTTGAGCTGACGGTTCTTCCCTGTTCCACTGCGGGGGAGATCGATCCGGGCGTTATTGTACCGGCCATTAAGAAGAACACGAAAGCCATCTTCCTGACCCACGCCTCCAATGTCACGGGGACGATTATCCCCGTGACCGATATTGGCAGAATCGCCAGAGAGCACGGCCTTGTCTTCTGTGTCGATGCCGCCCAGACGGCGGGGGTGCTTCCTATTGATATCGGGGCAATGGATATCGACCTGCTGGCCTTTACAGGACACAAATCCTTATTCGGTCCCCAGGGAACGGGGGGACTGTATATCCGCAAGGATCTTGAGCAGGTTATCTCTCCCCTGATGAGAGGCGGCACGGGCAGCCGGTCAGAGTACGAGGATCAGCCTGATTTTATGCCGGATAAATTTGAGTCGGGAACACCGAACACGGCCGGTTATACCGGATTAGCGGCCGGTATCAACTTTATCCTGTCCCAGGGATTGGACATTATCAGTGCTCATGAAAAACGCCTGACCGAACTTTTTTTGCAGGGTATCGGAACTGTTGACGGCGTCACGACTTACGGCCTTAAGGATGCATCCAGGCGGATATCTGTCGTCTCCTTCAACATCCGGGGCATGGATCCGGCAAAAGCAGCGCTGGAGCTGGATGAACGATTCGGTATCATGTCGCGACCCGGTTTGCACTGTGCACCGTCCGCTCATAAAACCATCGGCACATTCCCGGAAGGTACCGTGCGCTTCAGTTTCAGTTACTTCAATACGGTCGAGGAAATCAATCAGGCCGTGGACGCTGTCCGGTCTCTGGCAAATCAAAAATGATATGCCGGAAGTAAACCACATGTAGACAGCATCTGATGGCGCCAATATTTCCTTGACATACAAGCGCTTTCTTCAATATAGTTAGTTTACAATAATAATTTCTTATACATAATTATCTTCCCCGCAGGAACCGGCTCTTCCGGAGTTACAGAATTATTTTCATAAAATCGTCAAAGCAAGGCTATATTTAATTCTCTCGGGTAATGGAAGATGGAAGATAAATATCGTCAACACAAAGA
>PLMV01000197.1:3973-13493 GCA_003141615.1 Syntrophaceae bacterium
CAATGGCGGGCATTTTATAAAACGGCAAGGCCCTGCATGGCCGACTTGCTTGTCGATAAATTTCAGAAAGAAATCCCTCAATGGTATGTCGGTAAATTCATCAAGTCAAAATTGATTGACGGCGCATACGAAGCCACCGATTTCTTTCCTGAACTGGGTAAAAAGGGGCGATGGCTGCGCTTTACCGCCGCCGTTATCCGGAATTCCAAAGGTGCCGTTATTGGAGCGGTGGAAACGCTTGAAGATATAACTCCGGCGAAAAGAGCGGAAGAAGCTTTATTGAAAGCTCATGAAGAACTGGAAATCAAGGTAAAGGAACGCACGCATAAGCTGACGAAAGCCAACAAAGCCCTAAAAGAAACGACAGATCATCTGTCCCTTGTACTGGAATTCCTTCCTATTATTTCCTATACTTGTAACGCCGATGAGAATTTAACAATCACTTTTGTCAGCAACCGCATCAAAGAAATTACCGGATACACGCCTGCCCAATTCACGGAGAACCCTACTTTTTGGCAGGAGCACATTCATCCTGATGACCAAAAAGAGATACTCAAAGAGTTGAAATTGGCCACGCACAAAGGAACTTACCAGTTTGAGTATCGTTTTCAGGCTGCCGACGGTTCCTATCGCTGGTTTTCCGATCATCGCCGCCTGATCAGGCCAAGCAATCGCTCCCGAAGTTATATGGTCGGCGCCTGGCAGGATATAACTGAAGACAAGAGAGTTCGTCAGGAGGGGGAACTCCGTCTGCAGCAGATGATTCAATCCCACAAATTAAAAGCACTGGGTGAAGTTGTAACGGGAGTCGCCCACGAAATAAATAATCCGGTTAGTTTTATTGCCAACAACATTCCTCTTTTGGAGGAAATGTGGACTGCCGTTGAACCGATTCTGGCCAGCGATGGAGCCTCCCATCCGGATTGGGGTGATAAGGGTATCAGTTATGTGGAAGTCTGCACAAATATGAAAGAAATTATTGAGGAGTTCAAAATAGCTTCCCAACGCATCAAGCGTGTCATTACGGGACTAAAAGAATTTGCCCGGGTGGATGAAACAGTACAAAAGAAACCGGTTCAAATTGAAGAAGTCATTCAGGGAGTTTTGATTATTGTAGGCGCCCAGGTTCGCAAAACTGTCTCCCGCATCGACCTTTACATCGACAGCAATCTGCCATCTATTCAGGGACATTTTCAAAAAATCGAGCAGGTAATTGCCAATCTGCTGATTAACGCGCATCAATCCGTTACGCCCGACAGAAAAGGAAGAATAATCATCACCGCCAGAAATATTGAAAGATTGAACGCAATTCTGATCGAAATTGAAGACAACGGCATTGGTATGAAAAAAGAAGTGCTGGATCATATTTTTGAACCTTTCTTTACGACTCGCCGGGATCGGGAAGGAACGGGTTTAGGGCTTTCCATCTCTTATGGACTAATCAAAGAGCATCGGGGAATAATAGGAGTTACTTCCAGTCCCGATATCGGCAGCCGGTTTTCCATCTACCTTCCCTTAGACGCTAAAACACAAATAAATATTAGTCCCGCCATACTTTGCTGTGATAGTGATGCCTCTTATCTCAATGAACTCAAAATGAGTTTTGTTGATGTTATTGATTGGTGCTGCGGTCCTGACGATACCTCCGAAGATGTCATCGCCTATCTTGAGGCGCATCCGGAGGTGGATATTTTTATCTCGGAAATCAAACTGCCGGCAATAAACGGGTGGGAGCTGTTAAAAAAAATCAGGGAGCGTTTTCCTCTTCTGCCCGTAATTCTTTACTCATCTGACCCCTTGGCCGGGAAACAGGAAGGAAGGATGGCCGGCAAACCTGATTATCTTCTGAAAAAAACTTTTAGTATGTTACAACTGCAAAACATAATTAGTGAAATAGGAAGGCAGCGATTATGAGAATCCTGATTGTTGATGATGAGGAAGTCGCTCTGAATTCGGTGAAACGTCTGCTCAAGTGGCGGGGCATCAGAAACGTGGAAATCTGTGATAACGGCAGGGATGCCATTGCCAAAATTAAGGAAACAGATTTTGATATTGTGCTTCTGGATTTGCTTATGCCGGAAGTCGATGGCTTGCAGGTTCTTGAATCCGCAAGACCTTACCGTCCTCATACCGAATTCATTATTCTCACGGCTATTGATGACATTCCCACTACGGTCAAAGCGATTCGTCTGGGCGCTTATGATTATCTTGTCAAGCCGGTAGAGAACGATCTCCTTTTTCTAGCCATTAAAAGAGCCTATGAACACAGGGGTCTGCTCATCGGCTTATCGGCAACAGCAGGGGATAATAAAAAGAAAATTCCGAATGCCTTTTCTGAGATTATCACCCAATGTCCGCAGATGTGTTCCACTCTATCCTATGCCCAGGTTATGGCCGGAAGCGGTAATCCCATCATGATTACCGGAGAATCGGGAACCGGCAAAGAACTTGTCGCCAAAGGCATTCATCAGGCGGGACCAATGTCTCAGGGCCCATTCATCGCCGTTAATGTCAGCGCTATTCCGGCCACGATGTTTGAAAGCCAGTTTTTTGGTCACGCTAAAGGAGCGTTTACCGGCGCGGAGACGCCTCATCGGGGCTATTTTGAACAGGCGGACGGCGGAACTATTTTCCTTGACGAGATCGGGGAAATGCCGATCGGCCTGCAAACAAAACTGCTTCGTGTGCTGGAAGAAAAATCTTTCTATCCTCTCGGCGCGTCAAAGCCAGTCTGGGTGGATGTAAGAGTTATATCCGCTTCCAACAGTAATATTGAAAAGGCCTGTCAGGAGGGAAATTTCAGGCTGGATTTGCTCTACCGGCTGAAATCGGTACATATCCACCTTCCTCCTTTGAGGGAAAGACTGGGAGATATTCCCTTGCTCGCGTCCCATTTTCTGCGCAAGGCATGCAGTAATTATAATAAAGATGTTCTCGGTTTCAGCCCGGAAGCTATGGATTTATTAAACAGCAGAGATTACCCCGGCAACGTACGAGAATTGGCTCAAATTATTGAAAACGCCGTTCTAATAACCGACTCCAATCTTATTCTGCCTGGTCATCTGGGGATGATGTCAACTGCCCCATCTCCTTTAGCGCGCCAATTATGCACACTGAAGGAAAACGATGAAGCGCATCTGGTCTATGTTTTGACCAATGCTAATGGCGATCGCGGCAAGGTCGCACAAATTCTTGGAATAACCGTCAGACAGCTTCAGCGCAAAATCGCCGCCATGAAAAAAAATCCTCAATGGGAAACAATCCTGCGCGACATTTAAGTCATTCGGGGTGACATAAAAGTCGCTGTTGGTAAGCTTCTATATTTAAAGACTATTGTTATTTTCAAATGTCCGCAAATCTTTCCGGGCGAATTATCCGGCGACGTTTACTTCGTATTTCCGTTTATTTCCTTTCTTGATAATTCATGAATATCCGGCAAAAGACGATTTAAATATTTATTTATCAAGTTTGCCATTCCATGTGGACGGGAATTCATAACCATTCAACAATACTGTATTACCCCGGCATGCGCCGGACGTTGCTGCCCGCGCGTAAAAGAGAGACGGAAATTAAAATACGAAAAAATTATTTTATGGCATGGCCATTGCTTTTTCTGATTATTCAAGGAAAGAGTGACATGAAAGCTTTTACCACAAAACTCATAGATTTAACTCAGAAAAACGCGGAAGCAATTGCCCGGCAATGGGCAAAGGATGTGAAGACTAACGCGAAAACTTATACCTATCATGAGGCATCTGAGGATAAAATTATTCTTCAAGCCAAAGATTTTTACAGTAATTTTCAAATGATGTTTTTTCATGAATCACCGTATGAACAGGCGGAAGAAATTTTCGAAAAGTACGCGGAAGAAAGATACAGAGAGGGAATCCCCCTGCATGAAGCGTTGTATGCTCTGATTCTGATGAGGAGGCATATGTGGTTATACGCGGAGTTTCAAGCCATGTTTAATGCAGAGGTAGAGCACCGGCAGGCTATAGGAAGTCTTAGCAGGACAATTCTCATGTTCGACTACATGATGTATGTTATTGCCAGAAAATTCTGGAAATTAATGAAACTGGAATTGCTGGCGATAAAAAATACGCAGTAAGTGACGGGACGGATTCACTTGAGTGAGGTTTTTTATCATAGTAGCTCTATGGAAAGAGGGATGAAAGAATGCCAGCTTATGCCACAAAACTTATTGACCTTATAGAAAGCAAGGCTGAAGGTATTGCCGAACAATGGGCTGCAGATGTGATGAAGCATGACAGAACGCCCTCGTATCACTCTCTGCCGAAAGACATGGTGATTGAGCAGGGGATCGATTTTTACAAGCTTTTTCGTCGAATGTCTCTGGCTGAAAACTCCTATGAGGAGGCCAAGACTTTTTCCTGGAAGTATGCCGAGAATTTCTACAGGGAAAAGATACCCCTGCATGAAGCTATTTACGCGCTGATGCTAATGAGAAGACATCTCTGGCTTTACGCGGAATTTCAGGGGACTTTCGTGACTGCTCTGGAAAAACAGCAGGCGGTGGAAAGTCTGAATCGAACAATTCTCATGTTCGATTATGTATCATATCAGGTTATAGAAAAATATCAGGAGTTGATTATTGGTAGTGTGGAGAGAAGGCTTGGCGCTATCAAAACACTGATGATGAAGGGACAAATNNGCCTCGATCTGGTGGGGTAAAAAAGGCATCTTTGCAGCCATTTTTCTTGGTGTTCTGATTTTAACCAGTCATGCACTTTTCTTGACGGGGATGCCCATCTTAGGCGATGTTGTCCGAGCGCTTATGTTTGTTGTAATTGGCGGTGTTGTAGGCTGGTTAATGGAAGGTATTAAAAAAGTGGAAGAGCTGTATTAATATTTAAGTCATAACTTAGATAACAAAGGGAGATGAACGTGGAGAGTGAGCAAATCAATCAAGGAAAAGTTTTNNCAGCTCGACAATAATACTGTCCGGGGTGTCGCCCTGACGCCCACCCAAGGTCTGGCCAGAGGTTCAATGGTCATAGATACAGGCAAGCCCTTTGAGGTTCCCGTGGGTAAGGAACTTTTGGGAAGGGTCTTCAACGTTTTCGGACAGACAATTGATAAAAAAGCTCAGATCGAAGGGGCGGAATTGCGTTCCATTCACCGGGAGCCGATTCCACTGCGTGATCAATCCACCGTATCGGAGATTTTCGAAACTGGGATCAAGGCTATTGATGTTCTGGCGCCGCTGGAAAGAGGAGGTAAAGCAGGCCTTTTCGGCGGAGCGGGCGTCGGCAAAACAGTGCTCATTACAGAAATGATCCACAATACTGTCAGTGGCCATGAGGGGATGAGTATCTTCTGCGGTATCGGCGAGCGCTGCCGCGAAGGTGAGGAACTCTACCGGGAGATGGAGGAAAGCGGGGTTCTGGGCAATACCGTCATGGTCTTCGGTCAGATGAACGAGCCTCCGGGCGCGCGTTTCCGTGTCGGACACGCCGCTCTGACTATGGCCGAGTATTTTCGAGACGACTCCAAACAGGATGTTCTGCTCATGATTGATAACATCTTCCGCTTCATCCAGGCCGGCATGGAAGTATCCGGTCTTTTAGGTCAGCTCCCATCACGTCTGGGTTACCAGCCGACTCTGGCCACGGAACTGGCCGAGCTCGAAGAGCGGATCTGTAACACAAAAACCGGCGCCATTACATCTATTCAGGCCGTCTATGTGCCGGCAGATGATTTTACCGATCCTTCGGCGGTCCATACTTTCGGCCATCTCTCGGCGACGATCGCTCTCTCGCGTAAGCGGGCGAGTGAAGGACTTTATCCGGCCATTGACCTTCTTCAGTCAAATTCCAAAATGTTGATGCCGAATATCGCCGGTGAGCGCCATTACAAAATTGCCCAGGAAATTCGCAAGACGCTGGCTGTTTATGAAGACCTCAAAGATATTATCGCCATGCTGGGAATTTCCGAACTTTCCCGCGAGGATCAACGAATTGTACACAGGGCGCGCAGGTTGGAGAGGTTTTTTACACAGCCGTTTTTTGTCACTGAACAATTTACGGGTACTGCGGGGAAAATGGTCTCCCGCGAAGATACCTTGAATGGCTGCGAGAGGATACTCAATGATGAGTTTGCTGAATATCCCGAGCGGTCTCTTTATATGATCGGAACAATAGAAGAGGCTAAGATCGATAATGTTGCTTAAAATTTTATTGCCGGCGGAAGTAATGCTGACGCAGGAAGTAAAAAAAATTGTCGCTGAGGCGGAAAATGGTTCTTTCTGTCTGATGCCGAATCATATTGATTTTGTGGCGACGCTTGCTCCCGGTATATTCACGTATGAGCCGGCCCAAGGAGGGCAGGAACTGCTGGCGATGGATGTCGGCACGCTGGTGAAAAAAGGATCGAACGTTCTGGTTTCCACGCGCAACGCCGTGCGTGCGCCCGATTTAGGGAAACTCAAACAGGTCGTTGTGGAAAAATATGACATTTTAGATGAACGGGAAAAAATGGTTCGGTCCGCTTCAGCCAGACTGGAAGCGAGTTTGATCAGACGTTTTGTGGAACTAAAGTAACTGCGTTCTAAAACGCCCATCTGCTGCGTTGTGCTGCGCCCTTTCTTGTTGCGGCGTATAAAAAAGATACGCCTCACTTCGAAGGATTTGCAAACTTTGCATCTGAGCTTTTTAACGCACAGCAGTGAATATGTAAACAATAGGGAGTATAAAACATGGTTGAAATAAGACGAACATCCAATTCGCGCCGCCGGAAGATAGCTGATCATTTCACTGAGCAGGTGGCGAAAAGAGAAGCTTTGCGGATCAAAGGGCTTCGGCACAAAGACGAGACGGTCTGGTTCGGTCTGGGCATGTTCGGAATTGTCGGCTGGGCGGTGGCAATTCCCACACTGGTTGGTATCGCCATTGGTTTGTGGATTGACCGCACCTGGCCCAGTCAGTATTCGTGGGCGTTGATGTTTTTAATCGTGGGCGTGCTTGTGGGTTGTATAAACGCCGCCTACTGGGTGAGAAAAGTTCGCAGTAAAATTATCGAGGAAGATGAAGATGATGAACCACAGTCTTGATGCGACTTTGTTATTTACTCTGATCGCGGCTTTTGTCGCGGGTCTGTCCTTAGGAGCGTTTTATTTTACCGCGCTGTGGCGTACGGTGCGGCAGTTGCCGTCAGCCAAAAGTCCAGCGCGCCTGATGCTCGGAAGTTTTATTCTACGTATGGCAGTGTTGATGGCGGGATTTTATTTGATTATGGGCACAGGGCACTGGGAGCGTCTGGCCGTGGCCATGCTGGGATTCATTATTGTAAGAAAAATTTTGACATATCGTCTGGGACCGCAAAACGCGGTGGAAACGGTTAACTTAAATAAAAGCGGAATAAATGCCGCCTGAGGATTCGATATGGAAATTGTATCTCTCAATCAGATCAGTCCCGACCAGGTAATCATCTGGAGTTGGGGATTTGTCACGCTGAACGTGACAATTCTCTATACGTGGCTGGTGATGGCTATTCTGCTGTTCATTTCCTGGCTCGCTACACGCAACCTTTCTTCGGAAATGAATGTGTCCAGATGGCAGCATTTTCTGGAAGTAGTTATCTCTGTTGTCCGCGGTGAAATATCTGAGATGACGAAAAAAGGCGCGGATAATTACGTTCCTCTTATCGGGACTCTCTTTTTGTTTATCTGTACTTGCAACGTGCTGGTTATTGTGCCGGGATTTGTCGCGCCGACGTCTTCCATTACCACTACCGCTTCTCTGGCGCTATGTGTGTTCATCGCCGTTCCTTATTACGGCATTTCGCGCAACGGTCTTTTCCATTATCTGAAGGAATATTTTCAACCTAATTTCATATTTTTCCCTTTCCACGTGATGGGGGAACTATCCCGGACTCTCGCGCTGACGGTTCGACTTTTCGGCAACATTATGAGTCATGAAAAAGTTATCGGCATTCTGCTGGCCGTCACTCCGCTTTTGTTTCCGGTTATTATGCAGGCACTGGGGCTCTTAATCGGCGTAATTCAGGCTTATATCTTTGCGATTCTTTCCATGGTCTATATTGCGTCGGCGCTCTCTGCCGAAGAAGAACATCATGTTCATGTTGAGGTAAAACAAACAAGCATTGCAACTTAATGAACTTTTTATAAAGGAGGAGTTTTTATGGATAGTGTAAGCATCGTCGCGTTGGCATCTATTTTCGCCGCGGGGTTGGCAATGGGGATCGGATCTATTGGACCGGCGCTGGGCATGGGGCAGGCCATCGCGCAGGCTTTGGCCGCAATTGCTCAACAGCCAGATGAAAGAAATTCTCTGACCCGAACGCTTTTTGTCGGACTGGCCATGATTGAATCTATCGCTATTTACTGCTTCGTTATTTCGATGATTCTGATATTTGCCAATCCTTTCTGGGGTCACTTTGTAAAAGCAGGGGGATAAACCATGCATATCGACTGGTTTGTTTTATTTTGCCAGATCTTCAATTTTCTTTTGCTTGTCTATCTGCTGAAGCGCTTTCTTTACGGGCGAATAATTAAAGCGATGGATGACAGAGAAGCGAAGATTGTCGCGCGATTTGCCGAAGCCGAAGATCTGAAAGTCAAGGCAACCGAGGCTGCCGGGCTTTATGAAAAGCGCAACCAGTTGCTCAACGAGGCGAAAGAGCAGATGCTCAATGAGGCGACAATGGCCGCTGATGCCAAGCGTAAAGAACTGATGGAAAAAGTCCGCGAGGAAGTTGATCAGGTCAAGGCGCGCTGGCAGGATATGCTGGTTCGCGAAAAGGACGCCTTTTTCTCCGATTTGCGCCAGCGGGCGGCCAAGCAATTATACGCGACGGCGCGCAAGGCGCTGCGCGATCTGGCGGATGCCGATCTGGAGGAGCGGATTGTGGATGAATTCATTCGGCGCGTTAAGGAACTTGATGAGGAGAAAAGCGTTCAGATACGCAATGCCATCAGAGGCGGCGGCAATCAAGTTATAATCCAGAGCGCTTTTAGCATTTCCGCGTCCCGGCAGGCGCAAATTGAAGAGGTTCTGAAAAAGCAGATAACCAACGGTTTTACTCTGCGGTATATGACGCAGCCGGAGATTGTATCGGGCATTGAATTGCGTGTGAATGGGCATAAGATTGCCTGGAGTCTCAATGAGTATTTGGAGGCGCTTGTGGAAAGTCTGACTGAGACGCTCCAGAAAGAGGCGCACGCGGCATGATGATAATAATGGAGGCGAAGAATGAATCAAGAGTCTAGCCAATTGGAAAATAAGGAATTAAAGACTTTCCTGGACGATACGTTTGATACCATGGAAAAGGTTCTGGACGAGCAGAATCCTGAACTGCGGCAATACGAAATCGGCACGGTCAATTTTGTCGGACGCGATATTGCCAGAGTCGGCGGCCTGCCGCATATTCGCGCGGAGGAACTGGTTCGCTTTGCTGGAAACTATATGGGGTTGGTGTTTAATATTGATCCGGAGGAAATCGGCGTGATTCTTCTTGATCCCAGCGAAAATCTGCAGGTGGG
>PLMV01000056.1 GCA_003141615.1 Syntrophaceae bacterium
ACTGGAAGTCCTTGACCAATAGGTGATTATGAGCTACATAAACGACGCGTTACGTAAAGCGCAAAAAGATAAACAATCACGCTATGCGGCCTATGGGAATATAGTATCGGCATCCGGGAAAAAACTTGACCGGTCTAAAAAATGGCTCCCCATAATCGGGATATTGGCGGTTGTTTTATTTGTTGCGGGAATGATTATATTTTTGTACGGACCCGAAGATAAAAAAGTCCCGGCACCGAGAATAAGCGCGCCTCCTGCGGCATCGGCGGTGATGAACGTTGTCTCAACAAAGCCACAGATTGTTAAAGGAACGATAGCGGACAAAAAAAACAAAGCCGGATTAAAGAAGGAAACAGCCTCCCCGGAGATTAAAGTTAAGCCGGGAAATACTGATTCCAGGATTATTTATGAACAAGCCCTGCAGCGGCAACATGAAGGGAAATTAAAAGAAGCCAAAAAGCTGTATAAAAAAGTTGTTAAACTTAATCCGCGGAATGTGCAGGCATTGAATAATCTGGGCGTGATATACATGAGCCGGAAAACATACAAATGGGCGATCATACGTTTTAATGACGCGATCAAAATAAAACACGATTACACCGACGCGCATTACAATCTGGCCTGTCTTTACGCGCAAAAAAATGATGTGTCCCGGAGTTTGCTTTATCTGAAGAATGCCATTAGGTATAACCCGGAAGCAATAAAATGGGCAAAAGATGACGGCGATCTGAAGGCTCTGGCTGATTTACCTGAATTTAAAAAACTTTTGGAGAAACAATAAAAATAAGATGAAAACCTTGCATTCTTTTATTTGTGAAACTCCAATTCCGAAAGCGAAGCGTATTGGAATTGGTAAGTTAATGAGACCCAAGTTTCAGAAACAAAGTGTGCTGAAACTTGCAGGTCGAATTAATGAAACTCAAATATTACCAACGCAGTGCAGTAATATTTGTAAGTTGAATTATCCCGTGTACAAAGCACATAGGGGTATCCCGCCTAAGCGGAGGGTACAATACCCCGCAGCTTGCTGCGAGGGGTTCCTACCCGTGATAAGGCCGGGCCTGCTTGCCGGCGGTATAATCGCGCTGATAATTTTGTTTTGCGCCGGAGGACCGGCATTTGCGGCTCGTGTTGCCGACGCTGACGAAAATGTTAACACAACAACCGTGCCTGCGGATACCACCAAAAAGATTATCAAAGTATCACCGGCAGTGCCAGACACTTCCATAAAACAGACTATTCCTCCCGCGGATCAGGCAAAGGAAGTTAAAACAGAAACTGTAATACAAAATTCTGAAGAAATTCAGGACGAAAAACTGCCGGCTCATTCCGCGAAAAAAGTACATGATAATAAATATGTAACCCTTGATTTTGACAATGTCGATATAAGTGTGCTGGTAAAGTTTGTCAGTGAACTTACCGGAAAGAATTTCATCATTGATGACAAAGTCAAAGGCAAGGTCACCATCATATCTCCTAAAAGAATCCCTCTGAAAGATGTCTATAAAGTCTTTCTGTCTGTTCTGGAAATTAACGGGTTTACCGTCGTTCCCGCGGGGAATATGATTAAGATCATTCCCGCGGCTTTGGCGCGGGAAAAGGGCATGGAGACAAGGACTAAAAAAGAACTTGCCAGCCCGGAAGACCGCATGGTCACTCAGATAGTTGCCCTGGAACGCGCCAACCCCGATGAAATAAAACGTGTTTTGGATCCGATTATTTCCAAGTCCAGTTCGGTGCTTTCTTATCCGCCGGCGGGTATTTTAGTAATTACCGACTATTTGTCCAACATCAAAAGACTGCAGGAAATTATACTTGCTCTTGATGTTGAAGGCGCCGGGGATCAGATATCCTATATTCCGCTGCATAATTCTTCCGCTTCGGAAGTGGTGAAATCATTGACGACAATTTTTCAGCAGCGCCACGCCAACGCAACGCCCATCAAAGTCGTCCCGGATTCACGGACAAACTCGATTATCATCATGGCCAGCACAGCGGATACTGGAAATGTACGCAAACTTGTCGCCTTTATGGATAAAGACTTGCCCCGCGGCGAATCCAATATCCAGGTTTACCGCCTGCAAAACAGCAATGCCGAGGACTTAGCGAAAGTTCTCAACAATATTGCCAAGGATAGCGGCACGGCGGCGGCTACGGGCGGCGCGGCGGGCGGGCAAAAAGCGCTTGCCCCGGTGGTTTCGAAAAATGTCCTGGTCGTCCCGGATAAGGCAACCAACACACTGGTGGTTATGGCTGATCGGGAAGATTATAAGATTCTCGAAAATATTATCAAACAGCTCGATGTGCCGCGGCCGATGGTCTACATTGAAGCTTTGATTATGGAAGTCAACGCCACTAAGGATTTCCAGCTGGGCGTCGAGTGGCGCGGTTTGAGAGGTACAGGTGACGTCCTGGGTGCAGGTACAGCCGGCAACACGGCGGCCTTTATCGGTTCCGGCGGCGCGAGCAGTACAACAACTGGCGGCTATAATATCCTCGATAGTTTAATTACAACAGCTGGAACAGGTGCTTTTCCGAGTGGTTTTTCCATGGGCATTGTCGGCGCCGGCATTACCATCGGCGGCATTACCTTTCCTACTATCGGCGCGGTTGTCCAGGCTTATAAAACTGATACAGAGGTATCCATTCTCTCCACTCCCCAGATCATGACGCTGGATAATGAAGAAGCGGAAATAAATGTGGGCTCCAATGTGCCCTATATCACCCAGCAACAGCAATCGACGACGAGCACGCTGGTTGGTTACAACACTTATGAGTATAAAGATGTCGGCGTGATCCTGAATATCACACCGCATATCAATGAGGAAAACTTCATCCGCCTGAAAATATCGCAGCAGGTCACCAAGGTTACCTCCGCCGCCAATTCCCCAACACCGACAACTTTAAAAAGAACCGCAAAAACAACCGTAGTGGTCAAGGATAATGAAACAGTAGTTATCGGCGGCCTGGTGGGGGACAGTACGGAGGCCGATACATATAAAGTGCCGCTGCTGGGAGATATTCCTGTTCTGGGCTGGCTTTTTAAAACACATTCCACTTCCCGGGAAAAAACAAACCTGTATGTCTTTTTGACGCCGCATATCGTCCGCACTCAAAAAGACGCCGCCGGCCTTTATCAGGAAAAAAGAGGAACAATGGGAGAGGTGGTGGAGGGAATCATCAAGTTGGATGAAAAGAAATCGGAGACTAAACCTTACAGCGCGCCAATTCCTGCCGGGAACAAAACACCGGCTAAACCTTAAGCTGAAGGCAGTAACCTCTTATGTCTAAAATCCATACGGCCTTAAAAGAATCCTCAGTCGCAGCCCATAGCTCCGCCACTCCCCGGGATGCGGCTCTTTCTTCTCTGGATAAAAAATTAATCGCCGCCGGAGTCGCCCCCGATACCCTTGCCGAAGCGCACAATCTGAAGGAAAACAACGGCAGCGGATTCTTTGATTCGCTCATCCGGAAAAAAGCCATCGATGAAATCCAATTATTAAAAATACTGGCCCAGCACTTCGGGCTGTCCCTCCGGCCGGAACTGCCGATGGAAAGCATCAATATTGATTTCACGCAAAACGTCTCCATTCAATACCTGAAAAAGCATAAGATTGTTCCGCTCATCACTTCCGGGGATGCGGCAATCGCCATAAACGATCCCACAAATTTTCAGCCTGTTGATGATCTGCGCCAACTCCTGAAAATCCCGGATCTGCCGGTTGTCCTTTCCTCACAGGACGCGATCATGGCGGCAATTAATATGGCTTACGATATGAGCCGCGCTTCCGCCAAAGACTATTTCGAAGAAATGAATGACGCTTCTACCGATGATCTTATTTCCAAGATTGATGAAACAGCCGATTTGCTCGATGAAACCAGTGACGCGCCGATTATTAAACTGGTCAACTTGTTAGTCGCCGGAGCGATTAAAGACCGCGCCAGTGATATTCACGTCGAGCCTTATTCCGGCAACCTCAAAATCCGCTATCGTATTGACGGCATCCTATATGATATTTTGAACTTGCCGCGCAGGATTCAGTCTCCTCTTGTTTCCCGCATTAAAATCATGGCCAAACTCAACATCGCGGAAAAACGGCTGCCTCAGGACGGACGCATTGAAATAAAAATAGCCGACCGTCTTGTTGATATTCGCGTATCGGTTATTCCCACAGCCTTCGGGGAAAGAGTTGTATTACGCTTACTGGATAAAACTGCCAACGTCCTGATGCTTTCCGATTTAGGCATGCATGATCAACGGATCAAGATGCTCAATCGCCTGATCAAATCTCCTTATGGGATAATTCTGGTAACAGGCCCCACCGGCAGCGGCAAAACAACAACTTTATATGCGGCCCTTTCCACAATCAATCGCCCGGAAATAAACATCATCACCATCGAAGATCCTATCGAGTATCAGATGGACGGCGTCGGACAAATTCAGGTTAATCCGAAGATTGATCTGACTTTTGCCGCCGGACTCCGTTCTATTGTCCGTCAGGACCCGGACGTTATCCTGATCGGTGAAATCCGTGACCGGGAAACCGCGGAAATCGCCATTCAGTCATCGCTCACCGGCCATCTTGTGTTTTCCACCCTGCACACCAATGACGCCGCCAGCGCCGTAACTAGATTGATTGATATGGGCATAGAACCGTTTTTAGTTACCTCGTCGATTATCGCGATAATAGCACAGCGTCTTGTGCGCATGCTCTGTCCGCACTGCAAAGAAGTTTATGTGCCGGATGAAGAAACTCTGGACAACCTGGGATTGAACCGGTCGGTATTGCAGAACAATATTTTTTACCGGAAAAAAGGCTGTAACCTGTGCATGCAGACAGGCTTCCGGGGACGAACAGCCATTTTTGAGATCATGATTGTTGATGACGAAATCAAAAGGCTTATTTTAAAAACATCCGATGCCAATCAAATTAATGAACTGGCCCTAAAACGGGGTATGATCACTCTGCAGAAAGACGGTATCGACAAGGTGCTTAACGGCATAACGACCACCGAAGAAGTACTGCGGGTAACCAGATCGCTTAATCGCGCAGACGATCTTGTCCTCGAAGTTTAATGAGACTCGCTGAGAGCGAATGAAATGAAGCTCAAAGCGTTAGTCGAACTATCCCCGAAGCGAAGCGGAGAGGGATCG
>PLMV01000161.1 GCA_003141615.1 Syntrophaceae bacterium
TAGGCATGATTTTTATACTGCCTTGAGGGAAATAAGCTGTTTTTGCTCCAATTATTTTTACACCTTCAAATACCAGACGGCTATTTTTGCTGACTATCGTAAGAACATGGGGACCATCAGCAAGGCCTTCCGCAATCAGCAATTCCCCTTTATTTTCTTCCAAACCTTCAAACAACTCAATATTATCGATCGGATTTTTATCAAGGGATATGGCCATATTGACCTCATCTTCCTGATAAGTTGATAAATACAGAATTATCCCTGTTCCTCTGAAATTAATCTTTATAAAGTTATCGCCCTCCGCACCCGAAGGATAACCATTACTTTCCGTCCATTTACCCGTTAATTCCATTATTTCTTTCAAATGTCCTGGTGTGGCATAAACTCCGCTTCCCCGCCCTTCTTCATTGACAAATGATATGTATCTGTTCTTTTGAAAATCATCAGGGGTGTCTTTGCTTTCATGCTTTTGAACCGCAACCGACCATTTC
Source organism: Syntrophaceae bacterium (assembly GCA_003141615.1). Taxonomy (GTDB): domain Bacteria; phylum Desulfobacterota; class Syntrophia; order Syntrophales; family Smithellaceae; genus Smithella. The sequence goes on from PLMV01000161.1 coordinate 492, forward strand.
AATATTTCCTTACCGCTGTTGGTTACCATTATTTTTTTAGAAACAATTTTCTCCGGCAAGATACTGCCCATATCCAGCCTTAAAGGATTTAAATTAATTGAAGGAGATTTTTGCGTGTAACCTATTACAAAAGTGACAAATATTATTTTCTGCCCATCAGCAGAGTTGATTTTAATTTCTTCTTTATGTGTGCCAACCGTAAATTCCTTACGGCAGATAAGGCTTTCGCCTCCGGCTTCAAGTTTCATTTCCACATAGTTATGTGTATTTTTTTGTTTGTCTTCTGACTCTTTAGGCAGTAAACGGATTCCCACGCGCAAAGAATCGGTTTTATTTTTTAACACACCAGATAGTTTCTGGTTTTCTAATTTTTTCCAATCCTCCGGCCCTTCTGTCGACCAATCAATGACTTCAGAACCAGTACTCTTTAATGTAAATATCCCTTCACCTGACTTGTCCGTAGTAATTGTTCCTAAATTAATTTCCTGCTGAGTTATCGTCAATCCAGGTTTTTGCTGTTTTCTATCATTGTTTAAAGATTTCTGAATATTTTGCTTAATAGCAGTTTTATTCTTTTCCTGATTTAAACTGTTTTGAGCAAAGGTTGCAAATGGATAAACAATCAGCGCGAAAATAATAAAGATAAAATAATTCTTTATCTTCAACATAAATACCTCTTTAAAAAAATAATGATGAATAATTGGTTCCTAACTCAAAGATTAAATTTAAGCAACTAGTTTGAGCTATCGCATTCAAAGTACTTGACATGTCCGGCAAACAAGATGTAGCTTTCATTCAATTTTTCGTGAAGACCATATCCACCAAAGCGGAGCTTGCTGATTGTGCTCCTGATCAAACAATTATGAATTACGATATATTTAAATACTGGATTGCGCTAAAATCTATCGCGGGCGTCGGCAATATTACTTTTCCGGCATTAGTGGATAAGTTTGGTTCTCTCCCCGCTATTTTTGCCGCACCGATTTCAAAATTAAGTGAAACCCCGGGAATTTCCAAAAATGTCGCCACAGCAATCGCCGGTTTTAAGGACTGGAAAAAAGTTAAAGAAGAACTTGAACTCCTCGATAAAAATGAAATTAATATAATTACTTATCAAGATGAACTTTATCCCGCAAAACTCATGAATATTTATGACCGCCCTCCTTTTCTTTATGTTCGGGGCAATCTGAATAAAGATGATATAAATATTGCCGTAGTCGGCTCCCGTCTGGCCAGCACCTACGGCAAATACACGACGGAAAAGATCAGCCGCGAACTTGCCCTCAAAGGTTTAACTATTGTCAGCGGCATGGCCCGGGGCATTGATTCCTTAGCACACCGCGGAGCATTGACCGCGCATGGCAGAACTATCGCCGTTCTGGGCAGCGGACTCGACGTTATTTACCCTCCGGAAAATAAAAAATTATTTGCTGATATAATTCAGAATGGCGCTGTTATTTCTGAATTCCCGCTAGGCACGCCGCCGCGCTCAGCCAATTTCCCGACACGCAATCGTATCATAAGCGGCATGTCCTATGGCGTTGTAATCGTGGAAGCGGGAGAAAAAAGCGGTTCCCTCATTACAGCGAGGCTGGCCTTAGAACAAGGACGAGAAGTCTTTGCCGTGCCCGGAAGTATTGATGCCGCAGGTTCGCGCGGAACAAATAAATTGATTAAGCAAGGCGCAAAATTAATTGAAAATGCTGATGATATCATGGAAGAAATTTTGCCCCAGATCGAAAGAACAACTGTATTGAAACCATCTTCTGTTTCCAACTCTGAGGTCATTGCAGCCAAATCCGCCGAAATATTAAGCACCGTTGATCAAAAAATAATTGGCCTTATTTCCGGCGGCCGCGTTCATATTGATGATTTAATTTCTTCCAGCGGCTTATCGTCTGCCGACATTTTAAGCGCATTGACTACATTGGAATTAAAAGGATTAGTTCAGCAGCACCCGGGAAAGTTTTTTTCCCTGAAGAAATGAATAACACACAAGAAACCGCTAAATGATCAGTTTCAAATAATACTTTTCACGGTGTCATTGAAAAATAAATATCTTTACAAAATATCTTCTTCCATTTATAGGGGCAAAAAAAATCAATCTTATCTTAAATAGAAGTTGCCCCTTGAAATATGGCAACTTCTATTTAATTGGGTATTAGGAGTAATTATGGCGAAGTCATTAATTGTTGTGGAATCTCCAACAAAAGTTAAAACAATAAAAAAATTCCTTGGCAGCGGCTTTGATGTTGTCGCTTCGATGGGACATATTAAAGATCTGCCGAAAAGCACTCTGGGTATTGATCTGGAAAAGAATTTCGAACCAACTTATAGTGTAATTGAAGCCAAAAAGAAGACTATTGATGAATTGAAAAAAGCTGCTAAAAATGCGGAAAACATTTATCTGGCCCCCGACCCCGACCGCGAAGGCGAAGCCATTGCCTGGCATATATCCGAAGTAGTCAATGCCAAAAATAAAAATATATATCGCGTCCTATTTAATGATCTCACAAAAAAAACAGTATTAGAAGCAATTAATAATCCTCTGGAACTGAATTTCAACAAGTATGAAGCACAGCAGACCCGCCGCATTCTGGATCGGTTGGTTGGTTATCAAATCAGCCCTATCCTCTGGGATAAAGTCAAGAGAGGACTTAGTGCCGGTCGGGTTCAATCCGTCGCTGTGAGAATGATCTGCGAAAGAGAAGACGAAATCAATAAATTTGTCCCGGAAGAATACTGGAACCTGCTGGCACAATTTGAGGGAAACAATCCCCCCCCTTTTGACGCTAAATTACTCAAGATAGACGGCAAAAAAGCAAAAGTAGTCAATGGTGAACAAGCCGCCAAGCTTGCTGACACCATAAAAAAAGCTTCTTTTATCGTGGAGAAGCTGGAGAAAAAAGAATTAAAACGCTCGGCGCTGCCACCCTTTACTACCAGTAAGTTACAGCAGGAAGCATCCCGCTGGCTGCGCTTTACCGCGAAAAAGACCATGATGGTCGCTCAAAAATTATATGAAGGTATTGAACTTGGCAAAGACGGCTCCGTCGGTTTAATCACTTATATGCGAACAGACTCTTACCGCATTGCCGAAGAAGCGCTCAAAGAAGTGCGCGATTATATCCAGAAAAATTATTCATCCGATTATCTGCCGCCCAAACCGCACACTTACAAAAACGCGCAAAAAGCGCAGGACGCTCATGAAGCCATCCGGCCATCGACCATGGCTTACAAACCGCAGGATATAAAAGAATATTTATCCAGCGATGAACATAAGCTCTATCAGCTTATCTGGAACCGCTTTGTGGCCAGCCAGATGAATCCGGCCATTTTCGATCAAACAACTATTGATATTGCCGGAGCCAATTGTATTTTCCGCGCTCAGGGACAGGTTCTCAAGTTCCCCGGCTTCACCATCGTTTACACTGAAGGCAAAGATGAAAAAGAAGAAGAGAATGGGCTGAATAAACTTCTTCCCGATGTAAAAGAAAAAGAAAAATTAAAACTGATCACTTTGAATACAGAGCAAAAGTTCACGCAGCCGCCACCACGCTTCTCGGAAGCATCCCTGGTTCGTGAACTCGAAGAAAAGGGAATTGGACGGCCGAGTACCTACGCCAATATTCTCTCCACAATTCAGGACCGGGAATATGTGCGCCGGGATAAAGGAAAATTCTTCCCGACAGAATTAGGCGTTATTGTTACCGGGCTTTTGGTGAAAAGTTTCCCCACGGTTCTGGATATTGCTTTCACCGCCGACATGGAAAACAAATTAGATATGATTGAAGACGGTAAAAGTAAGCGTGTAAAAACCCTTAAAGATTTTTATAGTCCCTTTGCCCAGGAGTTGAAAAAAGCAAAAGACGAAATGAGAAACATCAAACGGGAAGAAACACCGACCGATCTGGTTTGCGAAAAATGTAATTCAGCCATGATTATCAAATGGGGACGTAATGGTAATTTTCTCGCCTGTTCTAATTATCCCGAATGCAAAAACACTATGAATGTTATTCAGGACAAAGAAGGGAAAATAAAAAATGTGGAATCAAAAACAACAGATGCGAAATGTAATAAGTGCGGCAAGGCAATGATTGTCAAAGAAGGCCGCTTCGGGCAGTTTCTTGCCTGTTCGGGTTATCCCGAATGCAAAAACACCATTAATGCCACCCAAAACGATAAGGGCGAGATTGTTCCTCTGGAAGCTCAGGTTACTGATACCGTCTGTGAATTATGCGGAAAACCGATGATTATCAAACGAGGCCGTTACGGTCAATTCCTGGCTTGTTCCGGTTACCCGGACTGCAAAAATATTAAAAATATTCATAAGGGCAAAAACGGGGAAATGATTCCACAGGAAGCTGAGGTTACCGATGCCACATGTGAGAAATGCGGAAAGCCCATGGCCGTCAAGCGCGGACGATTCGGAAAATTTCTCGGTTGCACTGGTTATCCGGAATGCAAGAACCTCCAGAAAATTCCCAAAACAACATCCGGGGCATGAAAACATCTCCTGTTATAATAATTGGCGGCGGACTTGCCGGCTGTGAAGCAGCCTGGCAGCTCTTGCGGCGCGGTCATAGTGTTCATCTCTATGAAATGAAGCCGCAAAAATTTTCTCCCGCCCATAAAATGGAACATCTGGCGGAATTAGTCTGCAGCAATTCTCTTAAATCCAACAGCCTCGATAATGCTCCCGGATTACTTAAAGAAGAAATGCGGCGTCTCAACTCATTAATAATAATGGCGGCGGATCGCACAGCGGTTGCCGCAGGTTCCGCTCTGGCCGTTGATCGCACTCAATTTGCCCGGGAGGTAGAAGCACAACTCCAGCGACAAAAGAACTTCACCCTGAGCAGGGTTGAAGTTACTATAATTCCGCAAGATTCACCAACGATCATTGCCACAGGACCGCTTACTTCCGACGCGCTGGCGCAAGAAATTGCCCAAATACTGGGTAGTTCTTATTTATATTTTTACGATGCCATAGCGCCGATAATCGAGGCAGACTCCATTAACATGGACAAGGTTTTCTGGGCATCGCGCTATGATAAAGGAACGCCCGATTATCTGAATTGTCCGTTGAGTAAAGAAGAATATGAACTCTTCCGGCAGGAATTGCTGACGGGCGAAAAGGTCGCCGCAAAACATTTTGAAGAAATCCGCCATTTTGAAAGCTGTTTACCGGTAGAGGTATTGGCCTCCCGTGGCGAAAAAAGCCTGGCTTTCGGGCCGATGAAACCGGTAGGTCTTATCCATCCCAAAACAGGTTCTATTCCTTATGCTGTAGTTCAATTGCGCCGGGAAAATATGGCCGGCACTCTTTTTAACATGGTTGGATTTCAGACCAAACTGACATGGCCGGAACAGCGACGAATCTTTCGTCTTATTCCAGGCCTCGAAAACGCTCAATTTGCCCGCTATGGCAGCATCCACCGCAACACCTATATTCACTCCCCTTCCCTTCTGCTCCCCTCACTACAACTTAAGACAAATGTAAATATTTTCTTTGCCGGTCAAATTACCGGCGTTGAAGGCTACACGGAATCGGCAGCCATGGGACTTTTAGCCGGATTAAATGCCGCCTTTATGATCGAAGGAAAGCAGCTGCAACCGCCGCCTCAGAAAACAGCCATCGGAGCGCTGCTCCATTACATTGTTTCTGCTGAATCTGCTGATTGCTTTCAGCCAATGAATATTAATTTCGGTTTACTTGATACATTGCCTGGGGAAAAAACCAAAAAGAAAGAAAGAAACATTCTTCATGTAAATCAAGCTCTGCAAGCTTTGAATAATTGGATCATGGGTCAAGATTTAGATTAATACATATTCTATTGACACACAAAACGACTTCTCTTATACTTCCTTCGACCAACAGCAATTTTTTTATCAAATGACAACTTTGTCAAACTACCACATATTTCATTTGTAAGGAGAAATTAAATGGCAAAACAAAATCTAGAGAGTTCGCTCGTTCTCATAAAACCTGATGCTCTCAAAAATTCATTAACCGGATATATCCTTTCGCAATTTTCTGAATTCCACACCGGCCTGCGTTTCGCGGCGCTGAAGGTTGTCTCCGTAAATCTAGCTCTGGCCGAAGAACACTATGCGGAACATAAGGGAAAATTTTTCTATCCATCGCTTCTGGAATACATACGCGGTTATCTGCATTATCCGGATGATCCCTCAAAACGCAGAGTCATAGCGATATTGTATCGGGGACCTAACGCCATCAAGAATATTCGAGAAATCTGTGGAAATACGAATCCGCACGAGGCAAGACAGCAAAGACCTGGCTGCATTCGCGCGCTTGGAACTGTAATTCCGCTATATGATGAAAAAGGGAAATTTATCGGAGAAAGATCAGATAATCTGATTCATGCCTCAGCAAACCCTCAAGACGCAGAGCATGAAATCAAACTCTGGTTCCTCCCTACTGACATTCCGCCCACAATGCGCTGTTTCCCCACGGAAACAAGCAAAGAATATTTTTATCTTAAGGCCAACGCCATAAGTTCAACCTACACACCGGGAAGTTTTTGCTTCATAGCTCCCGGAGATATCGTCTGGAAATCCGATCTGAAATTGCTGAGACAGCTAGAAAAGGGTAAAAAGCAGGATATTTCGGTAAAGGCAGTAATTGCCAAGTACTTAATCAACAAGAAGAACGAGGATATTTAAATCTTTTTCCAAATCACTTAAGGTATGAAACAGAAAAAATCAAAGCAAGAACATCAAAAGAATAAGCAAGATGGTGTCCATAAACTGCAACAACTTCATCATATTGTTGATCTGGAAGAAAGAAAACTTCAGATAAGAAGAGATTATAACCATAGAGGACTACAATCAGACCATCCGTCTGAAACCTAATTATATCCGGGCTAACCGAGGAAATGCTTATTTAAATCAGCGCAACAAAGAACTGGGCTGCCGTGATGCGCAAAAAAAGTGTGAATTAGGAAATTGCAAGACATTAGAAGCAACTAAAGATCGAAGCTCCTGCCGTTGATTTAGGATTGTCTTGATTAACGATTCTTAACTTTCTTTTAAAAACAGATATCTCTGAAAATCAAAAAAGTATTGCTGCTGGCCAATGCCGCCACACACGCAGCGAAGTTTTCTATTAGTTGAAAATTAAGCTCTTAAATGATAGAGGCTCCTCTTGTTGGAATAAGAGGAAGAATCATGCAAATATCGCAGAAAAGAAAAACCGAGCAACACGAAAATTTGTGTGAAGAATTACTGCGGGAAAAGGCGGCAGTATTGAGTCGCGCCGGGATGGCTGTTGATGAAGCTAT
>PLMV01000176.1 GCA_003141615.1 Syntrophaceae bacterium
TTGTTGATCAGTATTTAAAGAAGTTAGACTGGAAGATCAATGAAAACAGTAATATGGATTATTCTTTACAAGGTTTGAATAATTACATATCTTCAGAAGTGAGCAAGGTTTACTGGCTCAATGAAATCTATTCGCCGGAAATTCACAAAGCGCATACCGACGGTGATTTCCATATCCACGATTTAAGTTTGCTTTCCGTTTATTGCGTGGGCTGGGATTTGTATGATTTGCTCCTGCAGGGTTTTCAGGGTGTGTCCGGCAAGGTGGAAAGCAAGCCGGCCAATCATTTGCGCAGCGCCTTGGGTCAGGTGGTTAATTTCTTTTATACCTTGCAGGGAGAAGCCGCAGGAGCGCAGGCTTTTTCAAATTTTGATACACTGCTTGCGCCGTTTATCCGTTATGACCATTTAACTATTAAAGAGATTAAACAGGCGCTGCAGGAATTTATTTTCAATATTAATGTGCCGACAAGAGTAGGCTTCCAAACGCCTTTTACCAACGTAACGCTGGATGTGACCGTCCCCAAATATTATTCGGATCAGAATGTAATCATCGGCGGTAAGCCGCAAAAAGAGACCTATAAAGAATTTCAGGAGGAAATGAACCTCTTTAATAAGGCCTTTTTGCAGGTTATGGCGGAAGGTGACGCCAAGGGCAGAGTCTTTACNNAATATACAGGATTTGTGGGAAATGACAGCAAAGTACGGCGTTCCTTATTTCTCCAACTTCATCAATTCCGACATGAATCCGGAAGATGCCCGCAGTATGTGCTGCCGCTTACGCATCGACAATCGTGAACTGGAAATGAGAGGCGGTGGATTATTCGGCTCTAACCCGCTGACCGGCTCCATCGGCGTTATCACCATTAATATGCCGCGCATTGCTTATCTGGCCAAATCCAAGAAAGATTTTCTGCAGCGGTTGGAGCGGCTGATGGAACTGTCGAAGGAAAGTCTGGAAACTAAAAGAAAGGTTCTGGAAAAATTCACTGAAGGCAATCTTTATCCATACACAAAATATTACTTGCGCAATGTTAAAGAGAGATTCAATGAATACTGGAAGAATCATTTTTCCACCATTGGGCTCGTCGGTATGAACGAAGCTTGTTTAAATTTGCTGGGCATTAACATTGCTTCAAAAGAAGGTCAGGCCTTCACGAAACAGGTTCTTGATTTTATGAGAAAAAAACTCATCGATTTCCAGAAGGAAACTGGCAATAATTATAATTTGGAATCGACACCGGCGGAAGGAACGTCATATCGTCTGGCCAAAATCGATAAAGAAAAATATCCCGAAATTATCACCGCCAGTGATGACAAAGCGAAACATGCGGAACCGTTTTATACGAACTCTACACAATTGCCGGTAAACTATACGGATGATGTCTTTGAAGCACTGGATTTGCAGGATGAAATTCAGGTAAAGTACACTGGCGGCACGGTGTTTCATACCTTTGCCGGTGAGAGAATTGATGATCCCAACTCGGTAAAAAGATTAGTTCACAAGATTTGTTCTAATTATCATTTGCCTTATATAACTTTTACCCCCACCTTTAGCGTATGCCCATCACACGGGTATCTAAAAGGTGAACAGGAAAAGTGTCCAACCTGTGCTGATGATTGTGAGGTTTATTCCCGCGTGGTTGGTTATTTACGGCCGGTTAAACAGTGGAATAAAGGCAAGCAGGAAGAGTTTGACTCGCGGCAGGTATTCAAATTTCAATAAGTCAATAATTAAAGATCGTGAGAAGCATTTTTTGGCAATGGATTTTTGCGTCTAATACCCTTTTGCTTGTAAATTACCACCCAGAAGGTGGTAATTACCGGTAAGGTAAAATTAATTTACTATGCGCTCCCCTGCGGGATGCGCCTCCGGTCTTTGGCTAACTTTTTTGGCAGCGTCGTCCGCTTCCTCTACGTATTAATAATACGCCCGCGGAGCCTCCTCCTTGCCGCCTCATTATCCTTTGAACGCAAAAGGCTGAAAAAAAGGAAAAAGGAAAATGAAAATTGGCGGTTTGCAAAAAGTATCACTTATTGATTATCCGGGGTTAATTTGTGCCACTATCTTTTTACAAGGGTGTAATTTCAAATGCTCATATTGCCATAATCCGGAATTGGTGGATCCACGGTTGTTTCAGCCCTGCATCAAAGAAAACGAAGTTCTGGATTTTCTTAATACGCGAAAGGGAAAGCTTGATGCCGTGGTAATTACCGGTGGTGAGCCGACTATCCATGATGATTTAGCGCCCTTTATTAAAAAAATTAAGAAAATGAAATTTGCCGTTAAGCTGGATACCAACGGCTCCCAGCCACAGGTTATCAAGGCTCTTCTTGATGAAAAACTGCTTGATTTTATTGCCATGGATATTAAAGCGCCTCTGGAAAAATACAAGAGCGTCGTCAAGGTGCCGGTCAATTCTGATTTGATCAAAGATAGTATCAAGATTATTTTAAAAGCAAAAATTCCGCATGAATTTCGTACGACCATTGTGGAGTCCCAGCTTGAGGAAAAAGATATTCAGCAAATCGCCAAGCTGATTTCCGGCGCCAACCATTATGTTTTACAGAAATTTATGCCGGTAAAAGTTCTGGATAAAAAATTCCTGAAGGAAAAATCTTACCCGGACGAAAAATTTCAGGAAATTAAAAAACATCTTGAAAATACGATTTCCTCTGTCGTCGTTAGATAATAGTTAAGCAAACAGATAAGAAAAATTGGCTAGATGTTTAATGATAGCGTTTATATATTGAATGCTTATGCATAAAACATAAAGTATTTCTTAGGATGTTATCCCGCAATTTTTGCGGTATTTAGGTATTATACAAGATACATATAAACATTGTTGTAAGTGAAAAAAAAGACTATGAACTTCATCACGAGTTTCTATAGAAAAGGCTATCCCAAGCTTGGACCAACCCAAAAAGTAACGTTCTGGCTTGCATTATTCGGAGTCGTCCTAACGATTGGATTTGGACTGTTCTCATGGTGGCAAGGGCGAGATTTGACCATGGATATCAAGAAAATAATTGATGTCAAATCAAAAACCGAGCTAACTGAATTGCAGAACCTATTTTCCGGTGGATTTGAAACGTTTGGATTTCTGACAGGCGGTAGTGCTACAGCAGGGCACACAAAAGATATTATTAAAGGCTCAACGTCACACAACATCGATATAACATGGGGTACCGCTACGATTACTGAACTTACTCCCGGCAGTTTAACACTGCATTTGCAGAATATCAGAATCATGCGAACGGAAATAACACCCGGTGGCACCCAACCCGCAGGCACAATTCAGATCAATGGCGCGGCTGTTTGGCGGATAGACAGAGGCTCAAAACTTGTCTCTATCAACAACGCCATAGCCTTTTGGGGTTACGTCTTAGGAGGTGTAGTTATTTCTGATCAAGATGGCGTGCTTGTTATCGCCATGGGGTTACAGAAAATCAAATAGATTAGGAGATCGGTTCAATCAACTTATAACCAAACGCTGCACGGGATCGGAGCGCACGCGCGCCTCCTCGTGATCTTTTCGTTAGCTTAAGTTCCGTTTCTTTATCAGATAAGTGCCAGGCTGTCGGCTATAGCCATGCCCGTGCAGGTAGGACGTAAAAAACCATCTTTAAATTCCACAAGTTTATTTTTGATTAACGCATCAATGATTGTTTCTTTATCTTTCAACAAATCAGCACCGTATTTGGTTTTATAAAGCTTAAGATCAATACCGTTTTTGGTGCGCAAACCAAGAAACAATGCTTCCAGTTGTAATTGCTCCGCTGAAAGTATTTCGGTATTTTCCACCGGCATTTTGTCTTGAGCAATCTCTTTTAAATACGTTTTAACGGCAGATGTATTCCACCAGCGTCTGTTACCCAAAAATGAATGCGCGGCAGGCCCCAGGCCTAAATAAGGCAAGTGCTGCCAGTACCTCTGATTATGCCGGGATTTGAATTTATCTTTGCGGGCAAAGTTGGAAACTTCGTAGTGAATGTAACCAGCTTTTTCCAATTCATCTGCTGTCGTCTGAAAAAATTTTAATTGTTCTTTTTCAGCAGGTAATTTTATATCCTGTAGCGCATATTCTTTATACAGAGGTGTTCCGGTCTCCAGAGAAAGCTGATAACAGGAAATATGTTCCGGCGCGTAGGATAGAGTCTTTTGTAAAGTCCTTTTCCATAAGGAAATTTTCTGACCAGGAATTCCGTAAATTAAATCAATCCCGATATTGTCAAAGCCGGCTTTCCGGGAATCATTAATGGCGGAAATAGCTTCAGCCGAATTATGTCTGCGGCCGAGGAATTTAAGAATATTATCATCAAAGGACTGGATACCGATGTTCAAACGATTAATGCCTAGTGAGCGTACAGCCTGAAAATATTCTAAAGACACATCTCCCGGATTTACTTCCATGGTGATTTCTGCGTGGGGATAAATTTTGTAAGATTTATTAATTGCCTTAAATATCGTTTCCAGTTGCCCAATGGATAAAAGGGAAGGGGTGCCGCCGCCAAGATAGATGGTATCAAATGATGAAAAGACGTTGCTATAATGTTTTATTTCTTTTTTCAGCGCCGCAATATATTCAGGAATAAGGTTAATGGATTTGATGGAGTAAAAGCTACAGTAGCCGCATTTGCTGAGGCAAAAAGGAATGTGAATATAAAGCCCGGCTTGATTTGATGGAATTTTAAATGGATCAGCTTTCATTAAGTTGCCTGTAAATTAAGAAATTGGGACTGTTCAAAAGTGCTCAGATGCAAGGCATGCAAAAATCAAATTGCGAGGCGTATATGAATATACGTTGAGCGATGAGATTTGCAGCATAACGCAGCAGATGGGCGCTTTTCAACAGTCCCATGCTAATCGGTATCGGATTTAAGCACCGCCAAAAACGCGCTCTGCGGAATACTCACGGAGCCAATCATCTTCATACGTTTTTTACCGGCTTTTTGCTTTTCGAGCAATTTTCTTTTTCGGGTAATATCACCGCCGTAGCATTTGGCTGTTACATCTTTGCGGAAAGCGCTGATAGTGCTGCGGGCGATAATCTCTGCGCCAACCGCGCCTTGAATAGCAATTTTAAACATTTGGCGCGGTATTTCTTCTTTCAATCTATCACAGGCCAGGAGGGCTCGCGAACGGGCACGATCGCGATGGACAATCTGCGAGAGGGCATCGACTTTTTCGCTGTTGACCAGAATATCCATCAAAACTAAATTGCTTTCGCGATAATCGATAATATCATAATCAAAAGAACCGTAGCCCTGTGTAACCGATTTAAAGCGGTCATAAAAATCAAAGATGACTTCGGCCAGCGGCATTTCGTAGGATAACTCCACGCGTCCGGGGCCAGTGTAATTCATACTAGAATTGGTGCCGCGCTTATCCATACACAATTTCATCACAGCCCCTAAATAACGCTCGGGAAGCATCATTGCGGCGCGAATGTAAGGTTCTTCTCCTTTGGCAATTTCCGCGGGATCAGGGTAGTGAGAAGGGTTATCCACATAAATAACCTTGTTGTCTTTGAGCGTGAAGCGGTAACGCACGCTGGGTACGGAAAGAATAATGGAAAGATCATATTCTCTTTCCAATCTTTCTTGAACTATATCCAGATGAAGAAGTCCTAAAAAGCCGCAGCGGAAGCCTTGTCCAAGGGCGACGGACGAATCCTTTTCAAAAATAAAAGAAGCATCGTTGAGTTTATACTTTTCCAGTGAATCAGCTAAATCCTGATAATCGTCGGAAGCAATAGGATAGATGGAAGCAAAGACCACAGGTTTTACTTCTTTAAATCCGGGCAGTGGCTGGCTGCAGGGCTTATCCTGTAAAGTAATGGTATCACCGGTGCGTACATCCGCCACGGTTTTTACACCAGCGATGATATAGCCCACTTCACCAGCGGACAATTTTTCGCGTTTTTCGCGTTTAAGCAAAAAATGCCCCACTTCTTCAACTTTATAAGTCGTGTTGTTGTACATGAATCTGATGATATCACCGCTTTTAACAGAGCCTTCAAAGAGACGGCAGTGGATAATCGTGCCGCGAAAAGAGTCGTAATGGGCGTCGAAAATTAATGCCGCCAGCGGATTTTCAGAACTGCCCTTGGGAGGCGGAATACGTTCGACGATTGCTTCGAGAATTTCTTCTATGCCAATTCCTTCCTTGGCCGAACATTTTATATGAGTATACGGATCAAGGCCCAGTTCCGAGTCAATCTCCTCTAACACGCGGTCAACATCAGCGGACGGTAGATCAATTTTATTAATAATGGGTATAATTTCCAGATTATGTTCAATGGCCAGGTAAAGATTGGCTAAGGTCTGCGCTTGCACGCCTTGCGCCGCGTCAATTAAAAGCAAGACGCCCTCGCAAGAAGCAAGAGATCGGGAGACTTCGTAGGAAAAATCAACATGACCCGGAGTGTCAATTAAGTTCAGGATATAATCTTTTCCGTCATGAGCATGATAGGGCAGAGATATGGCATTGCTTTTGATGGTAATGCCGCGTTCCCGTTCAATATCCATATTGTCCAGAATTTGATCTTGAAAGTTTCTTTCATTGCATACGCCGGTAAATTGAATCAGGCGGTCGGCAAGTGTGGATTTGCCGTGGTCAATATGAGCTATGATACTAAAGTTTCTAATGTTTTCCATAATTCTCTATCTGCTGATACCATTTTGCTTTCAAAGGATAACGCGGCGGCAAGGAGAAGGCACCGCAGGCGTATTACTGATACGCTGAGGAAGCCGACGACGCGGCCAACAAAGTTAGCCAAAGAAAGCGAATTGGCATGAAGATTAAAAAGCCCTCATGAACAAACGAGGGCTTTTATCAAATATCTCTCCATACAACTTAAGCAAGTTTCTTTAAAAGATCTTCCGATACTTCTTTTACACCGACGCTGCCATCAACGGAAATTATTTTTGCCCTTTGTTTGAAATAGTTAACAGCGGCCAAAGTGCCTGTTTTGGTATCATAATAAATACCGTGGCGTTTATCNNTTTGCAAAGTCTGCGTCCCATGATGCGTTTCTTGGCTATTTCACGATCCAGATCAATTTCAATGACGTAATCAAGCTTGATCTTTTCTTTTTCCAGGGCTGCCCAAAGCGCTTCCGCCTGAGCCAGATTACGGGGAAATCCGTCCAACAGCCAACCCTTTTTGCAATCATCTTCCTTCAGGCGATCCAGAATCATGGGAATAGTGATATCATCGGGTACAAGTTCGCCGCGATCGATAAATGATTTTGCTTTCTCTCCCAAGGGTGTTTTTTTAGAAATATTCTGTCGGAAAATAACGCCTGTTTCAATATGGGGTACGCCATATTTCTTTTGTACTACTGCGCCTTGAGTTCCTTTACCACTGCCGTTAGGGCCAAAAATTAAAATGTTCACTTTGAGACTCCTTTCATGGAAAATATTAAAGCTGGAGTCTTATAATGTATTGTGTGATTTTTCGCAATAACAAAAGAAGGAACCAGGATTACTTTTGAAATAACTAAAAACTCTTTTAATGACAGCAACCTGAAGAACAACCCGATGAGCAGGAGGTTGATGAGCATGATGAACAATTAGACTTTCCGCCGGCAAATACGGACATCACTTTTTGAGGTTTTTTTGTTCCACATTTCGGACAAGAAAGTTTTTTTTCTTCCGTTGATGAAAAGATCAAACTTTCAAAGATTTTTTTACACTTTTTGCATCTAAATTCGTAAATAGGCATTATTTGTTATCCTTTGAGAAAAATCTTCTTTCTGTAAAATATGCAGACACGTCAGTAATGTCAATGTGATATTGTAATATTAATCTAATGATAAAGTAAATATTTTTACTTTATCAATGCTTTGATTTCCCGAAAAATTGTTTATGCTCGTCAGAGTTTAATTCTTTAATTGCCTGATTAATGGCTCCAGTTCGTTCCGAATCCTGAGGGAAATAATTTAGCGCTTCTTTAAAATGAAATAGAGCGCTTTCCTTCTTTTTCGCTTTTTTGAAATATAAACCGAAATAATAATGGGACTCGCCTTGATTATTAAGCTTGCCGTAGGTCATGGCAATAAAATAATTAATATCCTCATCATCGAGCGATTTATATTTCAGTTTCATGTAGCAATCAAGGGCATTTTGGTATTTACCCAAGGCAAAATAGGCTTTACCCAATGCCAAGGTAATTTCATCGTTGTTGGCATTTAAATTTGCAGCCCGCAGAAGATAGTCTTGCGAAAGATCAGCTTTCCCCATTTTAAGATAAATTAAACCAATATTTTTTAAAACATCTTCATCCAGTGGAGATAAACTCAGCGCTTTTTGATAGTGATTGAGGGCGGAATTTGTTTGTCCGAGTTGATCTTCAGCTAAAGCAAGAATATAGAGCAGATCAATGTTATTAGGGTCTTTTTTTAAAGACTCTTCCAGTTGTCTGTACTTCATATTAAGATCAGTCGTGTCTAATGAAACAAAAGCCTGCATCCTGCTGAAATTGCCAATGATGTTTTTTACTCCCACCTGGTGATATTGCGTTAAAATCAGGCTATCCAAATAAAAAATGCGATCATCGGTACCCGGATGTGTTTGGAGGTAAGAAGGTATAGTTTTAGAGAGAAATTCATACTGTTTCATTATCTTGAGAAAGTCAACTATCGCTGCGGGATAGTAGCCGGCGCTGACGAGGTAGCTTATACCCAACCGGTCCGCTTCTTCTTCATGTTCACGCATAAATTTAAGCGTTAGGCTGCTGGAACCGGCGACAGAAAAAGCGGCAATAGCCGCGGTAGCCTCACCGCCGCCTCCGAGGAAAGCTCCGGCAATAATTGCGGCTAATGTGGCAATATTTAATTTTTGTGATTTTTCAATAAGACTGGCTACGTGACGGCCATTGGCATGGCCGATTTCGTGGGCAATAACTCCGGCTAACTCCCCTTCGTTTTCTGTAACATTAATTAAACCTTTATTGATATATATATAACCGCCGGGCGTAGCAAAAGCGTTTATTGCGTTACTATCCACAATAGAAAAATGAAACTCAAATGGAACTTTTTTACTTTGCGCGAGAATTAAATTGCCGATTTGGTTTATATAGTCATTGAGCTTTCTATTTTCCAGGAGAAGGTGATTTTTTCCCATTTGGTCGTAAAATTCTTTGCCCAGTTTTTTTTCATCATCGATAGTGAATTCGGCAAGACAAATGCTTGCTCGAAACAATAAGATAAAAAAAACAACAGCAAAAGAAATATATTGATTTTGAGTAAATTTACACATAAGCAGTTTTTAAATTAAATACTAAAGTTTTGTAATATTACCTTCTTTATAATTTAAAGACAAGACTTCCTTTTTTAGAGTCAACTTAAAAATATTAACGAGGATTATCAAGTATGGAGAAAAAATATATTATAACTATTGATGGACCGGCAGGCGCCGGTAAAAGTACTGTAAGCAAAACTTTGGCAAAGAAACTGGATTATATTTATCTGGATACAGGCGCTCTTTATCGAGCTTTGGCTTATAAAACGCTAAAATTAAAAATATCTTTAGATGAAGTTTCCGCCTTAGCTAATCTGTGTTCCAGTACCACAGTAGTCCTGAAAAATATTGACGGTCAAATGAAAGTATATGTAGATGGGGAAGATGTCGAGGAAAAAATTCGTACAGAAGAAGTAGGTCTGGCCGCTTCTAAAATATCCACGTTTGTCGTGGTACGTGAAAGGTTACTTAATCTGCAGAGAGAAGCAGGAGCTCAAGGCGGTATTGTTGCGGAAGGCAGAGATATGGGTTCGGTAGTTTTTCCGCTCGCGGATTATAAATTTTATCTTGATGCCAATTTAGAAGAAAGAATAAAAAGAAGGTATAAAGAACTTTTGGAAAAAGGTGCCTCGGTTGAATATAAATCAATTCAAAAAGATATGTTCGCCAGAGATAAACAGGATAAACAGCGGGAAATTGCGCCCCTGAAAGCGCCTGATGATGCAATAATAATTGATTCGGATAATTTGTCTGTACCGGAAGTTGTCGAGAAAATTATCTTTTATATTTCGATAAAATAAGTTGAAAATGAACCGTAAATACATATATATTTGATTTATGTTGATATTTAATATTCAGTGTGTTAAATTTTACAGATTATAAGGTTCATAAAAAATAGGGGGTATTAGTTTAATGGTTAACAATAACAACTTAAACTTAACAAAAGAAAAGGAGGTTGACGCGGATTCTTCAACCAGAAATCAATCATCTCAAGCCAAAGAAGAAGGCATGGATTTTAAAGAACTTTTCGAACAAAGCCTTAACCAACTGCAATATGGTGATATCGCCAGAGGTAAGGTTGTACAGATCAAAGACGATAGGGTAATGGTTGATGTTGGTTGGAAAACTGAAGGTTATATTCCCGCCGGAGAGTTGAAAGACGCTCGGGGAAATATCAATATTTTCGTCGGCGATGAAATAGATGTATTCATTGATAAAAGAGATTCAGAAGGTACTTTGGTTTTATCAAAAGATAAGGCATCCAAATTTAAAATTTGGGATGAAATTAAGAATGCTTGCGAAAATAATATTCTGATTGAAGGTGTTGTTGTCGAAAAAGTTAAAGGAGGACTTTCCGTTGATATTGGTATTATCGCCTTCCTCCCCGGTTCTCAGGTAGATATTCGTCCNNGTTTTGTCGCGCCATTCGATTGTTGCTTCAGAAAGAGAAGCGGAAAAGAAAGATATTTTAAAATCTATTCAGGAAGGCAACATTGTAGAAGGTGTGATTAAAAATATCACTGATTACGGTATATTTATTGATTTGGGCGGCATTGACGGCCTGCTTCATGTTACGGACATTTCCTGGGGCAGAATTGCTAAACCGGCGGAAAATTTCCATAAGGGTGAAAAAATTAAGACCAAAGTTCTTTCCTTTGACACTGAGAAAGAGAGGGTTTCTTTAGGTCTCAAACAGTTAATGGATAATCCATGGGAGAAAATCATAGAAAAATATCCGGTCGGTTCGATTGTCGAAGGCAAGGTCGTAAATTTGACTGACTACGGTGTTTTTGTGGAATTGGAGCCGGGAGTTGAGGGACTGGTACATATATCGGAAATGTACTGGACAAGGGAAATTAAACATCCATCAAAAGTATTGAATATAGATGAAACAATCAAAGTTATGGTTTTGGAAGTAAATCCGGAAACCAAGCGGGTTTCTTTAAGCTTAAAGCAAACAACACCAAATCCCTGGGAAAAATTAAAAGAAAAATATCCGGTCGGAACAGTTGTTAAGGGTGTTGTCAGGAATATCACTAATTTCGGAGTTTTTGTAGGAATTGAAGAAAAGATTGACGGATTAATTCATGTGTCTGATATTTCATGGAAGCACAGAGTAACTCATCCCTCTGAATATTTTAAAAAAGGTCAGGAAGTTGAGGCAGTAGTGTTAAATGTGGATGTAGAAAACGAAAAATTTTCTCTGGGTATAAAACAAATTGAAAAAAATCCCTGGGATGATTTATCGCAAAAATATGCACCCGGTAGTGTTGTTACTGGCAAAATAACGAACTTTACAGATTTTGGAATTTTTATGGAAATTGAAGAAGGTATCGAAGGACTTGTCCATATTTCAGAAATAAGCCAAAAGCGCGTAAAGACTTCTTCGGAGCTTTATTCTATAGGAGACACTGTATCGGCCGTAGTCAAGAGTATTGACCCTAAATCCAAGAAAATCAGATTGAGCATAAAGGAACTGGAAGCTCCGGCACCAACCCCAACCCCAACCCCAACATCCAATCAATATATTAACAATACGGAAAATATAGGATCTAATCTTAGTCAGGCGTTGGCAGAAGTAAAAATTAATAATCCACAAAAAGGTGAATAAAAGAATGAGAAAACATCCCGTAATTTTTGGAATGTTCATACTTCTGGCCATGGGGATTTCGTTTTACTTTTTTTTCTATAAAGCTGGTTTGCATTC
>PLMV01000119.1 GCA_003141615.1 Syntrophaceae bacterium
GGCAATTAAAATATCAAAATCGCTTTGGTGGTTGGCCATGAAAATCTGTGGTTTCCCGTACAGAAGATTTTCTTTACCGATTACTTTTACCTTTGTGTTGCAGATTAAAAGTAAAATTTTAGCCCAGAGATTAGCTACTTTATGAATTTTGTTGTCGGCATCGGGGAAAATGGAAAAAACCACGGACCAGAAAGACATAAACGCGGTTATAACAACGCCTAACGTAACTAATAGTGCTGAATGAATCATAAAAGTCCTTTCATTCTAGGCTGAATCCTTTCTCCCGGAATAAATTTAAACACGCATTCGCTACCTTGCGGTCATAGAGAGTCCCCGCGTTCTGCTCAATTTCTGTGAGCGCAATTTCCAGTTCCAAAGCAGGCCTGTAAGGACGGTAGGATACCATGGCCTCAATCACATCGGCAACGGCAAGGATGCGGGCTTCAATGAGAATATTTTCACCCTTTAACCCCTGCGGATATCCGGAGCCGTTTATCCGCTCATGGTGCTGGTAGACGATATCGGCTAATGGCCAGGGAGATTCCACGTCTTTCATGATTTCGTAACTATACTGGGAGTGAGCTTTGATAAGGGAAAATTCAAGATCCGTCAGATTTGACGGTTTACACAGGATTTCCGAGGGTATCGAAATCTTTCCAATATCATGAATGGCGCCGGCCATGCGGATTCCTTCAATTTTGTCATATGGAAGTTTCATCTCCGTGGCAATGGCGCGGGCGAGATCGGCAACCTTCTTCTGGTGACCCGCCGTATAAGGATCTCTTGTTTCCGATGCCGTGCCCAATACCTGAATTGTTGTTTTAATCGATTTCCGTAAACTTTCTAATGTCTCATTAAGTTTTTCTTCAGCGTGTTTGCGCAAGGTGATATCCTGGTAGACAACCTGAGACTGTTTTTTACCGTTCCAGAATATTTCCTTACGGAAAACATAGAGATGGCGGATTTCATCGTTTTTTCTCACAATGCTTATTTCATATTCAGATGGGCCAAACTCGCCCCGTAATCTTTTTTCCTTTCTTGCCTGAAACTCAGCATAACTCTCCGGCATATAGCGTTCCTTCAGGGGTGTATTGTTCAGCTCCTCAATGCTGTCATAGCCATATATATCCAGAATCGCCCTGTTGGCATAAATTGTCTCGCCTTCTATTGTTGATATGCGCACGCCCAGCGGAGAATCATCAAGGGAGTGGCGGAAGTTAATTTCACTTGCCCGCAGGTCATATTCCATCTGTTTGCGTTCAGTAATATCTCTGCCTTCACCCAGGATGGAAACAGGTTTTCCATTTTCGTCCCGGATGAAACTAAACGCACTTTCAATCCATAAAGTCCGGCCGTCTTTACAGCGGAATTCGAGTTCCAGTAAACGCTTTGAGGAATAGTCTGGAGGAATTGCCAATGCTTTAGGCATCTCCATGGAAAAGAAATCCATCGCTGCCGGGAAAGATGTTGCCGTGAGAAGCTTATCCAACGGGAGCTGTTTAAGCTCCTCAAGGGTGTATCCCAGTAACTTCTCCACAGATGGGCTGATATATGTCCTTTTTAAATTTAGATCCATGAGCCACACTTGGTCTTTGATGTGATCGGCCAGCAGACGGTACTGGGCTTCGCCTTGTTTCAGCAATTCCTCCGTCTGTTTGCGTTCGGTGATGTCGCGGATAAGTCCTCTAAACCCTATTGGTTTACCTGTTGAATCTTCTTGTAATGATACAGATGCTTCAACGTATCTTTTAGCCCCGTCTTTTCTGATAATCTGCCAATCGAATCCTTTGAGTGGTTCCCTTGTATTGTAAATTTTATTAAACGCATGAAAAACTTTTTTCGCGATTTTTTTATCTGTATACTGCCGGTTATTCATGCCCATTAATTCCTCTTTGGGGTAACCATGGATTCGGCACACTGAATCGCTGAAAAAGGTAAAGTTACCGGCAAGATCAGTTTCAAAATAGCCTTCCTGTATGTTTTCAAGGATGGTTCGGTATTTTTCCTCACTTTCGCGCAGCGCCTTCTCGGACCGCTTGCGGGAAGTCAGGTCGATCATAATGATAAGAAAATACTTTTTCCCCTGGATCTCAATGATCTCACCCGAGAAAAGGCCGTCGAGAATCTGCCCGTCTTTGCGTCTTATCTTCAACTCGTAATTGTTAAAGTAGCCTTGCTCCAGCAGTTGTTCCAGAGACGTCTGCATCTTTTCTAGTTGTACGAAGATATTCAGTTCCTCACTGGTCTTGCCGAAAACTTCTTTACGGGAAAAACCGAGCGTTTTGAGAAAGGCCTCATTGACATCGGTGAATTTTCTTTCTTGAAGACTGATCAGCGCCATTGATGCCGGGTTAAGATGGAAAAGCAGCTTGGATTTTTGCTGCCAATCCTCCTCATGTTTGCATGTTTTAAGCTTTTTGCCGGGTTTGTTACTTGAAACAGGAATCTTTTTTGGTGCTTTTAGAGTTTTGACGATTGACGATTTCGCGGAAGTTGAAAGAGTTTTGCGCTTTGAGTTTTTTGCATTTTCCACTGTATTCATTCTTCCCATTCCTTCTGCGCTTTGTGGATTATTGAAAGTGTGCCGTACCCGTAAGGTACAGAATTGTAAAGGAACCGCCCGTCTGTGTCAATGAATTTGTTGACAACAGATACTATTTATAAACACCTTTGAAATTTTCAAAGACTTTATACACTATTTTTATTCAAACCCTGGGATATTTAACTCAATCTTGATATTTTTTGGTGTCCATCTTTCATCCGCCATCTTAGCGCTTTTTTATGCCAGACAAAACATTTTGATCTCAGCCAGTATTCTAGTTCCAAAGAAAACGGCTCATTCACAGGCATAGGTGGAATCAACGCGACAAGACCTTCCACATCCCGTTGCCTTCTGTCCGCATGAAGAAGAATTACCGGCGCTTTGTATTCAGGGCCGAAGTCTACATCTTTTGCTGCAGCAGGGGATTTAAGACAATCATGGTAATTCCTACACCGAAGACACTTTTTCATTCTGCCCGACCATTCGGTGAGGAAGCATTCAAAAAGGTCAATCTCCTTGTTATCTTTTGTAAGGATATGACCATCAAGGATTAGGATGAAGCACGGGATCATGAATGTGTCGGTAATATCCTCGCATAGATAATGATTAAAAGGCATACATTTCAGAGTTGATGAAATATTTTTTGCCGTCGGTGAATTTGCCAGAATATTAACGTTGGTTTCAATAGATCTTGTTACAAGCATTATTTAATCTCCGTAATTTTTTAAAGCTATCTTGCTAACTGAAGAGATAAGTGATCGAACCATTTCCGGTATTTATCTTTTCATGCACTCTCTTCCCACAATTATCAAATGCTTTTTCCACATTTTGTTCTTCTGCTTTCGGCATAGAATAGGCCATCATGATTTCCGTATTTCGGAAAACTGATGCGGGCAAATCAAAGTTGATGCCTATCTTGCGAACATAATCAGCTATCTGACCGCGAATGATAATTTCGTGCCCTCCAATGTCTGGTGATACAAGTTCTGCTTTTTCACGTTTTGAGACATCCATTCGCACCGCTGCAAACTGCTCCGTATCGCTGTTTTGTCTCTGCCGCCAACTGGCTGATTTTGGTCCTTCCGCCGGTGATTTTATTTCTCCGATATAAACGTTGTTGCCCTTGACGGCTATATAATCAGGTTTATTGGCATGCTGCCTTCCCTTGCCTGGAATATCCCTGTCACCGTCGTAATATTTGTACCCTTGAGATTTCAAGGCTTCTTCTACTTTCTTATAAAATTCCTTTTTGCCTTCCATTATTCAAATAACTCCCTTTTATATATTGCGTTATTTATCACATCTTTTAATTCTTTCGGCAGCCATTTTTCAAAGGTTTTAACCCATTTTTCATGCCCAGTTTTTGCGGTTATTTCATCATCGTATTCTTCAACTATTACCCAATACCATTCGTTAAAGGAAGGATGACTAATACCTGTTTCATATTTTTTTGTTTCTTTTATGTAGCAGGTATCAATTGAGGCATTGTTTACATCAGATGAAAGGTAAAACGCCGTTATGTATTTTTTAGGTCTAAATAGAATTGCATTTAAAAGTTTCATTATGGTCACTTCTCGTTTTAAAGTATTAACAGTCATTCTAACTACGCCAAATATTATTCTAACGGATAAAACCATCCCTCAGGAGGTTCCTAATTTTTAGGTCTGAAAAGGGTTCGCCAAAAAGATTCTTTCTTTGCCATCACAATAACGTACGGACCAAATTTCTTATAAACATCTGCCGGTATCCAAACAGCACGTTTCTTTCCGACTAATGTAAGAAATTTATCACCGACAGTGAATTCTAGAAATCTGATGGTCATTTGATTCTCCTTGGTATTGACATTCTAAATCGATAACGATACCAGAGGCCCACTAATATGCCTGTCAGTAATAAGGAAAGGACATTCCCGAAAATAAATAAACATAAAAATTTCACGCTGTGGTCTCTGCCACAGCCTTCCCTTTAGGAAGGTTTGGAAACCTTAGGTTTCCAAGATTATAAAAAACTATTCCTTATTTCGCCCTGCGGTCTCTGCCGCAGGGGAATAAACAATGTCTTTCCTGTATAATGCATACGATAGAATTAACAACATCCCCATTATCAGAATAGCAAGATAAGAACCGCTCAGACTATCGGCGGATTTTGTCCTATACGTCTTTATAATCTGGGGGATAGAACTGGCACACATAATCAGTGAACCAGTCGTACCCAGTATTTGAAAAAAATATGCAACATCCATAAATCATTTTCCTCCTGTATTCCTTTTTGTTTTTAAATAAAAAACCTCCCTGAAATGATGAGTATCACTTCAAGGAGGTTATAATTATGACAATAAAAAAGGCCTCCATGAGTACAAGTGATAACTCAGGAGACCAACTTTTTCAGATCCCTAGGGCCTGTTTATGTCCATCTTTTAGATGAAGTCACAAGCAATGTTTGATTATAAAATAATACTGATGATTGAAGATGTCAAATGAAATTTATTTAAAATGAAATATTGTTAGAAAAACCGGCACATCCCTCCTTGACAGAGACCATATTTATGCTTATTCTAAACAAAATCCAGTACAAGGTGAACAAATGAAATCAATAAATAAAACCATGATCGAACATGTTATCAAAATTGCAAATGAAATCAAAGCTGACGCATTGCTTGTCTGTGTTGATGTAATCAACGATATAACTGCTCTGCCGGAGGAAATAAAGAAAGCTATTGGCTTCATTATCATTGCCCGTGAGAATGAAAATATATCCGATGAGGTTAAGAAATACGCCAAAATATTATACATTCCCAATGTAAATTTAACCCGTGTGGGGAAAATTAAAATTGCCATCGCCAAGGGAATAGTTTTAGGCCTCTTTAAAAGAGGTGATAGAATCGTTTGTTTAAGCGGTGTGCCTAAGTTTGGTTACGCCGACAGCATTTTTGTTATCGATGTCGGTAAAGAATTTGAAATTTTAACATCTGATTTTATCAACGATGTCATTGAAAATGTTCGGCCGGAAGTTTTTAACGCCGCTTTGAATATCGCCTGCGAACTGGCCGCTCAAGGACGGGAAAACAAAAAAGTAGGAACGATTTTTGTGCTGGGGGATGATGAGAAAGTCATGCAGATTTCCCAGCAAATGATTATCAACCCGTTTTTAGGATATTCGGAAGAACAACTTAACATTTTAAATCCGGAACTTGAAGAAACAATTAAAGAATTTTCCGCGATCGACGGAGCCTTTATTATCAAAGAAAATGGTGTACTGGTGACTGCCGGAAGACATCTCAACGCTGCGCTGGATAGCCGTGATTTATCCGCGGGCTTAGGCAGCAGACACATTGCCGCCGCCGGTATTACCAGTGTAACTAAAGCCGTGGCTATAGTAATTTCCGAATCTTCGGGAAACGTAACCGTTTTCAAAAACGGTAAACTTTTTGTTACCATTGAAAAGCCGGTAGAATAGTGAGAATGAACTATGCGTTTTGATAAATTTACTTTGAAAGTCCAGGAAGCGATTCAGGAAGCACAGACGCTGGCGAATTCATATGGTCATCAGGCAATTGAGCCGGAACATCTGCTTGTTTCTTTTTTGCGGCAGGAAGAAGGCATTGTTGGAGCTGTTCTGGAAAAACTGGGCGCCAGGCCAAATCAGGTTGAGCAGGCGCTGGTCGGTTTTCTGGAAAGACAGCCTCGTGTCGAGGGCTCAGCCACAGGTCAAATATATCTTTCTGCCCGTTTGAATAAAATTTTCGATAAAGCCCTCACCGAAGCCGCCCGTCTCAAAGACGAATATGTGAGCGCGGAACATGTCTTGATTGCGGTAACTGAGGAAAAAACCGGTGAAGCCGCGAAAATTTTGCGTCAGGCGGGGGTAACCAAGGATAGTATCTTTAAAGTATTAGTGGAAATAAGAGGCAATCAAAGGGTTACCGACCCTAACCCGGAAGGGAAATATCAGGCTCTGGAGCGTTACGCCAGGGACTTCAATGAACTGGCTCGCAAGGGTTCTTTTGATCCGGTAATCGGCCGCGATGAAGAAATACGGCGCATCATGCAGGTGCTCTCGCGTCGCACAAAAAATAATCCGGTCTTGATCGGAGAACCGGGCGTAGGGAAAACGGCGATTGTTGAAGGATTAGCACAACGCATTGTCAATGGCGATGTGCCGGAAAACCTGAAAAACAAACGCGTCA
This sequence comes from Syntrophaceae bacterium, assembly GCA_003141615.1. GTDB lineage: Bacteria > Desulfobacterota > Syntrophia > Syntrophales > Smithellaceae > Smithella. The sequence goes on from PLMV01000119.1 coordinate 6,729, forward strand.
TCGGTCTGGACATCGGTGCTTTAATTGCCGGAGCAAAATATCGCGGGGAATTTGAAGAACGACTTAAAGCAGTCCTAAAGGAAGTTATCAGCTCCGCAGGTGAAATTATTTTGTTTATTGACGAAATACATACGGTTGTCGGTGCGGGAGCTGCCGAAGGTTCCGTTGACGCCTCCAATATGTTGAAGCCCGCACTGGCGAGAGGAGAGTTACGCTGTGTCGGAGCCACAACCCTTGATGAATACCGGAAATACATTGAAAAAGATGCCGCTCTGGAGCGGCGCTTCCGGCCTATTTTTGTCAAAGAGCCGACTGTCGAAGATACCATAGCGATTTTAAGAGGGTTAAAAGATAGATACGAAGTTCACCACGGAGTGCGCATAAAAGATTCGGCCATAGTAGCCGCCGCTACTCTTTCGCACCGTTACATAACTGACCGTTTTCTGCCGGACAAAGCGGTTGATCTCATTGACGAGGCGGCATCACGTTTAAAAATCGAACTGGACAGCAAACCTTCGGAAATTGATGCTATTGACCGCAAAATCATTCAACTGGAAATAGAGCGGCAGTCGTTAAAAAAGGAAACGGATAAAACCGCCAAAGAACGGCGCGATAAAATTGAAAAGGAACTTGCTGAGCTTAAATCCAGCGTGGTCCAGATGAAGACTCACTGGTCAACCGAAAAAGATATAATTGATAAAATCCAAAATACTAAAAAGCAGATTGAGGATTTGAAATTAGAGGAGGCCAATGCCCAGCGCGAATACAATTATCCCAAAGCTGCGAAAATTCGCCATGGAGATCTGGTGGCTCTAGATAAGGAATTACAGGAACATCAAAGAAAATTACTGGAAATCCAGAAAAACAAACAAATGCTCAAAGAAGAAGTGGACGCGGAAGACGTGGCCGAAGTTGTCTCCAACTGGACGGGCATACCGCTATCAAGGATGATGGAAAGCGACGTACAAAAACTCATTCACATGGAAGATCGGCTCAAGATGCGTGTTATCGGCCAGGAAGAAGGCATTGGGGCGGTTTCTGCGGCGCTGCGCCGCGCGCGCTCCGGCTTGCAGGACCCTAACCGTCCCATCGGATCATTCATTTTTCTGGGACCAACCGGTGTTGGTAAAACCGAACTGGCGCGCGCTTTGGCGGAATTCATGTTTGATAATGAACAGGCGATAGTGCGGATTGACATGTCGGAATACATGGAAAAACATGCTGTGGCCCGTTTAATCGGCGCTCCACCCGGTTATGTCGGGTATGATGAAGGCGGTCATTTAACTGAGGCTGTAAGACGCAAGCCTTATTGCGTACTACTTTTCGACGAAATCGAAAAAGCCCATCCCGATGTCTTCAATATTTTATTGCAGATACTTGATGACGGACGGCTGACCGACGGACATGGCCGGACTGTCGATTTCAAAAACACAATAGTTATTATGACGTCCAACGTCGGCGGACAATGGATACAGGATCCAAATTTGAATGAAAAAGAAAAACAAAACAGGACAATGGAAGCTCTGCGCGCGACTTTCAAACCGGAATTTTTAAACCGTATAGACGATATTATTATTTTCCGCGCTTTATCGCCCGAAGATATAAACCATATCGTCGATATTCAATTGGCGCTTATTGATAAAAGACTCAAAGACCGCAAACTGAGCATCGAATTGACAGCTGAAGCAAAACGATATATGGCTGAAGCTGGTTACAGCCCTGTTTACGGCGCGCGTCCGCTTAAGCGTTCACTGCAGAAACTTATTCTGGATCCGCTGGCTATGGAAATTCTGGCCGGTAAATTTTCCGAGGGCGATCGAGTCATAGCGGGTTTGTCCAAAAAAGGTGAAATAACTTTAACTAAAAAATCACGGGAATAAACCCAAAGCAAGCTTTGGTTTCATTCCCTCCGCTTTGCGGGATAATTCAACTGACAGATATTACTGCGCTGTGCTTGTAATATCTGAGTTTCATTAGAATTGGAGTTTCACAAATAATGGAGGATGGAAATGGGGAACACGGTAAAAACCGCTCTTTTACTGGGAGCGTTAACAGGATTATTGATGTTGATCGGCGGTCTTATCGGGGGACGCGGAGGTGTTTATATCGCCTTTATTTTTGCTTTAATTTTAAATTTTGGCAGTTACTGGTTTTCCGATAAAATTGTTTTGAAAATGTATAAGGCCCAGGAAGTTTCTGAAACTGCGGCGCCTGATCTTTACAATATTGTTCGTAATCTTGCATTAAAAGCCGCTTTGCCGATGCCGCGAATTTATATTATTCCGGAAGAAACAGCTAATGCCTTTGCGACCGGTCGCAATAAGGAACACGCGGTTGTCGCCGTGACTGAAGGAATAATGCGGATATTGAATAAAGAAGAACTTGAAGGCGTAATCGCTCATGAACTATCCCACATAAAAAATGGGGATATGTTAATTTCCTCTATTGCCGCGACTATAGCCGGAGCTATCGGCATGTTGGCTACCATGGCTCAGTGGGCTGCTATTTTCGGCGGTGGCCGCAGTGATGATGATGATCACGGCGGAATAATCGGTTTGATAGCGATGGCCATTTTTGCTCCTCTAGCCGCGACCGTCATTCAAATGGCCATTTCCCGTTCCCGCGAATACATGGCCGATGCCAGCGGCGCAAGAATCACCAAAAATCCTTATGGATTAGCCGCCGCGTTGGAAAAACTTACCAAAGCTTCACAAATTATCCCGATGAATGCCAATCCATCCACGGCACATTTGTTTATTGTCAACCCTCTAACGGGGAAATCGCTCATGAATCTTTTCAGCACTCACCCTCCGTTAGAGGAAAGAATTGCCCGTTTAAGAAGCATGAAACCATATTAAAAAAATTAATTTTCCGCAGCGCGGTAAAGGGGAGGGGTTATAAATGGAAGAAAAAAAGAAGGATTCAGGATTTGTAGTGAAGGATAAACGTCTTTTTGATGAATCGGGCAAAGAGCGTCCGCAAGAAGAAGCGCAGTCTTCCACTGCCGGGGAAAAGCCTAAAGTTCAGGAAAGTTCGCGAACTGAGCCGAAACAAGAATCCGATTATCCGCAGGTTACCTTTACTAATTTTGTCTTGTCTTTGAGCACTTCCGCCCTTTTTCATTTCGGAGATTTTCCCGATCACGAAGGGGGAAAAACAGAAAAAAACTTACCGGCGGCAAAACAAACCATTGATATTCTGGATATGCTCAATGAAAAGACCAAGGGAAATCTCAACGAAAACGAAAATAATTTAATTCAAGGTGCTCTCTACGAATTGAAAATGCGCTACGTTAAAGAAAAGGCTTGAAATGCTTTGGATGGCGCCCGCGAAAATAAATCTTTTTTTGCGCGTTTTGCGGAAGCGTGCCGATGGATATCACGACATTGTTTCCCTCATGCAAAAAATTACGCTTTACGATGAATTGATATTTTCTCCCCGCCCGAAGGGAATTGTCCTTAATTGTCCGGGNNGGCGTGGAAATTAAGCTTACCAAAAAAATACCCTTGGCCGCCGGTCTTGGTGGTGGAAGTTCCGATGCAGCGACAACTTTAATAGCCTTAAACAAAATATGTTCTTTAAACTTAAAAAAAAATGAGCTGATGAAACTGGGGGCAAAAATAGGGGCGGATGTCCCCTTTTTTGTTTTTGGAAACAATGCCTTAGCTTCCGGCATAGGCGATAAACTGAAAGCTCTGCAAAATTTACCCAAAATCAATTTAGTCTTGATCAAACCTCAATTTGAGATTTCGACAAAAATGGTTTATGAAAACCTCAATTTAAGATTGACAAGGGGAAAAAATAATTATAGCATTCCGCGATTTTTGAAAATGGGTGACTTAATTCGGGAATTGCATAATGACCTGGAGTCAGTTTCGTTGGAAATGCACCCGGAATTGGCTGATTTAAAGAAAATGTTGCTCAGGCACGGCGCGCTTGGTGCATTGATGTCAGGCAGCGGCCCAACAGTCTTTGGCATATTTAGGGACGGAAAAGAGGCAAAAAAAATCCTGGAA
>PLMV01000156.1 GCA_003141615.1 Syntrophaceae bacterium
AAGAGGCAAAAAAAATCCTGGAAATTATCAAGAAAGAAGTTTCTGATCACTGCATGGTCTTTTTTGCCAAATCTTTGTAATTATTTAATTTTCCGAATAAGATTGTAAATAATGTGCTTCATTAAAGTATGCATTGGGGCGTCGTCAAGCGGTAAGACACAGGACTTTGATTCCTGCATTCGGAGGTTCGATCCCTCCCGCCCCAGCCAAAAAATATATTGAGAAGGGTTTAAAATGTTAGAAAGGATCAGGGTATTTTCCGGCAATGCCAACATTGCGCTGGCTACAAAGATTTGCCAACACTTGGGCGTATCTTTAGGTAAAGCCAATGTGACGACTTTTAGCGATGGTGAAACCCGTGTAGAAATAAATGAAAATGTTCGCGGCATGGATGTTTTTATTATCCAGTCCACTTGCCCGCCGGTAAATGTCACCTGTATGGAACTCCTGATCATGATTGACGCCCTGAAACGTGCTTCTGCCGATCGTATTACCGCCGTAATACCTTATTACGGGTATGGCCGGCAAGACAGGAAAGTCGCCCCGAGGGCGCCGATTACCGCAAAATTATTGGCCGATCTCATTACCGCTGCCGGAGCTAACCGTGTCCTTTCCATGGATCTGCACGCCGGTCAAATTCAAGGATTCTTCAATATCCCGGTGGACAATCTTTTTGCCACACCGGTTTTATTTGATTATATGAAAAAAAATTACATAGATGGTACGGTGGTTGTTTCGCCGGATACCGGCGGTGTGGAACGGGCCAGAGCTTTCGGAAAAAGGTTGGGAGCGAGCCTGGCAATTATTGATAAAAGAAGGGAAGGTCCCAATGAAGCTGAGGTGATGAATATTATCGGTAACGTGAAAGGTAAAAGAATTATCATTCTGGATGATATGATCGATACAGCTGGAACAGTTGTGCAGGCCGCCAGAGCCATGAAGGAAGCAGGTGCTTTAGAAGTTTCCATCTGCTGTACGCATCCGGTTTTATCCGGGCCCGCACTGGAGCGTATCGAAGGTTCCGAGATTAAAGAAGTCATTGTCACCGATACAATCCCGCTTAGCGATCGGGCAAAGACTTGTAAAAAAATAAAAGTTTTGTCGGTATCCGGGATTTTAGGTGAAGCCGTGCGCCGAATTTATTACAATGATTCCGTAAGCTCATTATTTATATAGGAGGAACAAATGGAGGTAACAGATTTAGCGGCTCAAGTCCGTAAAGAACAAAAGAAAGGACCGGCTCGCCGTTTGCGACAGAAGGGATTTGTACCGGCGATTTTTTACGGCCGCTCTGCCGAAAATATTTTGTTGGCGGTAAAAAATGATGAACTGGTCAAGCTATATAAAGATAAAAAAAATCATGCCTTTATTAAATTGATTATTGATGACGGTGGTAACAAAAAAATAGAAAAACTATCGTTAATCAAAGAGTTGCAGGTTCAACCCTTGACAGGGAGATTTTACCATGCTGATTTTTATGAAGTGGATATAAAGCGTAAGCTCATCATTGATGTGTCCTTACGCTTTATCGGTAAGGCTATTGGTGTGGAAAATGGCGGCGAGTTGCAGCATATAAAACGGGAAGTAAAAGTTTCTTGTCTGCCTTTGGATCTTCCGGATCATATTGATGTGGACGTAACTAATCTCGAAATAGGCGATTCTATAAAAATCAGAGATTTGAAGGTGGCCGAAGGAATAACGATGTTGGATAGGCCTGATGCTTCGATCGCGTCGGTTGCGGTAATTAAAGTTGTCAAGGTTGAAGAACCTGTAAAAGAAGAGGTTGCAACTGAGGAAGGCGCGACAACGGAAGCGGCAGCCGCAACACCAGTTGGCGCAACTGCGGCACCGGCAGAAAAAGTAGAAAAGGCAGATAGAGAAAAAAAGGAAAAATAAGTCTCTGTATTGGGGCTATCAATAATCGGACGGTAGAAAGTGCTTCCCTCGGGTTTAACAAAAATATTTTTCTGGTGCGGTAAAGAGGGGACGCAAGCCATGTATCTGATTTTGGGTTTGGGAAATCCCGGCAGACGTTATCAGTTTACAAGACACAACATCGGATTTATGGTCTTGGAAAAAATTGCTGCCCAATGGGAAGTGGATTTAAAACAAAAAAGTTTTGATGCTCTTTGGAATAGAGGTAAAATCGCCGGTATCAATGTGCTTTTGGCAATGCCTCAAACATACATGAACTTAAGTGGTAATGCGGCAAGAAAGTTACTTGCTTACTTTAAAATGGATATAAGTAATTTAATAGTAATTCACGATGATCTTGATTTACCTTTTGGCAAGCTTCGCCTAAAGACCGGTGGAGGAAATGCCGGTCATAAAGGTTTGAAATCTATTGTTACATGCCTCGGCTCTGCTGACTTTATGCGAGTAAGGCTGGGTATCGGCAAGCCTTCTGATGAATCTCGCATTGAAGATTATGTTCTGGAAAGATTTGAGTCGAAAGAAGCCGCTGAACTCCAGCAAATTATTCAATTGGCAGCCGACGCTGCCACCGATATTGTTATATCAGGTATGCAAACAGCTATGGCTAAATACCATACAAAAAATATAAGTAATTAAAAAAGGAGGATGGATTAATGTTACAAAACAAACGAAGTATCTGGACATTTTTAATGAGCTCATTGATGTTTCTGCTCATGACCGGCGCCGCATTTGCCGGTGAAGCGGATATCAAGCTGCCAGATTTATCAACAATTTCTTTTCTGCGCGGTGCCCTTTCGGGGATGACAATCCTGAATGCTGGATTGATCGTCTGCCTAATCGGTATGATTTTCGGCGTTCTTCAATATGTACAAACCAAGAATCTGCCCGCACACAAAGCAATGCTGGATGTATCCCAGACCATCTGGGAAACCTGCAAAACTTATCTTTTTCAGCAGGGCAAATTTTTAGTCGGGCTATGGATCTTGATCGCCATTTGTATGATTTATTATTTTGGCGTTTTACAGGGAAAAGCCGTATCAGACATCATTATCATTTTGGTTTGCTCAATTGTAGGTATTCTGGGTTCTTATACAGTTGCCTGGTTTGGCATCCGCATCAATACCGTGGCTAATTCCCGCGCTGCCTTTGCTTCACTGAGTGGCTATCCTTTAAACATCGTCAACATCTGTTTACGTTCCGGCATGAGCGTTGGACTTCTGCTGGTCAGTATCGAGCTATTCTTCATGATCATCATTCTGGGTTACATTCCCAAAGAATTAGCCGGTCCCTGTTTTATCGGGTTTGCCATCGGTGAATCTCTGGGTGCTTCCGCTCTGCGTATCTGCGGTGGTATCTTCACGAAGATTGCCGACATCGGTTCCGACTTGATGAAAATCGTTTTCCATCTGCCGGAAGACGACCCCAAAAACCCCGGTGTTATTGCCGACTGTACTGGTGACAATGCTGGTGACAGCGTTGGCCCCACGGCAGACGGTTTTGAAACTTATGGTGTTACCGGCGTTGCCTTAATCGCCTTTTTGGCTCTGTCTTTGGCGGGAAATCCCGCAATGGGCGGTAAGTTGATTGTCTGGATTTTTGCTATGAGAATCCTCATGATTCTGACCTCTCTTTTTTCGTATTTTGTCAATGATGTTATCTGCAGGGCAGCTTTTGCCGGAAAGAAAGAATTCAACTTTGAACATCCCTTAACCTATCTGGTTTGGATCACATCTCTTGTTTCCATCGCTGTGACCTTCGTTGCCAGTTATTATCTACTCGGTGACTTGACGGATACGTACGCAGGTTTGTGGTTGCCTCTTTCTATCATCATCAGTTGCGGAACCATTGCCGGTGCTTTAATTCCGGAATTTACAAAAGTCTTTACAAGTACCAGTTCACGTCATTGCGAAGAAGTTGTCAACGCTTCCCGTCAGGGCGGCGCTTCATTGAACATTCTATCCGGTCTTGTTGCCGGTAACTTCTCTGCTTTCTGGGAAGGCCTGACTATCATGATTCTGATGCTGATCGCGTATTTGGTTTCTAAAAATCCGGCGATCGTGGCTCTGATGCCTCCGGCATTCACTTTTGCCGCTCCGGTTTTTGCGTTCGGTCTGGTAGCTTTCGGTTTCCTGGGCATGGGACCGGTGACCATCGCGGTGGACAGCTTTGGTCCTGTTTCGGACAACGCTCAATCGATTTACGAACTGTCGATGATTGAATCTCGCGCCGATGCCAAGGACGTTGTGAAAAAAGAATATGGCATTACGCCGAATTTCGAATTGGCCAAGCATTTTCTGGAATCCGCTGATGGTGCAGGAAATACTTTTAAAGCAACTGCCAAGCCCGTGTTGATTGGAACCGCCGTTGTAGGCGCCACCACCATGGTGTTCGGTATTATTATTCTCCTTCAGGGTATTGGCCAAGCGGCAGATCCACTATTCAGAATTACCGAGAAGCTAAGCCTGGTTCAGCCGGAAATCATTCTCGGTCTGCTCATGGGTGGCGCGGTCATTTACTGGTTTACAGGAGCTTCCATACAGGCAGTTACCACCGGTTCATATCAGGCCGTTGTGTTTATTAAGAAGAATATCAATCTGGATAAAAAAGAAGCGTCTATTGAAGATTCCAAGAAAGTCGTTCAGATTTGTACCCAGTATGCTCAAAAGGGTATGATCAACATCTTTATCGTGATCTTCTTCATGTGTTTGGCACTGTCATTCTTTAACCCTTACTTCTTCATCGGTTATCTGATCGGTATTGCCTTCTTCGGTCTGTATCAGGCGATCTTCATGGCCAACGCCGGCGGTTGCTGGGATAATGGAAAGAAGATTGTTGAAGTCGATCTGAAGATGAAAAATACTCCGCTGCATGAAGCCAGCGTTATAGGCGACACTGTAGGCGACCCCTTCAAAGATACATCTTCCGTGTCTTTGAACCCGGTCATAAAATTCACGACCCTGTTCGGATTGCTGGCAACGGAAATTGCGGTCACCATGACCAATACCAACTTGAAGTATGGCCTGGCTACGGCCTTCTTTGTCATCGCGTTGATTTTCGTTTACCGTTCGTTCTACAGTATGCGAATTTCCGAAGATAAGCTAGGCGAATAAGAAGTCTAACCCTTAACCAAAAAAGGCGCTCCCGAAACGGAGCGCCTTTTTTGTGCTTAATTTAGAAATAATCGATAAGGATACATTAATATATCTTGTAAATAGAATCGTAAGCAGGTGCACAATTTTATGGCTGGACAAAAAATAACCAGAAGGCAAAAAGACATCTTCCGGCTTATGCGCGAAAAAAAATATAACCCGCCACAGCGGTCGAAAAAAGATAATACATTTCCATCAAAAAAATGCGGCAAATAAAAAGCGTGGCGCGCTGTTCTGCCGCATCCAGAGCACCTACTCGTTAAATGTTTCCTAATTAATTGCTTTGATAAATGCCTCATCCATAAGAAGCTCTTCTATATTCAATCTGCTCATTTCATTCAATGCACTGGATATATTCACAAGCTTGGATGCTTTGCGCTGGGTGATCTTTGTTGATGTATATACGGTATCGCCAGTATGCAGATTCTTTACCATATAGTGAACCTTTAATATCCATTCCGCACTGTAGCTCGACTCATCTAATTAGAAAGTCTTCAATTTCGCCTTGGGATAGTTGAAGCAATTGAAGATTATTTAATAGAAATACTGAATGGGCGAATTCATCGGCCACCATGTCTTCCTCCTGATCTTCTACCATCGCCCATACCGTCGCTGTTGCCGCCCATGCTATGGGGAATTATAACCTGCAATAAAATATCATCCCCCCGTTCCCAAATGATTGCTGTGTATTCGGGCAGCATTTCATAGTAGCCGCGCACCTTGCCCTTACTGTCTTTTATGACAAATTTGCCCATATTATTTCTGTTCATTTGCGTATATTTGTCCAGCATATCGCTGTTTTTTAGAAACTCCTCACGCGGAAAGTCTGTCGTCACTTTTCCTTCCGGTTCAACATAGACAAACCCCGCTTCCGACTTCGGCGGTTCACTATCCGGGGTGTTCAATCTTATGATTGTCTCGTATTTCTTATCAGGTATGTTGTTCACTGATTCGTTCTTAATGACCTTAGCGGAGAAAGCGCCGCAACCAACAAGAACAAGTGCACTAAATGCGGCTAGGGATTTTTTTATGTAATTCTTCATCATTGACTTCCTTTTAATAACAAAAAATAGAAAGGTTTTTTAAAAAACATTGCAAGCCAACCAGCATGATAATTGTGCTGATGGGGATAAGGCCTTCACGCAGATTTGCTATTTCCCGTTTCATAATTCTTTAAAATGTTGCCCGCGGTCTCTACGATAAAAAGTTTGGCCATTGTTTTTAAAGACCGCTCATGCGCATCCTTATCTAAAGAAGAAACACAATCCGATACCACTACCGGATAAAAGCCCCTGTTGGAAGCATCCCGTGCGCTCGATTCAATGCCCATCTCGGTAGCAATACCGGTAAATATAAGAGTGGTTACATTATGATTTCGCATCATGTGTTCAAAATTTGTCCCCAGAAATATACTTGCCGTCGATTTTTCAAGGACTATATCGGTATGCTTGGGCTGAATCATTTCGGGTATTTCACGTTCTTTCGAACCAACCGCCATAAAAGACGGCAACTTATTTATGTCATCCACATTGAAACGCCTCATCATCGAAAAGTAACTCCAGGAAGAGGTAAAATCCCTGTGCATTGGAGTAATCAATGTATAGACTACAGGCATCCTGCCGTGTAATTTTTCTATAAAGTTTTTC
>PLMV01000038.1 GCA_003141615.1 Syntrophaceae bacterium
TCGTGCATATGCACCCAGGAATCCTGGTCACGGATATTGGCCATCTCAAACAGATACTTGTTCAAACCGGCCTTTTCACAGTTTTCCTGGAACAGGCCTTCATGCGTACGGGGTGAACAGGAAGCCACAACAACTCTGGTGAGATTTTTTTCTTTGATGACTTCGGCCATCTTCACCGCCGTATCCTGCGAACAGGTAAAGAGGTTATCCGCCGAGTAGACAACGGTGGGCAGTGTCGAGGCATAATCCCGGACTTCGGGAACATTGACAACACCGCCGATATTGATACCGCAGTGGCAGACGAATACGCCGGTGCGCACTCCCGTACCGCGCATATCCATTTCTTCCGGATTTTCCGCTGGCGTAATCATTGTCCCTCGTCTGGAAGCGAGCAGACCTTCAGCACAGGCGGCCGCGGCGCTTGCTTCCATAACTGTTTCAGGAATGTCTTTAGGCCCGCCGAACGCGCCGCAGACGAAAACGCCGGGGCGTGATGTCTGAACGGGATTTTCCAACTGCGTTTTACAGAAACCATGCTCTTCCAGTTCAATTCCCATACTGGCGGACAGCTTCTTGGCTTCCTTGGGCGGCATGAGACCGACGGACAGAACGACCATGTCAAATTCTTCTTCGTTTAAGGTTCCATCCTGATTGACATATTTCATCACCAGATTGTTCGTCTGCTGCATTTCTTTAATGACTGAGGGCATTGAACGGATATAGCGAATCCCGTATTCATCTTTGGCGCGATTGACAAAGCGGTCAAAATCTTTGCCATGAGCGCGAATGTCCATGTAGAAAATTGTCGGTTCCAACCCCTTGGCATGTTCTTTAGCGATAATCGCTTCCTTGGTCGCGTACATACAGCAAACCGATGAACACCAGCTGTTGTCGCAGGAAGTATCGCGCGAACCGACGCACTGAATAAAGGCGATCTTCTTGGGTTCTTTACCGTCGGATATTCTCTGCACATGGCCGAAGAAAGGACCGGATGCTGACAGGATTCTTTCAAACTGAATCGCCGAGACAACATTCTTATAAATGCCGTAACCGTATTCACCGCGGAGACGGGCATCAAATATTTCAAAACCGGGCGACGCGATGACCGCGCCGACTTCGATGGTTTCTTCTTCAATCACCATATCGTGGTCAACTGCCTTGGCAATACAGGCATCAACGCACTGATAACATTCCGAACAGATACCGCAATTCAGACAGCGCAACGCTTCCGCTTTGGCTTGCGCTTCGTCAAAACCGATGCCGACTTCCTTAAAGTTGGTTTTGCGTTCTTCCGGTTTCATGAGAGGATATTTCTCACGGGGAACCTTGGCTACGTTGGAGACATCGGCTTTGTCCGCCAGATCTTTGGTCCAGTCTTTTTCGCGACCGGCCTTGATATCTTCGCCCATCAAATAGCGATTGATGGACTTGGCCGCTTCCTTACCGGCAAACACTGCTTTAACGACTGTAGCCGGACCAGACACGACATCACCACCGGCGAAAATCCCCGGTTCGGATGTGGCAAATGTCACCGGATCAGCGGAGATATTATTCCACTTGATACCTTTATCAAGTATTTCACGGCCGAAGATCAATGATGGGATGACGTCAACGTCAGAAATAACCCCGGCGTTGATCGCAATCTCCTTATCTTCGGAAAGTAAGGAAAGATCAGCTGTCTGTCCGATTGCCGGCACTATAGCGTCCACCGGCAATATAAATTCAGACCCTTTTATCGGCATGGGACGACGACGGCCGGTGGCATCAGGCTCTCCCAGTTCCATCCGGAAGCACTCAATTCCGGTCACCTTGTGGTCTTTGCCGATGATTCTAATGGGCGCTGCCAGAAACTCCATTTTGATTCCCTCTGCCTCTGCTTCTTCAATCTCTTCAGGAGACGCGGGCATTTCAGCGCGGGATCTTCTATAAAGGATAAACACTTCCTTGGAGCCCATCCTGACGGCCGTTCGTACGGCATCCATGGCCACGTTGCCGCCGCCCAGCACGGCGACGCGGTCCCCCAGGTAAACTTTCTCTCCGAGGTTAATTCTTTTAAGATAATCGATGCCGTGGATGACCCCTTCTAAATCTTCTCCCTGTATATCTAACTTGCTGCTGACATGCGATCCTACGCCGATGAATACGGCATCATGGCCCCGTTTCAACTCATCAATGGTTATGTCCTTACCGATCCTGGTATTAAGTTTGATTTTGACGCCCAAGTCTTCAATGACCTTGATTTCTGCATTGAGGACTTTTTTGGGGAGGCGGTATTCGGGGATACCGACGGAGAGCCATCCACCCGCGACGGGCAGGGCTTCGAATACAGTGATGTCATAGCCTTCGATAGCCAGATAGTAAGCAGCCGTCAAACCCGCGGGACCGGCGCCGACAACAGCGACCTTCTTGCCCTTGCTTTCCTTCTTTTCGGGCAGATAGCGCGTATCCGAGTTGAGATCAAGATCGGCAACGAACTGTTTAAGATGCATGATGTCGATGGGATCATCAACCTTGCCCCGCATACAGGCCGTCTCGCAGGGATGGTTACACACGCGTCCGCAAACGATGGGAAAAGGATTGTCCTGTTTGATAAGTTTGAGAGCTTCTTTATACTTGCCGGCAGCGATTAAGGCCACATAACCTTGCACACTGATATGCGTCGGACAATTGGCCTTGCAGGGAGATGTCCCCAGTTTGTCGATGGCAAAGCCGCTGGGGATAGCCTGAGGAAAGTGACGGTAGATTGCTTTTCTTTCACTTAGATTACCGTTGAATTCAGCCTTTACGGAAACCGGACAAACATTCGCGCAATCACCGCAACCCGTACATTTGTCGAGATTAACAAAACGCGGGGCGTTCGTTAATTTAACTTTAAATTTTCCAGGTTCGCCTTCGACCGACTCAACAGTCCGTCTCGTTTTAATTACTACGTTGGGATGGCGCCCTACTTCAACCAGTTTAGGCGATAATATACAGGCGGAACAGTCATTCGTGGGAAAAGTCTTGTCCAACTGCGCCATGACGCCGCCGATGCTGATCCCGTTTTCGACCAGATATACTTTCATTCCGGAATTGGCTAAATCGAGAGAGGCCTGAATACCGGCAATTCCCGCACCAACAACCATTACTGCACCAACTTTTTCGTTATCTTTTAGCACCTGATTACACCTCTTTATTCTATATAAAAGAACCTCATTAAATGTTGTCTAAAACAAGCACGAGTCGGCTAACATAATTTATTTATCCTGTCAAGAGCTTAGGCCTTATTTATTTTATTTTCATCGACAACTTATTGATATAATAAAACTAAAAAAATGACTGGCGTTCATTGACCGGCGTTCATAAAAACCGGCATAATAATGTTTCAATTTCTCGTTTTCATCCAAACTACTGTTTGATTTTAAGAATTTGGACCCGTTGCAGGAAGTGAATTTAAATGATCTTCAATGAATTGATTTATAGGCTGGTTCAAGCTTGTAGCTTGAACCGAAACAGTTTGGAGGACTAAACATTTCGGAGGCCGAGCATGATTGCTCCAGCTTAGGAATCCCTTTACGAAAAAGTTTGTTCAAATTAATTGTTATGTTCCCCTCTTTCCCCCTGTCCCTAATTTATTCTCGAATTCGGCTTCCAATTATGCCGTAACAAATTTTATTTCTACACGCGTCCCGGTTACTTCGGCGATCTTTTCAAGAGTCTTGAGCGTAAATCCCTCATACGCGCCGCTTTCGAGCCGAGAGATAGCCTGCTGACTGGTGCCCATAAGCTTTGCAAGTTGCAACTGCGACAAGCTTTTCTTTTCGCGCAACTTCGCAATCTTCATCGCGAGCATAAGCGCTTGCCTCTCTTCTTTATAGTGAGCTTTGAACTCCGAGTCTTTCATATCCTCTTTTAATCTGCTTTGAAATGTACGAACTTTACTTTTTTTCATTTTTATACTCCTGTCGGAAAACGTTGTAACCAATTCTCCATGCGTTTTTCTGCCAACACAATGTCTTTCTCTTTTAGTTGCTGTGTTTTTTTAGAAAAAGCATGTGCCAATACAATTTGATCACGCCAGTGGAAGAAATAGAGAATACGGTACTGATTCGAACTTTGCTGTATTCTCAATTCCCTGATTTTTCCTCTGACGCTATCAGCATAAGGTCTCCTAAGATGCGGACCATGCTCTTCCAGCAGCGATAAGTGCGCGGCTACTTTCGCCCGCGACTTCTTATCCAGACTATCCAGGAAATCATCAATAGGCGAATCGTCCTGAACATTTGTGTAGAATACAAGCGTATACAAGTATACCTCCAATCTGTTTTAGACAATACATCAAAGTTGATGTATTGTCAATCTTATTTATTCGTGAAAATCCAGACAGGTAAATGCTTATCGAAAACTTATTTTTCGAGACCTGACACCATTCTTTCCGCAAGGAGAATAGTTATCATCTTATCAAACAATAACTTAATAACTTAAGGGCGACCCCCTTGCCCCTCATGAATTGATTTTTATAATATCAACCAGCGTCCACATTTGGAAACGCTTGTCCAGGAACTGGAAAAAGTGAATTAGACAAGAACCCTTTCTATACTTCACCTCGCAAAAAGGAAGTTCTTATACCATTTTGCTTTCAAAGGATAACGAGGCAATGTAGTCCGAACCTTCAGGTTCGCGTGTTCAACGGGTCTGAAGACCCGTACTACTGTTTAATATTTGATGGCGAAATGGTATTATAGGCTGGTTCAAGCTTGTAGCTTGAACCGAAACAGTTTGGAGGTCTAAACATTTGGAATCGAGCATGATTGCTCCAGCTTAGAAACCTACTCTTGTGCTTTCCCTTGCCACGTTTCGCCTGGGATCAGGGGCGCCAATTGATTCATGACAAATTCTGTTGCTATATGAAAATTAAAATCATCATCCTTTATCAGCACCGACTTGATGTCATTGAAAAACCGGGGATCATTAATCTTCTCTAGCAGATTCTGTTCAAACTCGGCACGCGATACTTTGTGCCCTTCGCGCTCCATATATTGCAGGAAGCAATCAATCACCCGTTTGGGTTGCGCCTCGGTAGTTGTCAGCGCCTTCCACAAGTCAAAAAGGTCTCGCCCTTTTTTCCGCTGATACAGCGCCCGCAT
This sequence comes from Syntrophaceae bacterium, assembly GCA_003141615.1. GTDB lineage: Bacteria > Desulfobacterota > Syntrophia > Syntrophales > Smithellaceae > Smithella. The sequence goes on from PLMV01000038.1 coordinate 5,127, forward strand.
CTTGGTGCCCAGCAGTTCGTCAAGTTGATAGGTCAGGATGGGAGCGCTTCCGGAAAACCAGCGGGATCGGACAGTGAAGTTTCGCTTTTCAAATCCAAGGATGGCGAAGTGCTCTCGTGTATTTATTTCTATTTTGAGCTTTAGAGGAACTCCTTCTTCAGAGAGCACCCGATAGGTCAATGTTACCCTTCCTTCAGACCTGCCACGTTTTGGCGCGCCCAGCCAGGAATTGAGCTTTTCCTGAATGGCATCCATGACAGATCCGATGGAACCTGCATGCACCTGGACCAGATCAATATCTTCAGAGTAGCGCAACGGGGCTATATGAAGTTTGAAAAGCGCCGTGCCGCCGCGAAAAGCCAGATTTTCAGCCAGAAGAGAATTGTTGAACATCTCGACCAGCGCCCTGCTGATGATTAGGTCTTGCTCCACCTGATAAGTTTCGAGCCAGGGGGCGGATTTTTTCCATTCTGATATAAAGTCCTGGGGTATCAAACCTCCGCCTCCACTTTTGCATTTATCATGATTCGCCAGCGTTTTAAACGGCTTATCCCCTGGCAGGGTTGTGATGGAACAAGCGGCACCACCACAGGTTTCTTTTGAGCGATATATTCCGACAATTCTTCAGTTTTATTCTGCGCTCCTACCAGATCGAGAAGATAACCAAGCCTTTGAGCCCACGCTATCGGTGAAAGCTCTGCTATTTTTATCAATTCATTGCCATCAAGTTTTTCGGCAAGCTCAGCCAGGATTGTTGCCACATTATCAAATCCCGCCGCGTGATGCGGATAGCCCACAAGGTCAAAAGCCGTTGCCGCCGGCGTTGAGATTTTCAAGTATCCTCTGGGGGTTTTAAAATCTAAGGTGGGTATTTTTTCCATGTTTTTTCTGGCAATAAATACCACCCGCACCTGCCCGCAAATGATCTCAGGCTTGTTTTTAGCTGCGACAACCTGAAAGACCTGAGGGCGTTGGTGAGCCGCTCCATTATATTCGGCGGCGCTGAGCAAACCAGCGTAATATTTTTCTCCCAGATGATTCATCAGATAGGGGATAAAATGGCTTGCCGGCAAGCAACCAATATTTCTGAATTCCGGGGGGACAATTACATAAAAGCCTTTATAAGGCATGGCCAGTTCGCCTTTTTGCCGCAAACGCCGGAGTGCCGCGCGAGTCGCAACTGGTGAAGAGCCTAAAGCATTGACTGCTTCTTTCGTGGTTAAGCTATAATGCCCGTTTGCCGTCAACTCAGATATGAATTTTTGTCCATGCATAGTTTCCATCCATTACTGGAACGCTTGGCTAAAGTAACACTTTTCGTTACTTTCTGCAAGCAATAAATACATCAATATATGCATAACGGAAATAAGTGTTACGTTTCTTGAACCGGAACTGGATTTTGCTTTTCTAAAATAGACATTCACTGCCAGCCTCCTTCCCGAGGATGACGCAACTTTTACCATCCGCTGTTTTACCGTCACACACAGGCGGGTAACTGTCCTCATAAAAACGCGATTGAAGAACGATCCCCGCCGTCAGGCATGGCCGGACATGCATGATTGGCGTAGGTTGGCGGAAGTTGTAAATTTAATAGAACCATCCCCAATATTTCCGTGTGTTTATTATTCTTACTCTGCCGCTTCTTTCGGTATGAACAATAACAAGTAATCTGTTCTAATATTCGCATTAATTAGATTGCCATTGAAAGATTATGAACAATATATTTATTTATGCTTTCACCCTCTTGCATGGCTTTAACGGCCAACACCTTATGTAATTCAGGCGGTATTCTCAGCGCAATTTTGCCAGAATATTTTTTATTAAAATTCCCCTTAGGTAATGGACGACCGTCTTTCAACATAATGGCTATTGTTTCTTCAACAATATCACAAAGCTCTTTAAAAACTTTATCCTGATTTTTGCCATGAACCCCGCCGATAAACAAACCTGGAGCGGAACCAACATAACAATTATCTTCTTCTGACCATTCAACAATTTTAAAATAATTGTCACTTATTTTTTTATTCATTTCTTTATCTCCCTTAAAGCTCTTTTTAAATCTTTTTCCTGATAAGGCAACGCATCTGCACCAGATCTACCGGATATAACAACATTAAATAGACAATTTTTATGAATAAATATTCTATGGCTTCCCTTACCACTTCGCTCTGCAAAACCAGCTCTTTCTAATTCGGCAATTAATTCTCTAATCTTTCTAGGCATGACTTATGATATCACAATGATATTAAATATTCAATATATATTAATCTAACTGGATTTTGCTTTTCTAAAATAGGCATTCACTGCCAGTCTTCTCCCACACGGGTGACGCAACTTTTGCCATCCGCTGTTTTACCGTCACACATAGGCGGGTAACTGTCCTCATAAAAAGGCGATTGAAGAACGATCCCATGCCGTAAGGCATGGCCGGAAATGCATGATTGGCGTGGGTTTGCGGAAGTTGTAAATTTAATAGAACGTCCCCAATATTTCACAAAGGTCAACGGCAGATTTGACCCCTTTCCGTACCAGCAACTAGTTCCGCGACCTTCAAATTAATACCTTGCTCCTCGCTGAGAATAATCGGCTCGTACCCTGATACTGTCGTGTCAGGCTTGAGAATGATTGACGTATGATGCCACGTACCATCAGGTAAAATCTCTTTTCTGCTCTCGTATACTTTAACAGTGTAATTCCCACCTATTTCAGTATCGACAATATCCCGATGTCTTACAAGTACCACCTTGCCTTGACGACTACCACCGGGGTTGATCCTGAAGAGGCACCATGAACCGTTAGGTATCCGTCGATTCATCGACTCGCCAACGACCTGAGCAACAAAAAGGCCACGCCTGTGGCGGAAGGCATCGGAAAGTTTAGCCCGGCGAATGCTTATTGAAAAACTTATTTTTTAAGACCTGACCATATAAAGTGTAAAAGCCGTAGCCAAATATACGCGGTTATGTGATGTATGATTTTCTTTGTAATTAAATCCCTAATCTTTTTTTAGCAATCTCTATATATTGCTTTTCTTTTTCAATACCAATCCATTTGCGACCATATCGTTGAGCCACAACGGCAGTTGTTCCGCTTCCTAAAAACGGATCTAAAACAGTATCGTTCTCATTTGAGCTTGCTAAAATGATTCTTTTTAACATTTCTTCGGGTTTTTGGGTTGGATGCAACGCTTTACCATCTTGTCCTCGAGCTCTCTCCTTGCCTTGAACTAAGGGTAATTCCCAAAAATCACGCATTTGCTTTTCGGCTCCGTCTTTTTGTTTTTCAGGATTTATCTCTTTAATTTTTTCATAATTAAAAGTCCAGCCTGCACCTTTGACAGCCCAAATTACAAATTCTGTTGCGTGGGTAAATACTCTCCTTGTCATATTTGGCATTGCATTCGTCTTATACCAAGTAATGATATTGTTTATCTTGAAATCAAGTTGTTTTAAAACAATCATTACTTCGCCGATGTTGTGATAACTGCAAGCAATATATATTGATCCTGTTTCTTTTAGAGCTTTATGACATTCTGCAATCCATTCTCTTGTAAATTGCAGGTAATCAGCTGCTGTCATCTTATCCCAATGCTCATTAACCATATACCAATCTCCACCTGTTTTATTCCCTTTCCATTTTAAGCCATTGCCTGAAAGGTTGTAGGGCGGATTAGTAATCATTACTTTACCAGATAACAATTTGTGATTTGATTTTTTTGAGAATCAAAATGCAACTCAAGTGTTTCTTTTTTTTGTCTACTGTTCGCCAAGTTATAAAAACATTATCGTTCTCTGATTCTTTAAAGTTTTCTTCATAAACTTCTTGAAATTTTAAAGAAGAACGAATATTTGAAAGCCCTCTCTCAAATTGCTTGCAAATATTTGCAAAAAGACTTTGCATAATTTTATTTGGCGAATTTTTTATTGAAATATGTTGTGCCATTTTTTTTAATCAACGACCTTGATAATTTCTCCCTTTTTCTGTGAGAGAATAAAGCCCTTTACGCTCTGATGAACGAATAAATAAATGCATATTGTCAGGATGTTTACTTTCATCTTCATGCTTATTCAATTCTCCACGAACGCTATTCCTAAAGGTATCCATTTTATAATTTAATTTTTTCTCTGCTACAACTTTTTCAAGTTCTTCGTAAATATCTTGTAATTGCACATACTCGTTTCCTGTTTGCTGATACTTTTTTATGATGTCAATAATTAAAGATTTTATAGATGGAATAGTACCGGGAAGTCTTTCTTCCTTTTTTTGCATTTCTTTTACGATTTTTTGAATGCCACGATCATTTTTTGCATTTGACTCGTTTTCTAAAAACGCTTTATAAACATCTGAATAGCCTACTAAATATTCCTCATCTGGAGAAAAAACGGAATCAGTAAATTTTACAGAATTATAAATTGCCTGAAGTTGAGAAAAATACAGAGGTTTTATCTCTTTGAAAATGGTGTTTACTTCAAAATTTGTCATTAAGCCGCCTTGTGTAAGATTTGTACTGCCAACAATCCCTGTTGTTTCTCGCTTATTTTGAAAAAGATAAATTTTAGGATGAAAAACAATATTCGTTTTATTCTCTTCTCTGTCTCCAAAACAATAAAATTTCACAGTTGAATTTGATTTTTGCAGGTTGATAAAATAGTGAATTGATTTTGGATCTGTGGTTTTAAAATCTAGTCCAACAATAAGCTCTATATTTCCACCTTTTGATAAACAGTGATTTAACGAATTTTCAATTACTCTAATACCAGAATATTTTAAAAATGCTACTGCCATCTGCACATTTTCAGCATTTTGCAATTCCTGATTGATAATGTTGCCGATTGGATAATTAAGATTTGAAAGTAATTGTATTGGCATATTCTAATCCTTCTTTCATGCCTCTTTTTAGCCATTCATCCGTAGTTTACGGCATAGCTTTGCAACTCACCTTTTAGAAAACGGGGTTGATGTTCGCTATGTATAAGAGTTGTTTGTATCCCATCTGCAACATAATCAAACCCATTCTTTACATTCTTTAGCTTTTCATAAAAACTGTAATAATCGTATTCGGAGATGATAATAAAATCAATAACGGGTATTCCCATTATCGCGCCCGCCTGCACGATTTTTTCGACAATTTGTTGATCTTTTTCGCTAGGCGAAGAATCACCCGATGGGTGGTTATGAATTAAAATAAGGCTGGCTGCGTTTAATTCCGTCGCTGGATAAAAAATTTCCCTTGGATGAAGCAGCGCTTTGTCCAACAAACCTACGCTAATAATTTCCTTTTTAAGCAGTGAATTTCTTGCGTTAAGATACAAACAAACCAAATGTTCTTTTTTCTTATCTCTTAAATCGTAAGTGAGCGATAGGACATCTTGAGAATTTTTAATAATTTTCTCGTTTGTTTTTTTGTCCGCATAGAATCTTTTTACTAAAGAAATTGCAGCAGCAATTTGTAATGCTTTAGCTTGCCCAATCCCTGAAATCTCTAATAAATCATCAACAGTTATGTCTAAAAATTTATTTCCAAATTTTCTAATTATCTGCTCGGAAAGTTGTTTTACATTTTTCCCTTTAATGCCACTCCCAATAAGAATAGCCAAAAGATCGCTTTTTGAAAGCGCATCGGCTCCTTTTTGGAGAAATCGCTCACGTGGGCGATCGATTTTTGGAATATCTTTAATTTTTGGCATAAATTATATCCAAGTTAAAAAGAAGGAAGCATCTGGTCAGATCTTTTTTCCTCATCAATGAATCACCGCCTTCTGGTTGGCCAAAGCCATCTCATAGGCTTCGGCGAAGTCGAGGCCGCAGTTGACTGCCGGGTCGTACAACTTGAAAACGACATACATGAGGCACAACAGGTGAATGCAGGAGAATGTTTCATTCGGAAAACCGTAGGCTTTTTTGATCAATTCGATGGCATCTTGTTCCGAAAGGACAGAGAGGTCAACAGGCTTTGCCGGATCAAGGATAATGTGCTTTAAGGGAATGGTGATGATGAACATGATGATAAACCGCTTCCTTCCAATTTCAAATTGGGCAATACAATGAACAATATTTTGTGTCAAATAAATAAAGACGTTAACATATAGACAAGATAACTCTTTTGGTATAATTTGTAAATAATAAAAATATACGAAGATAGCCTGTATTGATGTTGGCTGTTTTTTTGTTGTCTGCCAAAATCACGTATGATCTTTAATATGTTATACCATTTCGCTTTCAAAGGATAACGCGGCGGCAAGGAGGAGGCTCCGGAAGCGTATTGTACACGCGTGACCTTCAGGTTATTCGCTGAGGAAGCCGACGACGCAGCCAACAAAGGTAGACGAATGAATGCGAATTGGTATCAAGTCGCTTGTATCCGCTCAGCGACGATCTCGACGATGTCCATGACCTTGACACGTTTGTCCGCTTGAAGGTCTTTCACACCGTCTTCGAACATGGTCATGCAGTATGGGCAGGTAACGGCAATCGTGTCCGGATTCTTGCCGAGAGCTTCGCGAACACGGTTGAGGTTGATCCGATCGGCCGGGTCTTCTTCCATCCACATGCGACCACCTCCGGCACCGCAGCAGAAGCTCTTTTGCCCTGACCGATCCATTTCCAGCGGCGCCTTGCCGGTCGCCGACTTGATGAGTCCGCGAGGCTGATCAAACAATCCGTTGTAGCGACACAGATAACAGGAGTCATGGAATAAAATCCGGTCGTCCCCGTTACCACTGGATAGTTTGAGACGTCCCTGCTGGATCAATTCGGGCAGGAGCTCTGTGTAATGACTGATGCGAGGTGTCAATCCAAACTGGGCATAGTCGTTCTTCAGTGTCGTATAGCAGTGGGGACAGTAACAGATAATGTTTTGGATCCCGCGCTTGGCGAAGAGCTCAACGTTTTCTTTGGCTATTTTCTCGAAGACGAACTCATTACCGAGCCTTCGGAGCGAGTCGCCGCAGCACTTCTCTTCAACGCCCAGAATCCCGAATTTCACACCCGCAGCTTTCAATATCTTTGCCAGAGCCACGGCTACCTTCCGGGCCCTGCTATCGAAAGACCCTGCGCAGCCGACGTAAAATAGATACTCCACATGTTCCCCCTCAGGCAGCTCGGAAAGAACAGGTATATCAAGACCTTTGGCCCATCGCGTCCGGTCGCTCGGGGCAAGACCCCAGGGATTTGACCGCTGCTCCAGGGCTTCAAAAAAAATACCGAGCTCGTTCGGAAACTTAGCCAGATTCTCGACAAGGTGGCGTCTCATCTTGATGATTTTCGGTACGTGTTCGATAAGAACCGGACATACCGCCATGCAGGCCCCGCAGGTCGTGCAGTCCCAGAGGGCGTCCTCTCCCACCGATCCATTAGCGGAGACGTCTTTCTCCACGATAAGAGGCATGAGCCCGTCCGATCGGTTACCGTTATGGAGCTTCTCTGAATTCGCGAAGAGATTGATTTTCCCGTCATGGATCATTAAGCGTGGATTGAGAGGTTTGTGCGTGTTCGTGGCGGGGCAGATCTGGTTGCACCGCCCGCACTCGGTGCAGGATGTGAAATCTAATAGATCTTTCCAGGAAAACTGATCCATCCGCGAGGCCCCATAGCTACGCCCCGGTCCGAAGACTTCGCGTGGTACGGTCCGCACCGGTTCGAATGACCGGCAAAAACAGTTGGGTATGGCTGTGAGGATATGCAGGTGTTTGCTGTAGGGCAGGTAATTTAAAAAAGTCAGGAAAACAAGGGCGTGAAGCCACCAGAAAACCCGGCCGGCTGTGGGCAAAGCGCTTCCAAAAACGGCAGACATAATTGGGGCCACAAAGCCCCGGGTGAAAGGCATTAATACTGGCGTATTCGTGTTTTCCAGGGCGATTGCGGAACCGTGGTATCCGTAATAGAGTATCATGAGAGCAAGGACAAGGCCCAGGATAATAAAGGCATCGACACTCCGGTAGTCGATGTGAGCAGGTTTTACCACAACTCTGCGGCAAAGCGCAATGATCACACAGAGGATGACTAATAATGGCACAAGATCAAACAAAAGTGTCAGGATGGGATACAGCAATGGTCCCGCCAGGCTCAAGGAAAATTCCGGAAAGAGGCCGTTCAGTATGAATGTCGTATTGTAAAAAAAGAGGATCATGAATCCCCAGAAGAGGAAGAAGTGGTTCAGGCCGAATAACTCATCGAGGACACGCTTTTGGCCGAAGGCATATCCAAGCATGGTTACGAAGCGCTTCATTAGAGATTCACGGAGTCGAAGGTCAGGTTTTCCCAGTCGAATCGCCCGCACGAGCCGTGCAACGGAAAAGCCGAAGGTGAAGAGTGAAGCGGTCAGAATGATCGCAAATATTGTGTTGTCTGTGTGAGTGATCATGACTTGTCTCCTGAGACCATACCGCTGTTGTTCTTGGAACTACCGGGGGTTGTTACGATCTCGCGCAAACGGCGGGTGAGTGCCGGTATTACCTCGAAGAGGTCTCCTATGATCCCGTAGTGGGCGACCTCAAAGATGGGCGCCTCCCGGTCCCGGTTGACGGCAATGATCAGGTCGGAGTCCTGCATCCCCACCAGGTGCTGGATTGCACCGGAGATGCCACAGGCGATGTAGATCTTGGGACGCACGGTTTTTCCGGTCTGGCCCACCTGGTGATCATATGGCATCCACCCCGCATCAACAGCGCTTCGCGAGGCGCTCACTGTCCCACCCAAAACATCGGCCAGTTCTTCCAGGATTTTGAAGTTCTCCGGGCCCAGCATTCCACGGCCGCCCGAGACTAAGATTTCGGCGCCGGCGATATCCACATGCCCAAGCCCCCGCTCATCCCGGATGATCTCCAGCACTTTGGCTTTTATGTCCTGCTCCTCCATGTTCAACGGTTCGCGGATGATTTCTCCCGTTGCCCCATCGATCGGATCAGGCTTTCGCATCACGTGGGGTCGAACAGAGGCCATCTGAGGTCGGCGATGTTGATTAAGAATCGTCGCCATAATGTTTCCGCCGAAGGCGGGGCGGGTTTGTTCAAGGAGCCTCCGTTCCTTGTCAATATTCAAGTGCGTACAGTCAGCGGTCAGGCCGGTCTCCAGTATAGTGGCAACGGCGCCGGCAAGATCCCGGCCCAGGCCGGTAGCCCCCATCAAGACTGCCTCCGGCTTATGCTTGCGAACGAGGTCCACGACGCTCATTGCATAAGGTTCGGTCCGGTAGTTCTTGAGAACAGGGTCATCGATCAGATACACTTTTTTTGCGCCGTAAGAGAAGGCTTCCTGGGGGAGATGCTCCACCCCTTCACCGAGAACGAAAGCGCAAAGGTCTACTTCCAGATCACGCGCGAGAGTCTTGCCCACGCCCAACAATTCCCAACTCACACTGGCGGCAATGCCGTCCTGCTGTTCCACAAACACCCATACCCCCTGGTGGCTCTGGTCTGCCGCAGCCGCGGGTTTGGCCTCAACCGGCTCCTTCCATTCTCCTTTACTCCGGAGCTCTTCGATGAGAGCGAGTTCCGCATCAGTGTAGTACATCTCGAGGGCAGCCACGGGGCAGATTTTTACACACTTGCGGCAACCTGTACATCGTTCGATATCGATAATCGGCTTGGCGGTTACGGAATCGGAAATGGCATCCACCGGACAGCCGGGCTCACACCTCTCGCAACCGATACACTTGCCTTGGATCAGTCGCGCCTTACCACGTGGCCGCTTTGGTTTCCGTTCCATCGTTTTTTGTTCCTTTTCCATTTTCTTTGACTCCATGTGTCCGTGAGGCTGCCCCGCTCCTTTGCCTCGTCATGTCACCAACAGATCTCGTTCGATGAGTTTTCGGATTAGCTCCTGTACTGCGCCTTCCGGGTCTCTCTCCCCATCACCCAGTATCTCGCCAGGCTGGCGTTCAGGCGCAAAGATGCGCTTGACATTGGTTGGTGATCCCTTTAGGCCGATCTTGTTGGCCGGAAGCTGCAGAAATGTATTGTCCCATACTTCGAGGGTGGGTGTTTCAGCAGCGATGCGGCGGGTGACTGATGAGTACCGGGGTTGGTTGATCTCGCGGACTACCGTCAACAATGAGGGGAGCGGGGCTCGGATAACCTCTCTGCGACCCTCCAGTTTGCGGCGCACAGTAATGGTGCGGCCTCGCGGATCTATCGTCAGGATCCGATCCACCAGTGTCAGCTGGCTCAATCCCAGGCGTGTAGCGATGCCGGGGCCTACCTGTGCCGTGTCGCCATCAATGGTCTGTTTGCCGCAGATCACCAAATCCACACGCCCCCGTTCCTGTCCGCTCCTGCGTATAGCCTCGGCTAATACAAAGCTCGTCGCCAACGTGTCCGCTCCGCCGAAAGCCCGGTCCGAGATGAGGATGGCGTCATCCGCACCCATGGCCAGACACTTGCGGAGGGTCGCCACGGAATTTGGGGGACCCATGGTGAGAACAGTTACGGAACACCCGAACAGGTCCTTGATCCGGAGCGCCTCTTCGATGGCGTGGGTGTCGAAGGGGTTCATGATAAAAGGCACGCCCTCCCGGATCAGGGTGCCCGTGTCGGGATCTACCCTCACCTGAGTCGTGTCTGGCACCTGCTTGATGGCAACGACGATGCGCCGAAGCCTCGGTTCGGCTCCTTTGTAACCGGTATGCTCCCCATCGAGCCAGGGCCGGGTATTATCGAGGAGGTAGTCAGAGAAGTTATTGATAAAACAGCCTTCACAAAGATGGATCATCTTCATGGTTTCTATATGCCGAACGACGATCGGCCGAGGCATGACCTGCGAGCAGAGGAAACACCTGTCCGGGGTGTCATCCTCATGAAATAGATAATATTCTATATCGTCATAGTTCATGAGTGTGGCTGACTCCTTTTCTTTGCGGCCATCATTGATCACCCCCATAGCTGTTATCTATTTTTCAATGGTGGTGTTGATACGCAAGGCCAATGCCGTCATTTCCCGCCAAAGTATCAAAATAATTCATCCCCGGGAGAGATTTTTTACAGTTCTATTTACGTATTTCCCTTGGGGCCGAGCCACGGTCTTGTGTTGTCCAAAAGATAATCATCGGTGTAATTTATCATACATTCCGGGCAAAGATGAACCATCTTCCCGCTTTCGACATGCCGGACAATCAGCAGCCTCGGCGCGTTTTGATTGCAGCAAAAGCATTTGTCCGCAACATCATTATTATGAAAACGATAACTTTCTTCATCATGGTAATTCATATAAATTGTCTCAAAGGTTTTTAATTAGCTTACCTGAAAAGACATTACTCTTCAAATAGATTTAAGAAATTGTCCCGGAAAATTTTCGTTCCGGATCAATTTGGGAGGGGAATGTGAGCACAAACGTCGTTCCCTCGCCTTCCTTTGACGAAACTGCGATACAGCCTTTGTGTGACTCCATTATTTTTTTGCAGAATGTCAATCCCAGACCGGAACCGCTGTGTTTTTCATTTTTCTCGCCACATCTGAAAAAAGGCTCGAAAATCAACGAAAGCTTGTCTGGGGGAATACCCATCCCCGTATCCGCGATGCTGACGTTAATGTAAAATTCGTCGTGTTGACAGGTAACTGTTATTTTGCCCCCCTCAGGAGTATATTTTGTCGCGTTGCCGATAATGTTGGTAAAAACGCGGACCAAGCTTTCCGCGTCTCCTGTTATCTGGGGTAACTTTTGGGGAATATTAGTTTCCAAAGAAATTCCCCTCTTCCGGCAGAGAGGGATCATTTCCTCCACGCTCCGGGAAATGATGGAATCCAAGCTCAAACTGACTTTCTGCTGTGCAAAGGTTCCATCCTCTATCCGGCTGATGTCCAGCCAGTGTTCAACCAGTTCCTCAAGATTCTGGATGCGTTTTCTGCATCGGTCAATGATTTCCTTAACGTCTTTGTCGAAGCGGTCTCCCGCTATTTCGTTCAGCGCCTCGATATATTGCCGGATAACGACAAGCGGAGAACGCATTTCGTGGCTTACAAAAGTAATGAAGTTTCTTTCCATCAGGTCTTTTTCTACCCTGAGTCTCTTCGTCTCGATTTTGAGGTTGCGGTGTTCCAGCCCGCGCTTTGCCAGAACTCTTAATTGATCAGGGTTAAATGGTTTGGGAAGATAGTCGTAAGCGCCCTTTTGCATGGCTTCGACTGCCGAGACGATAGTCGCAAATCCCGTGATCATGACGAGAACAATATCAGGTATGTCCCGTGAGAGAATCTCAATTATTTCCATCCCCGATATATTGGGCATTTTGAGATCAATAAAAGCCATATCAGGTAAGTGTTCCCGTGCTAGCTTGATGCCCTCGATTCCCTGCTCGGCAGTAAGCACAGCGTATCCGGCTTTTTCCAGCACCTGACTGCACCCGTCACGAAGAGCTTCTTCATCATCGATGATAAGAATAAGATGTTTTCCAGACTTGTTTGTCATGGCTATTTGCTGCCCAGTTCCTTAGCAATGTAATTGAGAAGGTCATCCGCTTTTATGGGCTTTTGCAATACCTTATTGACTTTGGGGAATTCCGGAGGCGGTTCAAAGGAGTTGTAAGGGCCCTGAAGATCGACAGCGCTCAGCATAAAAAGAGGCGTTTCTTTTCCCGTATCGGTGGCGCGGATTTTGTTCAATACTTCGAAGCCCTCACCCCAAGTTTCCATCATCATATCGATAATGGCCAGATCCGGATTTACTGATTTCCACATCTCAACGCCGGTTTTCCCATCTTCCGCCATAAACACTTCGTANNGTCATGATAACACCTCCATAATACTTTTTTATTTCAATAGTAGCAAAGATAATGCCAGTTTATAAGATATTGAATTAATTGATTATATTATTAGGATAAGCTGTAAAAATATGCTTAAGGGGCAAAACACCCCTTGATTAATACTCTGTCTTTATATTGAAGCTGCGTATTTTTATTCTCAGAGTCTTTCTGTTGATACCGAGGAATTCTGCCGTTTTGTTAATCTGAAAATGGAAGTGTTTAAGAGCCTTTTCGATGTGCTCTTTTTCGACATCGACGAGGGTTACCCTGCCTGAGGAAGAATCCACTACCGGCGTTTTTGCTCCTTCACCCTGACCATAGTAAAAAATATCTGATAAATTTACTGTTTCGTGGTCGCAAAGGACGCACAAGCGTTCAATGGTATTTTTCAGTTCTCTGACGTTTCCGGGCCACTTGTATGACAATAGCGATTTTTTTGCTTCTTCAGAAAGGCGCCTTACTTTGCTCTTATGCTTTTTTTGATAATAATCGAGATAATGCTCGGCGATAGTAAGGATATCCGCCTTGTGCTCTTTCAGAGGCTTTATATCCAAAGGAACAACTGAGAGACGGTAAAACAGGTCTTCTCTGAATTTTCCCGCTGCGATTTCAGCATGTAAATCACTGTTGGTTGCCGCTATTAACCGTACATCAACTTTTTCGGGCGACGATTTGCCTACCCGTGGAACTTCCTGTTCCTGAATCACCCTCAGCAACTTTGCCTGAATATTCAAATTGATATTGGAAATTTCGTCAAGAAATAAAGTCCCTGTATCCGCCATCTGGAAACGGCCTTCGCGTGATTCCGTGGCACCGCTGAAGGAGCCCTTGACATGTCCGAAAAGTTCGCTCTCCATTAGATTTTCAGCCAGCGACGAACAATCAACAGGAATAAACGGCCGATCTGCCCGTCTACTTAATTGGTGAACGGTGCGCGCTACAAGTTCCTTTCCGGTACCGCTCAATCCGGTAATCAAAACAGTGCTGTCGGTCTGCGCTATACGCATGATTGAATCTTTGAGTTCTTTCATGTAGTCGCTGGATCCAATGAGAAGAGAACGGTTTTGGCCGACTGGTTCATCATCCTTAAGCGCAACGCTTACCGCTTCGTTGAGCTCAGCAGCAGAGTATGGCTTTGTGAGAAAATTGAATGCGCCTTGACGCATCGCTTCTACCGCCAGCGGTATTGTCCCGAAACCGGTGACGATAATGACTTTGGCGGATACATTTTTTTCTTCTTTCAGTTTCTTCAGGATATCCATACCGCTCACGTTGGGCATTCTGACATCCAGCAAAATCACGTCATAGGAATTTCTCAGTCCCATTTGCAGGCCGTTGACAGCATCTCCCGCACAATCGACATGATATCCTTTGCGTGTGAGAACCTGCTGACATCCGTCCCGGATGGCTTCTTCATCATCAATAATTAAAATTTTCCTGCTCTTTTTTGCCGATTTTTCCATGAATCTCTCTCAAATGAAACTACCCAGCATTCTGCTCAAATAACTGCATTTAGGTCGCCAAGGGATGACGAATCGCGAAAGAATTATGCTATTTCATATGATTGTGCAAGTAAAAAGATGGACCCGTCCAAAGAATTGCTAACTGTTTTTGGTAACTCTTCATCATGAAATCACCGGGGGTAATACGTACCTAAAAAGGGGTGATGTTACCCACCCAAAAGGGTATATATGTTTTACTGAGTAGCTCACATTAAGGAAATTTAAGAATAAATTTATATGGCATTAGTATTGCTATATATGTGAGCCGATATGATCAGTAGTTAGCTTGAAGCGCAACTTAGTTAGCTTGAAGCGCTCCTTGTCTGTCAGAAAAAATGAGGGAGGAACCAAGATGTGGAATGCCATTAACGTCGGAGAAAAACGTGTGGAACCCGCTATTAAGCAGTTTCTGCCGCCTTGCCAAAAACAATGTCCGGTCAATGAGGATATTCAGCGTACAAACGTACTCATTTCACTGCTGCCGGAAGATCCGGCGCAGGCCAAAGAAGGATTGATACAGATTGGTGATTATCTTTTCGAAAATAATCCCCTTTTCCCAATTTGCGGCTATGTATGCGGTGTTTGTGAGTTGGGCTGTAATTATCAGAGCAAAGGAGGCTCCATTAGACGTAGGCTTCTGAAAAGGTTTGTATCCGATTTTTACCTCAATTATATGGATAAAAAAAAGGAATACGATGTCGTCAAGGACAAGGAAAACGTGGCAGTGATCGGCGGCGGTCCAGGCGGTTTGATGTGCGCCTTTCATCTAAGCAAAAAGGGCTATAGAGTTACCATCTTCGAGGCAACAAACAGATTGGGAGGTGCTCTTTGGCTTATTCCCCACTATCGTTTACCTAAGCTTATTCTCCAGAGGGTAATTGAAAACATTCTTAGAATTGCCGGCATCGAAGTAAAATACAACTCCAGGATCGGCGAACGAAAACTGACTCTCGAAAAACTCAGGAAGGACGGATACAAAGCGGTGTTTATTGCCAAAGGCACGCCCGCGCCAAGGGTGCTTACATTTGGCTGGGAGTTTGTGGAAAATCAGGATCTGGAGGGCATCGTTTACGGACAGACATTCCTATACGAGGTCAGCCGCGGAATCCTGGTGAGAGATTACCTCGGCGGTAAAAAGGTTATCGTCATCGGCGGCGGCAACGTTGCCTTTGATGTGGCGCGGTCAGCCAGGA
This sequence comes from Syntrophaceae bacterium, assembly GCA_003141615.1. Lineage (GTDB taxonomy): Bacteria > Desulfobacterota > Syntrophia > Syntrophales > Smithellaceae > Smithella. Next base: position 20,555 of record PLMV01000038.1, read on the forward strand.
GACTGGGAGGCGATGTTACTGTAGTTGCTCTCGAATGCGAAGACAAGAAATCTAAGGACGGCATTCCTGCCGATCATGAGGAAATCCAAGGCTCATGGGAAGAAGGTATCAGGATCATCTATTCCCGCGGGGTAAACAAGATACTGGGTAAAGACGCACAGTTTGACGGCATCGTATCGCCTAAATGCACCCATGTCTTCGACGAAAAGGGCAGATTCAATCCCGCTTTCGACGTCAATGATACGATCACCATTAATGGCGATATACTTATCATCACTGTGGGGCAGATTGCAGACAAGGATTTTCTGGAAAAAGAAGGCTTTCTGGATGAACACGGTCGGCTGGTTGTCGATTCCCTTACCCTCCAAAGTAATATCAAAGATTGGGTCTTTATCGGCGGTGATGTCCGAAGAGTCGGCTTTATGGTAGATGCCATGCGGGAGGGACAGGAAGCAGCCGAATCCATCGAGCGGTACTTCAAGGGTCTGGACCTCAAGGCAGGCAGGAAAAAGGAATACGAAGGATCCGATATTCCCCAATTGAAAGATTACGATTATAAGCATGAACCTGATGTCGTATGGCTTCCACCGGAAAAACGGATACACTTTCAGATGTTCGAGAAGGGGTTTACTCTCAAGGAGGCAATCGAAGAAGCCCGACGCTGTCTGTGCTGCGGTCCGTGTGTTTCGTGCAAGGCCTGTATCTCCATAGGCATTCAGAATGAGCTGCCCTCTGTTGTCGTTCACGAGGATCTTTGCAGCGGCTGCGGTATATGTGTTTCCTCCTGCCAATACGGCGCGGTCCAGCTCAAGGCAGTAAATGGCCATCTTGTGTCCACAGTGGACATGTTTAAATGTAAGGCTTGCGGTATGTGCGTATCTGCTTGCCCGGCTGGAGCCAGGGAATTGACCGGGTCCGACATGGAAGAGCGCATCTCGGAAGTCTATGCTTCGCTTTAATACGATATACTTTGCATAAGGAGGACAATATGACGGAATTCACCCCCAAACTGGTATGCTTCTCCTGTAAGTTCGGGTGGGGTTATCTGAACACCAACGGCTATGAGAAACAGTTGAAAAACCTTATTCCGATCACATGCAGCGGCAAGGTGGATACCACACATATCATCGATGCCTTCAAGGAAGGGGCAGACGGAGTGCTTATTCTCGGCTGTCCCGACAGGGGATGCCATTTCCAGACTGGGAATTACCAGGCAAGGAAGAGGATTCTACTGTTGCGTAAAGTCCTCAAGGAATTCGGCATAGATCCCGGACGTCTCAAGATTGCATTAAATATAGACCCGGAAGGCGCCCAGATCCCTGTCGTTATTGATGCAATGAAGAAGGAGATCAAGAATCTGGGGCCGCTAAGGCCTGCGGTGTAATAAAGTCTCAAAGTTAGATTGGAGGATATTATGGCAGAAAAACCAAAAGTGGCAATTTACTGGCTGACGGCCTGCGGCGGCTGCGACGAAGCAATTGTGGATCTGAACGAAGCGATCCTCTTGGTTGCCGACGCGATTGATATCGTACTCTGGCCGGTTGCTATGGACTTCAAGTATGAAAGCATCCGGAAGATGAAAAAGGACGATATAACGTTGTCCATCCTGCACGGGTCCATCCGAAATTCGGAACAGGAAGAAATGGCCAAGTTGCTGAGAGAAAAATCGCAGCTTGTGCTCGCTTTTGGCGCCTGTGCCTGTTTTGGAGGCACCGCGGGACTGGCAAATTTCCGGTCAAAAGAAGATATTTTCGACTGGGTCTATAGAGACGCACCGACAGTAGTAAATCCGAATAATAACCGGCCGCAGACCGTATTNNCTGCCGGGATGCCCGCCGCCCCCGGATCTTATTGCCAATGCGGTATTTGCCGTACTGGAGGGCAATTTGCCCCCCAGGGGCGCCACACTTGCACCGAGCAAGCCTCTGTGCGACGCCTGCCCGCGGAATCAATCCAAACCACAGAAGATAGAAATTTCGGAATTTAAACGGATACACGAAGTGGAGGCAAAGGATGATCTGTGTTTTCTGGCGCAGGGAATTATCTGCCTGGGACCGGCGATCCGTTCCGGCTGCGGCGAAACATGCATCAGAACCAATGTCCCCTGCCGGGGCTGCTTCGGTCCTGTTGAAGGTGTGGATGATGCCGGCGCAAAGTTCGTTTCAGGGCTTGCGGCGCTCATCGGTCCGGAAACTGAAGAAGATGCGCAGAAAACCATCGACGGAATTGCTGATCTGGCCGGTTACTGCTACCGTTTCGGTCTCCCTTCCGCATCGCTGAAACATAAAAATAAGGAGAAGTAGACATGGCACGAAAAATCACAATAGACCCCATTACCAGGTTGGAAGGGCATGGAAAAATAGAAATTCTTCTCGACGATAAAGGTAATGTAGCGGATGCCTTCTGGCAGGTTACTGAACTGCGCGGTTTTGAGCGCTTCTGCCTCGGCAGACCCGCGGAAGAGATGACGAGAATCGTACCGAATATATGCGGGGTATGCCCTTCCGCGCACCATATGGCCGCCACAAAGGCCCTCGACGACCTCTACAGTGTGGAGCCCACGCCTGCCGCACGGCTGATCAGGGAATTAGAATTTAATGCCTTCTATATTGAGGACCATTATATCCACTTTTTCTTCCTGGCCGCCCCCGACTTTGTAGTTGGTCCGGACGCCGATCCAAAAGAGCGGAATATCCTTGGCGTCATCGGCAAAGTGGGGAAGGAAATAGGGCTGAAGGTCATTGAGGTCAGAAAGAGAAACCGGGATATCATCCGGCATATTTTCACCAAGGCGCCGCACCCGGAAGGCGGGCTCCCCGGCGGCGTACCGCGGGGATTTACCGAGCAGGACCGCAAATGGGTGAAAGATACCGCCGTATTCTCTCTCGACTTCGCCAAGTTCGCCATCCAGCTCTTCAAGGATGTCGTGCTGGCAAATAAGTCTTACGTGGATCTGATCCTCAATGATGCCTACAAACTGAAGACTTACTACATGGCCCTGGTGGATGAGAACGACCGGGTTACGTTTTACGACGGGACGGTCAAAGTCATCGATCCGGAAGGCAAGGAATACGTGAGATTCGCCCCCCGGGACTACGACCAGCATATCGGCGAATGGGTGGAGCCGTGGACCTACATCAAGCTTAACCATTTAAGGCAGCTTGGCTGGCAGGGACTGAAGGAAGGCAACGGCACATCGCTCTACCGTGTCGCCCCGCTTGCCCGGCTTAACGTAGCCGATGCCATGCAAACCCCACTGGCACAGAAGGAGGCGGAGATCATGTTTGATACCCTGGGAGGCAAACCCGCTCATCATACACTTGCCTACCACTGGGCGCGCCTCATCTGCGCGCTGCAGGCCGCGGAAAACAATGTGGCCATAGCAGATGATCCCCGGCTTACCAGCAAAGACATCCGCAACATGAACCTCAAACTGAGGAACAAAGGCGTCGGTTGTGTGGAAGCTCCCCGCGGGACGCTCTTTCATCACTACGAAACCGACGATAATGGCATCCTCACGAAGGTCAACCTCATCGTGGCCACGCAGAACAACGCCGCGCCTATATGCCTGTCGATAAAGAAGGCCGCTCAGGAATTCGTCCATGGCCCGGACGTGAAAGAGGGTTTTCTGAATATGGTGGAAATGGCCTTCAGGGCTTACGATCCTTGCCTCTCCTGCGCCACTCATTCTCTACCGGGAACAATGCACATGGATGCGCGTATCAGGAATCATGAAGGCAAAGTAATCAGGGAGATCAGCCGCTGAGAGCAACTTTATGAAAACACTTATCCTTGGTATGGGCAATCCCATCCTGTCAGACGACGGTGTGGGGTTGTTGGCCGTAGAGAAGCTACGGTACAGAATCCCCAGGGCGGATGTGGCGTCAAGCGCCATGATCGGCCTTACCCTCTTCGATCTGATTATCGGTTATGATACGCTCTTTATCATCGATGCCATGACCACACGGAACGGAAAACTGGGGGAACTGAAAAAAATCGGCGAAGATGACCGGCACGGCACGCTCCATCTCTTCTCTTCCCACGGCATAAATATCTTTGAACTGATGGAACTCGGTGTTCGCTGCGGTTATGACATGCCCCAACTTTTAGCAGTTTATGGGATTGAAATAGGCAACGAGGTAGCCTTCGGTGAAGCACTTTCGCCCGCACTAAATAAGAAACTTTCCGCCATAGTCGAAGAAATCATCGACGACATAAACATTGTCCTCCCCGCATTTTTTGCGATGAATTCCCACTGAACTTCAATTATGTTCCTTGGCGATAAAAAACTACGCCAGGCGCTCTGCTTCTTTTAGAAAAAGAGCAAAACGAGCATCATTGGCAAGTTTCTGAATAGACTTGTTCGGACATTTCTTCAGTCCACTGGATATCGATGGGTTTATTTGCCATCGTACGCGGGTAACGATATAATGAAAGTAGCGCCCTTCCCCGGTTTACATTCCACGTCTATAGTACCTTTGTGTTTTCTAATAATTCCGTAGGCGATGGAAAGTCCCAGGCCCGTTCCCTGGCCAGGTTCCTTCGTCGTAAAGAATGGTTCAAAGATGTGGGAAATATATTTTTCATCTATTCCTTTGCCTGTATCGGCTATGGTAATCTGAACGGTGGCTTTTTCTCTCAGTTTTGTTGTGATGGTTAGCTTTCCGCCGCTTTTCATGGCGTCCGCCGCATTGATGAACAAATTGAGGAAAACCTCCTCCAGTCTCGATATGTCACCTTTCACTTCCGGAAGATCTTTCGCAAGATTTATTTCTATTTCTATTCCATGAAACATGGCCTGGTTTCTTACCAGTTTGAGGGTTGTATTGATAATCTGATTTATTTGCAGGGGAATCATATCCCCCGTAGGTGTTCTGGCGAAATCCAACAGGCTTTGCACAATTTCTTTACAGCGGTTTGTCTGATAAATAATTTTCTCAATGTTTTCCTTAAACGGGCAGTCTTCCTCAACACCTTCTAAAATTATATTACTGTATAAAAGAATTCCTCCCAGAGGATTGTTGATTTCATGAGCCACACCGGCCGCCATTTGTCCCAGAGCGGTTAATCTTTCAGTTATTGAAAGTTGATAATGCATTTTCTGCAATTGATCATTATGTTCTTTGAGAGATTTTGCCATTTCATTAAAAGCTTCATCCAGTATGTTGAAACCGGATATATTATCCGGCGTTAGCTTGTAATCCAGGTTGCCGGAAGCAATTGCTTCGGTAGCCCTTTTAAGTATGCGTATTCTTTTGATAATGGTATTTCCCAAATACAGTGAAATGATAAAAGCGATAATCATCCCCAGCGTGGTTATTCCCAGATTAAACCAGATCATTTGCCGCTGTATGTCGCGGTATTTGGCTTCCAGAA
>PLMV01000072.1 GCA_003141615.1 Syntrophaceae bacterium
AGGAGCGAAGCGACGTGGGATAAAAAAGGCAAAGATGTCGGGAGGCGAAGAATGAATCAAGAGTCTAGCCAATTGGAAAATAAGGAATTAAAGACTTTCCTGGACGATACGTTTGATACCATGGAAAAGGTCCTGGACGAGCAGAATCCTGAACTGCGGCAATACGAAATAGGTACGGTCAATTTTGTCGGACGCGATATTGCCAGAGTCGGCGGCCTGCCGCACATCCGTGCGGAGGAACTGGTTCGCTTTGCTGGAAACTATATGGGGTTGGTGTTTAATATTGATCCGGAGGAAATCGGCGTGATTCTTCTTGATCCCAGCGAAAATCTGCAGGTGGGGTCAGAAGTGCACCGTACCAAGCGCGTTCTAGATGTGCCGGTGGGAGACGGGCTTCTGGGGCGGGTGGTTGATCCCCTCGGACGTCCGCTCGACGGTCTGGGCGAGGTCAATACAGTCATGCGCTATCCGGTGGAAAGACCAGCGCCGGCGGTTATGGACCGCGCGCCGGTAGTAGTGCCCCTGCAGACCGGCATTAAAGTCATTGACGCGCTTATTCCCATTGGCCGAGGGCAGCGGGAATTGATTCTGGGCGACAGAATGACCGGCAAAACAGCCATTGCCGTGGATACAATTATCAACCAGAAAGAAACGGGAATTATTTCCATTTATTGCGCCGTCGGCAAGAAAAGCGCCGACGTGGCCAAGGTTATAGCCGAACTGCGTGATCATGGTGTGATGGGATCGTGTATCGTCGTCGTGGCCACCGGTGAAGACACGCCGGGACTGCAGTTTATTGCGCCGTATGCCGCCACAAGCATGGGCGAATATTTTGTTGAGCAGGGACGGGACGTCCTGATTATCTATGATGATCTTACTTCTCATGCCCGCGCTTACCGGGAAGTCTCGCTGTTGCTCAGGCGTCCTCCGGGTCGCGAAGCCTTTCCCGGCGACATCTTTTATATCCATTCAAGACTTTTGGAGCGTTCCACGCATATGCGGCCGGAATTGGGCGGCGGGTCTTTGACGTCCTTGCCTGTTACCGAAACGGAAGCACAGGATATGTCTTCCTACATTCCGACCAATCTGATTTCCATCACGGACGGACAGATTTATCTTTCGCCGGTGCTTTTCAACAAAGGCATTTTGCCGGCGGTGGATGTCGGCAAATCCGTTTCGCGCGTTGGCGGCAAAACGCAGTTGCCCGCTTATCGTTCCGTGGCGGGAGATTTGCGCCTGTCTTACTCGCAATTTGAAGAGCTGGAGTCGTTCTCTCGTTTTGGCACCAGGCTCGACGAAAGCACGAAGCGGGTACTGGAGAGAGGCTGGCGCGTGCGTGAAATTCTCAAACAGGGGCAGTACAAGCCTCTGCGCGCGTCAGAACAGATTGCCAGTCTGTTGTCAGTGACCGGCGGCGCCCTGGATCATGTTCCGATCGATAAGATACGCGAAGTGGAAGGGCACCTGTTGCAAACCGTCAACGAACAATTGCCGGAATTGTGCGGGCGTATCGAAGAGGGTAAAAAACTGGAACTGGCGGATCGTGACAGCATCATGAATAAAATCAAACCGACCATCACGCCGTTTGAAGAAGTCGAGGAAGCAAATGCAAACAACTGAGTCCCTGAAAAGAAGAATTAAAAGCGCGGGTGATCTTTTATCGGTGGTCAAAACGATGAAGGCTCTGGCCGCCGTGAGCATCCGGCAATATCAAAAGGCCGTGGAGTCTCTTGAAGACTACACCCGGACTGTAGAGATGGGACTGCAAATTGTACTTAAAGAACGAATGGGCGCGATGATGCAAAGCAAAGAAGCTGCTGTTAAGCGCATGGGAGCGATAATTTTCGGTTCCGATCAGGGTTTATGCGGGCAACTCAACGAACAGATTTCCGTTTTCGCGCTGGATCACATCAAAGAAGCCGGCGTGAAAAAAGAAAACCGCAAAGTGCTGGCGGTGGGCGCGCGCGTGGCGGATTATGTGGAGGACGCGGGACAACCCATAGATGAATTGCTGGCCACTCCGAGTTCCACGGCGGGGATAACGCCGCTGGTTCAGGAAATCATCATGATTATTGAGGAGTGGCATTTCCGTCATAACGTTGATCATTTTATGCTGTTCTACAACGATTATATCAGCGGCGCCAACTATCATCCTTACCAGGTTCAACTGTTGCCTGTGAATCGTGATTGGCTTAAGGAAATAGCCCGCAAGAAATGGGATTCCAAGACCCTGCCCATTTACCGGATGGACGGCGATAAAATATTTTCCTCGCTTATCAGGGAATATCTTTTCGTTTCGCTTTACCGCGCTTTTGCCGAATCCCTGGCCAGTGAAAACGCCAGCCGTCTGGCTTCCATGCAGAACGCGGAAAAGAATATTGAAGAACAAATGCAGGATCTTCATGTCCAGTTTCACCGCACGCGCCAGATGACCATTACAGAGGAACTGCTGGATATTGTGGCTGGCTTTGAGGCCTTGAGTTAAGAAAAAAAACCTATCGTCAGTTAGAAAGAAGGTGATAGCCATGACAGTAGAAATACACATTTGCGGCGTATGCGCCTGGCGCAGGGAATGTCAAAAAAGGTTTACGGTTTCAACGGATGCTTTTCTTGGAAGCCACTGTCCTGATTACACGAGGGATTTAACTATTAAAACCGCGGCTTCGAATGAACAGGAAGATGAAAAAGCGATCATGGACCGGATGGTTCAGCAGCAATTAGATAAGTGGCGTAAACTGCTGGATAAAGCCTTGAAGCAGGGAATCAAAATAGAGAATTATAAAGGTGGACCGATAATCACTATCTCGAGAGAACCAGGAAGCGGAGGAAGTGGAATTGCCAGAAGTTTGGCCAAAGCATTAGGGATGGATCTGATAGGCGGCCAAATTATTCAACACGTTGCTGATAGCGCCAAGATGAGCAGAAGAGTAATCGAATCTCTTGACGAAAAAGAAGTAACATTTCGGGATACCTTGTTTTCATCCTTGTTTGGGGAAAATCGCCCCTGGCCGGGGGAATACCTGCAACATCTAACTCGAGTGATAGGGACTATTGGAGCTTTCGGCAATGTAATTATTGTAGGCAGAGGAGCGAATCATGTTCTGCCGCAAGAAAAGACATTCAAGGTCAGAATAATTGCGCCGCTGGAATTAAGAATTAAATATTTCATGGATGACAGGGGATATACGAAAGCCGAAGCGGAACAATATGTAGTCAAAACAGAAAATAACCGCAAAGCATTCGTACGGAAATATTTTAATGCCGATGTTGTTGATCCAAAATACTATGATATCATAATAAACACGAAGAGAATATCAATAGGAGCAGCGACTGAATCAATTATTTCGGCCTTCAACCAAAGAAGGAATCGAAAGCGAAGCGAATCCTGATTTGTTGAGACCCAAACTTGGGAGACAAAGTGCGCTGAAGTTTACTGGTTGAATGCAGACAATGAAAATGTGTAGGCAATATCATGATAGTATACAAAATTTAAAAAGGTCTGTAATGTTGGATATCTTACAAAACGAGGCATCTGATAGACGTTCCACCATACGGGCACGAGTCAGAATCTCAGAATATCC
>PLMV01000181.1 GCA_003141615.1 Syntrophaceae bacterium
ACCATGAGGTCGTCGAGTCCAAAAACGCAGACTCCTGCGCTTTTGATCGGAATTGTTGATGACCGTAATCTGATCGTTCAACGTCCAGAAATCATAGATGTAACCGATACCAAAGATACCAAGCGTGCACAAATAAATAATACCGCTGACCCATTTCCCAATGTAAAATCGGTGAATCCCAAAGAAACCGAGGAAAGTTACAGGACAGTTTTCAGTTTGTCGTTTAAACGCCGCAGACGGTGTAATAAAGACTCCTTTTCTTTCTCCGAAAACTTATTACCTTGGTTTAGAGCCTTCTGAACCAATATCTTTGCCTGAAGATAATCGCGAGCATGGTGCTCCAGCCATTTGGCCAGCTCTGAGATTGTTGAATAATCCGCAGGCATCTCGATGACTAATTCCTGCCAGATTTGAGCCGCTTCCTGCAAGCGGCCGTTGCGTTTGTATAAAAAGGAAAGCTCTTTTTTGGAAACGACGGAGATTTCGTTACACCCTTGATCATCAAACATGTTTAAGATTTTTTCTACTCCGCAGGCATCGCGGCGTTTTAATAAAAGACGGGCTGCGGCGATATAATCGGCGGCATGAACGTTTTGCATTAATTCTTGCGCCGTCAGAATTTCCGTCAGATGGGCGGTAAGGCTCGCCATAGAAATTAAATCAAGCTGGTTATGCTCAAAGATAGATGCGAGAAGGCGTCCGTCACGATGACGCAACCAATCGAAATAACGCTGTGGTATTTCCCAGCCGGGGATGTCGCCTTCGCGTTCAACTCCCAGCACTTCGACTTCCAGAGTGGCGAGACGGCTGTTCTCTAGACGGTGTCCTAAAATGCGACGTGACGGATGCAGCAAATCCAGGTGTGGAAATGAAAAAAGGTCACTGCGTAATCGATTTAAGATGAAACGTGCGGTCAGAAGATTAACATCAAATGCTTTGCCGTTGAATGTTACCAGAAATTTTTTTTGACCGGCTATTTCACCAAGATAGGCTAGCGCGGCTTTTTCTTCACTAAAATCGCGCGCCAGAATTTGCCGGATGTGAAATTGGCCGTCTTCAAACCAGCCCAGGCCGATTAAAAAAGCCATTGTTCCCGTGCCTCCGGCAAGCCCTGTCGTCTCCGTATCCAAAAACAGAGCATCAGAAGAGTTCAAATAAGCAATGCTCAGCTCGTTGGCCAGTAATGCCGCCGCTTTCATGTCCAGACCAAAGGTTTCCCTAATGTTACGATACCCATGACGGCTACTGCCGCGAACAACTTTGCTTACCAGAAAAAATCTGCCGTGATCGTTTTCAATCTCTTCGCCGGGTATAATTGCCGATAGATTGATTTTATCAGCGTCAAATTTATTTTCAGATGTACTTTGATGCCGATTCAGCCTTCGCGACATGATTGTATCAATCCGACGGCGCAATTCATCGATTTGGGCTTGTTTTGACGAAGGCTTTTCCGGCGCTTTGGTCTTTTCGCCGGTTAGACGTTTTAGTTTTTCAAGCGAGTTCATTTACCAATAATCAACTCCACAATTTTAGGCACAATTTCTTTGGCGGTTTTGCCTACTTCCAATGTCGGACCAACGCAGGATGGACAACCATAAGCGCATGGGCATTTTTCCACTAGGCTCTTCGCGGCGGAAAGCAAGTTGGTGTGTTCGCGATAGAGCAGTTCGGAAAATCCTATGCCTCCCGGATAGGAATCGAAGATAAAGATGGTCGGATCGAATTCGTCAATTCTTGCCCCTGTTTTGTCATCCAAATTTTCCGGACGTCCAGATCCAAAAGAAGTTATTATTCTTCCGGTTTTACCCTGGTTGACAAACCACTCCCCGCTTTTATCGCCCAGCGAGCGATCAATATCGTGTGTATCTGCCATCAAATACATTGCGGATAAATGATGTAGAGTGTAGGCCAAGCCGGAGAGGCCATCAATAATTTCCGCCGTTGTAAAGCTAAGTTTACGGAGAAGATCGCGTGGAATGGTAAACCAGTAACTAGTCGTGTGCATGTCTTTTTCCGGCAGATTAACCTCGCCGTACCCGAGATTTTCGGAAGTGTAAAATTTAATCTTTTTGTAGCCGACGACTTTGCGAACCACCTGAACTTCGCCATGCTCTACAATAGCGCCGTTATCTTTGTGATTCTCAAAAGAATCGATTACCCTGACGTTGGTATAAGTCATGGCATCGGTATAGTAATCGGAATCCACCTTGCGCACATAAGCTTTTTTCCTTTCTAGATCGAGTTTGTCCACATGATACTGCTCGGAGGCCAGCATATAAATGGCGTCATCATGCACAGCGGTAAATGCACTGTCCCAGTCCACCTCCGCAATCACCTTGTGCTTGCCCGTCTCAGTGGTATCCACCACTACAACATTTTCAGGGTTAATTGCCCGCAAACTTACTTCATCTGCCGGATAGCTTTCCGCCGCCCAGTGCCAGCGGTCGTTGGTGCGATGCAGGACTCCTTTTTCCTCGAGATATTGGAGCAATTCTTCCAGATTTTCACCACCAAAGCTTTCTCCCTTTTCAAAGGGCAATTCAAAGGCGGCGCTTTTGATATGGTGCAGTAAAATAAGCAGATTATCAGGGTTGATACGGCAATGTTCGGGCGAAAGGGAAAAGAAGTAATCGGGATTTTCCATGATAAATTGATCTAAAGGATTACTGCGGGCAATAAGTATAGCTAAACTGCGGCCTGTACGCCTTCCCGCGCGCCCGGCCTGCTGCCAAGTGCTGGCAATAGAGCCGGGATAGCCGGCCATAATGCACGCTTCCAGATTACCGATGTCTATGCCCAGCTCCAAAGCGTTGGTGCTGATAACTCCCATAACTTCGCGCGCCCGCAGGCCGCTTTCGATCTCACGGCGTAGATTCGGCAGATAGCCGCCGCG
>PLMV01000046.1 GCA_003141615.1 Syntrophaceae bacterium
GCCCGTGTGGAGCAGGCGGCAAAGCCTGGAGAAGTCTGGCTGAGCCGGGAAACACGGCATATCATAAGTGGTTATTTTAAGGAAGAATCGGTAGGAGAGATCCCTTTGAAAGGCAAGGCCCAGCCGCAGCATCTCTATCGACTGATCTCTGACCTGCCTGATATGCGGACAAGGTTTGCCGCAGGTCTGGCAAAGGGGGTGGCTGATCTCGTCGGCCGTCGGCCTGAAATGGAATCGCTTCGGTCGTTGTATGAAAGGGTGAAAAACGGCGAGGCTCAAGTCGTGGATGTGGTTGGCGAGGCGGGGGTCGGCAAGAGCCGGCTTGTCTATGAGTTTCAAAAGAGTTTAGGGACTGATGAGATCCTTCTCACTGGCATTTGCGCCCCTTACGGTCGGAACATGAACTTTCTTCCGGTAATCGATGTGGTAAAGGCATGTTTCGGTATCGTAGAAGGGATGAGTGAAAAGGAGGCCGGAAATCGAATCACAGAGAGAACCAAAGATGGCCTTACTCCTATGGTCTCTTTTTACAGGAATCTTCTATCACTAAAGGTAGACGATCCGAGATTCAACTTCCTTGATCCCGAAGGCCGCAAGTTTGGAACGTTTGAGGCGGTGAAAAGCCTTCTTCTTGCCATGAGTGAGGAAAAGCCGTTGATCATTTTTCTGGAGGATGTCCATTGGATAGACAAAATATCGGAGGAATTCTTTACTTATTTGTCCCGCTGCATTCATGACCACAAAATCCTGATGGTCTCAGCCTATCGTCCCGAGGGTGCCCCTCCTTGGGCTCAGGGAGCTCATTATCAGCGACTGGGTTTGGAGACACTCAGTTTTGATACTTCCATTCAGTTGGTGAGGAACATTCTGGGTGGGCTGCCTCTGGACTCGCCACTTGAGAAGAAGATCATAGAGAAGACTGAAGGAAATCCTTTTTTCACTGAGGAGATCGTACGGGATCTTCTCGACAGAGGATATCTTGTGAAGTCTGGTGATCGGTACATCTCAACCCATCCTATCGATCAATTAGAGATTCCTAATACGATCCAGGGTGTATTGGCCGCCCGCATGGACCGTTTGAGTGAAGACCTCAAACAAACCATGCAGGTAGCGAGTGTCATTGGGAGAGATTTTGCCTTTCGCATCCTCAAGAGAATCATGGAGTTAAAAGAGGAGCTGCGGATTCACTTGACGAACCTGGTTGGGCTCGAGATTCTATATGAGAAGGCCCTCTATCCGGAGCTGGAATATATCTTCAAGCATGCCCTGATCCAGGAGGTCGCTTATGAGAGTCTTCTCAAACAGCGGCGTCAGGAGATCCACGGCCGGATTGCCCGGACTATTGAAGAACTGCATGCGGATCGGCTTCCCGAACACTATGAGCTCCTTGCCCACCATTATGGGAAAAGTGAAAACAATGAGAGGGCCGTTGAGTATTTAATGTTGGCGGGAGAAAAATCTAATCAAAATAAGGCTCCACAGGCGGCCTGTGATTTTTTTAGGCAAGCCCTAAAAGTCGCAGATAGCGCCCATATTTCGATGGATCCGGATAAAGATAGAAGGATTCATCAAGGACTGGCCTTGGCCACTGTTGATATTGGTGATATTGATACAGCGCTGGAGATGTGTAGAAAAGCCATCGAAATATGTCAGAATCACGGTCTGATCGCACATGAAATAGAAAATTTGACAATGTTTGCATCAGTAAAGTGGTTTACGCCTATGAACCGTGAAGAAATAATCAGATCTTCTGAGGAAGGGATCACGAGAGCCAAAGAGGTAGGGGATAAAGGAGCCGAGAGTCAATTTCTATCGAATGAGGGGTTCTATTTGTGTTCACTGGGCCATTGGTTTGAAGGATACAATATGATGGTCGAAGCGGAGATAATGGCCCTTCAGACGGGGAACCAACGAGCAGTCGCCACTAATCGTTTACGGCGTGCGTGCGCTGAGAGGTGGCTTGGCAACCCCCACAAAGCAATCGCATTAACAGAGGGAATGATTGATGCCGTGAGTAAAATGTTTAGCCTTGCCCAACTCTCAGGTCTTATATTTGCCCGGGGACTTCCTCTTGCCGAAATTGGTCGTATAGAGGAAGCGGTCGCAGTACTTAAACATGGTATTGATCTTTGTGAAAAACTTGGAGGAGTGCTTCACTCGGGGAGACTTTACAACATTCTGGGTTACTGCTACAGCGAGATTCATCATCCTGAAGAGGCCCAAAAATGGAACCTGAAAAGTGAGGCAGTTGCACGTAAACTTATGGATCAATATTTGATGGGGCGCCAGATGTCCGCTGAGATTGTTGCACAAGCCAATGTCAACTTGATGGAGAATCTGTTTGATCAGGGGAACACGGAAGGAGCATGGGACCGCATAATATCTTTTGAACAAGAATCAAAGACTCCAGACTATTTTAGAGCACGAGACCGTTGGGAGGCCCGGCTGGATTTTCTAGCTTCACTTATCCTCATGCAACGTGGGAATGTTGATCAAGCAGAGATCAGAATTGAGAAAAACCTTGAAATGTCAAGGAGGGAACATACAAAAAAAATTGAAGGACGATTTTTGAGGCTACTCGGCGAGGCGCAGATGAAACGTAACGAATTTGATAATGCCATTCGGAGTTTAAGTGAAGCCATTCTGATTCTTAAAGAAGTAGGTAACCCCCGACAGCTTTGGGAGGCACATGCGTCACTGGCATCGGTTTACCATAAGCTACGGCATGGAGACGAAGCGAAAGACCAATGGGGTGCCGCAGCCGACATCATCCGCAATACAGCAAGCGGCTTGTCAGACCAGAACCTCCGAGAAGGTTTTCTCAATGCAAAACCCATTCAGGACATCCTCGCAAAAACTGGAAGTTGAAATAGGAAAAAGATGGTTGATTGGTCTTTCAGTATATGGAGAGAGGACGTTCTCTGTGATTAGGGGGAGAAAAGGCAAGCGTCTGTCAAAGCCCAACAGCCCATATCGAGAACTCAACGGCGTCAGTGCAGCAGAATATCTCAATAAAGCCAAGACAATGTTCGAGGAGATGGATCTCCAGTGGGATCTGGAGCAACTGGAGAACCTTTCGTAGGACATCATCGGAAAAGCATGGTCTCTTGTTTTATCCCTTTATCGGTCCACTTTCTTTTGAAACACCACAATTGCCAAAATCAGGGAAAACTATTTTGCAGACCAGACCCGCAAAAGAAGCGCTGCAATACGCCCGTTGTCGTTGCTTTTATGGCCCAGATTCAATGATCGGCTACGGGGAAAGGTGTGTAGTAGCCATCAATCCCTAAAAATCGATTCTGGAATTTAAAACCTACGCCAGAGATGGGATGACAGCCCGCCTGAAATCGGTTGTAAATGACGAGAGAGAAAAAACAAAGAACCCAATGACTCGATAGCCTATTTGGCAGAACGCCGTATACGTAATCCTTATCTTTCTTTACAGAGTCTTACGTCATGTATTCAATAATACGCCACGAAAAGCTACTCCCTTATCATGACGACTGTAAGGGAGTAGCTTTAATGACCTGACTAAACGGATTAATTTTTGATATTCTGGATGAAATCTATATAATACGTTGCTGTTTCCTGCGGTTTTTCCATCATGGGTAAATGGCCGCAATCTTTGATGATTACAGTTTTATGATTCTTTAATCCCTTTTCGAAAACAGGCACACTTGAAACATCAAGAACTTTATCCTTATCGCCCCAAAGAATTAAAGTTTGTGCTTTTATATTTGGTAGTTCTTTTTCGAGGGAGTAAAAATCAGGAAAGATTTCGTTGCGTTCCTTTTCATAAAACTTACGGTTGGTTAACGAGGTTTTGATAAATACTTTCTTGATCGGATAAGGTAAGCTAGGTGGATTAGCAAAAAATAATGACATTAACCGCTTTATATCGTCGCTGTCTTTTAATAAAAGTGGATTTTCTTCGGTTTCTGCCATTTTCATTACAACACTTTTTTCTAAAGACTTGACCCCTGCGGCGTCAAACAGCCCCAAGCTGATAATTTCATCAGGATAGCGAACAGCATAAGTCCCGGCTAAAAAGCCACCCATAGAATTCCCGGCGATATGAAATTTTTTCATCTCAATTGCCTGGGCGAATTTATGTAAGCGCAACATCTGATTTGTTAAATCGTACGAGTCCTCCTCGATCATAGAACTTTCCCCGTAGCCGGGAATATCTGGAATCACCACATGATAGCTTTTAGTTAAATAAGCGGCAAACATTGTCCAGTTGTCTTTGATTCCAGTATAACCGTGCAAAAGTAATATTGTAGGTCCTTTCCCTCCTTCCAGATAAACAATGTTATGATCATCAATCTTGATTTCTTTTTTGGTAAGTCCCGCCTTGCTTCTGGCCGCATCCATCATATAACCGGCTACTTTTTCCGGGAAAGTATAATAACAGGCAACTAAAGCGACGATAAGAACTAATATTGCAATTAAAACTTTTTTCACAACCTTCATAACCCCTCCTTTTGCTTCAAACAGGTTAAAATAATATGATTGGTTGGGAAATTAAGAAACGATTGTACTCCTGCCTATTACGCTAAAATCGGTTTAATAAGAACTCCCTTTCCCCGATGCTGAATATTATAATAACATTATTCACTTTTTATTAAAAGAGGAAATACACCGCTTCATTTATTACGGATTGAAGTCCAGCATTTTCGTCGAGGTTGATGATTTATTGATAACAGTCAACTATC
>PLMV01000062.1 GCA_003141615.1 Syntrophaceae bacterium
ACAATCTCTACCGCAACGAATGGCGGTACTTTCACAACTTCTTTCTGCCCTCTGTAAAACTCATGGAAAAAGAACGAATAGGATCTAAAACCATCAAAAAACACGACGCCCCTAAAACGCCTTATCAAAGAATCATGGAATCAAAGCATGTTGATAAAGCTGTCAAGCTCTCCCTGACGAAACAACTTGAACTTTTAAACCCTTTTGAGTTAAATAATACCATGCAAATGAAACTGAAAAAAATTACCCGGCTTCGGTAACAT
Source organism: Syntrophaceae bacterium (assembly GCA_003141615.1). Lineage (GTDB taxonomy): Bacteria > Desulfobacterota > Syntrophia > Syntrophales > Smithellaceae > Smithella. Next base: position 264 of record PLMV01000062.1, read on the forward strand.
CTTTTATGAGGCATCGTTTACCAAATATCATCATCCCCCGGTAACATTTATTTATGAGGCAACAGGCCGGCTGTTAATGCCGGAATGTCTAAAAAGGACTGCATTATCTATATCTAATCATTGCGGTGAGCCAAAACACTGAAATATCGTGAATATGTCACCATAGCAAAGAATGTCATTACATATCCTCCGCTGGCGCGAAGTCGGGATAATTTCCAGGAGACACGCAAAGCACATAATGGCAGGAAAATTAATTGCGACACAGTCTCAATGGCGGAACAGGTAATGATTCAAAACTCTCTATTATTAAGGAAAAAGACCAAAACGCACGGGACTTTTAAATATTTCTTGACATCAAAGCGATCTTAAGGTAGGGAAATTGCAAAGCAGATGTGACTTGCGGTCAAGATGTGACTTCTGTTCAAAAAACACCAATAATATCATTAGTTATGGTAATTGTGTTGTCAGTATCAAGACGTTAGAAAAGCGTTTAAAATCATAAAAAAATTTTAAAATTAGGGAGGTAGAAGTTAATCATGGCTGATGCAACAAAAGTTCAGTTAAAGGATATCTATCCGGTGCCGGAGAAGATAAAAAAGACAGCCTATATAAGTGGCAGGAAAGCTTATGATGAGCTGTGGAAAAAATCGGTGGAGAAGCCGGAAGAGTTCTGGGCGGAAATTGCCGGACAACATGTGGAATGGTTCAAGAAATGGGATAAAGTTCAAGACTATAACTTCGACATAAAAAAAGGTCCCATCTTTGTAAAGTTTTTTGAAGGCGGCAAACTCAATGTTTCTTACAACTGCCTCGACAAAAACCTGAAAACTCGTGGCAATAAAATTGCTATTCAGTGGGAAGGCAATGAGCCCGGTGAACAAAAAGCATTTACCTATAAGATGCTGCACGAAGAAGTTTGCAAGTTCGCCAACGTCCTCAAGGCAAACGGCATTAAGAAGGGCGACCGTGTAGTTCTTTACATGCCTATGGTTCCGGAGCTGGCCATAGCGATGCTGGCCTGTACCCGCATTGGCGCCATTCATGGTATCGTTTTCGGCGGTTTCAGCGCCGACGCTCTTCGAGACAGAATTGTCAATTCCGGCGCGAAATTACTGGTTGTCTGCGATGGAACTTTCCGTGGTGCCAAAGCAGTTCCCCAAAAAGCGAGCGCTGATGAAGCATTAAAATCATCTCCGTCTGTAAAGACTGTAATTGTTGTTAACAGAGTCGGTGATAAAATTAAGTGCGAGATGACGGCCGGCCGTGACAAATGGTGGCATGAAGAAATGAAGAAAGTTGACGCCAAGTGCGAACCCGAATGGATGGATGCGGAAGATCCTCTCTTCATCCTCTATACTTCCGGCTCTACCGGGCAACCCAAGGGCGTTATGCACACCACGGGCGGTTATCTGGTTTATGTTTCTTATACGCATAAGATTATTTTCGATTATCATGAAGAAGATATTTTCTGGTGCACCGCCGATATCGGTTGGGTCACCGGTCACAGCTATATTGTTTACGGACCTCTCTGCAACGGCGCGACATCCGTTATGTTTGAAGGCGTTCCCAATTATCCGACCTACAGCCGTTTCTGGCAGGTTGTGGAAAAATACAAAGTTACCATTTTCTACACCGCTCCGACAGCTATCCGCGCAATTGCCAAAGAAGGCGACGACTTTGTGAAGAAAGCCAATATTTCTTCTTTGCGCATTCTGGGAACAGTAGGCGAGCCGATCAACCCCGAAGCTTGGAACTGGTACTATAATGTTATCGGTCGCGGCGAATGCCCCATCGTGGATACCTGGTGGCAGACTGAAACAGGCGGAATTTTGATTACGCCTCTGCCCGGCGCTATCGACATCAAACCCGGTATGGCTACTATGCCGTTTTTCGGTGTTCAGCCTGTGCTGGTGGATGATGAAGGAAAAGAATTTACCGATACAGTGGCCAGCGGCGCACTGTGCATCAAGGTACCATGGCCCGGCATCATGAGAGGCGTCTATGGCGATCCCAAGAGATTCCAGGAAACCTACTTTGAACAGTTTCCCGGCTACTATGTGACCGGTGACGGCTGCCGCCGTGACAAGGACGGTTACTATCAGATTACCGGCCGTATTGATGACGTTATCAATGTTTCCGGTCACCGCATGGGAACCGCCGAAGTCGAAAGCGCTCTGGTTGCTCATAAGAGCGTTGCCGAAGCAGCAGTTGTTGGTATGCCGCATGATATTAAGGGTCAGGGCATTTACGCTTACGTAACCTTGAAGACCGGCGTGGAAAAAACTGATGCATTGAAGAAGGAATTAATAGCCCATGTTCGCACAGTCATTGGGCCCATTGCTGCCCCCGACAAGATTCAGTGGGCGGATATGCTGCCCAAAACACGCAGCGGCAAGATCATGAGAAGAATTTTGAAAAAGGTCGCCGCCAATTTGCTGAAAGAGTTGGGTGATACCAGCACGCTGGCGGATCCGTCAGTCGTTGACGATATCGTAAAAAACAGGGTGTAAGCTGAAAAGTCCGATTCTCCTTAAAAGGGAATCGGACTTTTTTTATAAAACTTGTAAAAAGAAAAAATAAAAATGCATATTCGTTTTTCCCAAAAGAATGACATGCAGAAGAAGGAGGTTGGACAAAGTGAACATTATAGCATGCGTGAAACAAGTACCGGATACGGAAGCCCAGATCAAAGTGAAAACTGACGGATCAGGGATCGAAGACGGCCAAATCAAATGGGTCATGAATCCTTATGACGAGTACGGTGTGGAAGAAGCCCTGCGGCTAAAGGAAAAAAACGGCGGAGACGTAACAATTATCTCCGTGGGACCGGCGCGGGCAATGGAAACAATCAGAACGGCTCTGGCTATGGGCGCGGATAAAGGCATTCATGTCAGCGATCCGGCTCTGGATAACGCCGACGCTTTTGTTACGGCGTCAGCTCTGGCTGCGGCCATTAAAGGATTGTCCTATGATATTATCTTTTGCGGACAGCGCGCCATTGACGATGACTCCGGTCAGGTCGGAGCAATGTTGGCCGAACTTTTGGGAATCCCCCAACTGACTCTGGTCACGAAATTGGATTTCGCCGGATCTTCCGTGAAAGTAATTCGGCCGATTGAAGGAGCACAACTCTTAATAGAAACCAGCTTACCCTGCGTGGTAACGGCGCAAAAAGGTCTCAATGAACCCCGCTACGCGTCGCTTCCCGGTATCATGAAAGCGAAGAAGAAACCAGTGGACGTGAAAAACGCGGCGGCTCTGGGAGTTGCCACAGACGTGAAAGCCAAAGTAGCCAAGACCGTCCCGCCTCCCGCCAGAGCGGCCGGAAAAATAATTTGCGGTGATGATCCGGCGCAAAAGGCGGCGGAAGTAGCCCGGTTGCTCAGGGAAGAAGCTAAAGTTATTTAATTTAAAAGCGGAGGATTGGAAAAATGGCAAAAGGAGTATGGATAGTTGCAGAACAAAGAGACGGCGCTCTGCGGAAAATAAGCTTTGAGCTTGCTTCCACGGCCCGTAAGCTGGCTGACCAGACAGGTGATGAAGTATGCGCCATTCTGCTTGGTTCAGGTATAGAAAGTTTAGCCGCCGAGTTGGGCAAATACGGTGTGGATAAAGTTTTTGTGGGCGACAATGCCGCTATGGAACCATATATCACCGAAGCGCATGCCGCCGTGGTCGCCAAAGTGGTTAAAGAAAATGATCCGGCAATTCTGCTTTTGGGCGCGTCGGTTCAGGGCAAGGATCTGTCCGCCCGCGTGGCCGCTAAATTAGCTACGGGTCTGGCCACAGATTGTACGGATGTGAAGGTTGACGGAGGCAAACTGGTTGCCATTCGCCCCATGTATGCAGGAAAGTGCTTCGGCGAAGTTATTACGAGTACGACACCCCAGATGGCTTCACTGCGTCCCAATGTGTTTCCGGCCGCTGAAAACGCCAAGGCCGGCACCGTTGTGAAAGTGGACGCGGCTGTAGATGCAGCGTCGATCAAGAGCAAAATTCTGGAAGTGCAGAAAGACACCAGCGGCAAGGTTGACTTGACCGAAGCTACGGTTATTGTTTCCGGTGGTCGCGGTATGAAGGGACCGGAAGGTTATTCGATCTTGGAAGAATTGGCCGATGTGTTGAAGGGTTGTGTAGGCGCTTCCCGCGCCGCGGTTGATGCCGGATGGCGTCCGCAGAAAGATCAGGTTGGACAGACAGGAAAGGTTGTTTCTCCCAATTTGTACATCGCCTGCGGAATTTCCGGCGCAATTCAGCATCTGGCCGGTATGAGTTCATCTAAGTACATCGTGGCAATCAATAAAGATGCTGAAGCTCCCATCTTTACCAAAGCCGATTACGGTGTTGTGGATGATCTTTTTAAAGTTGTTCCCGAATTGACCATTGCCTGCAAAAAGTTGATGGCATAAATTTTAATCGCGAAGATATTTGCCTCTTTAATTTAGAGGTAAATATCTTCATTGTAATTATAAATAGTGACATGTTTATTTCTTTTGATGCTTCCGGTAGCGGCGGCAATTTGACCGTTACCGGAAGCTAACTAAATGAGCGATAAGCAGATGAATTAGCAAACAAGAAATTACGTGGAACATTGAATAGTCACATTAGCAAGCAGGCTTGAGGGAAATTCTCAAAAAATAATTTAACGGTATATTAAATAATCAGCCCTCAATATTTCGGAGGATAAATGGAACATATAAGCCCAATAGGAATAGGAAATGAAGGTCGTGAAGTTTTCTGGAACGCTCAAGGTTTTGAGACGATACTCTTTCTTTTGACTGCCGTGTCAATGGCAATATTTGCTTACGGTGTTTACCGCCGCTGGACGCTATGGAAAGCGATGGGTAAGGAAGAAATTCGCTGGGACGAACTTCCGGCAAGGATAAAAGCCCTTATTGTAAACGGATTTTTGCAGATCAAAACATGGAAAGACGCTTATCCGGGAATTATGCACGGCTTAATCTTTTTTGGTTTTTTTGTTTTAATTTTCGGAGCCGCTTTCGATGCCGGCGAATTCCATATCACGGAACCTTTATTTGGTTGGTCGTTTAATCGCGGCAATTTTTATCTGGGTTTCGCTTTCCTGATGCAAGCATTCGGTCTTTGTGTGTTGATCGGAGTGCTTATGGCAATGCTGCGCAGATACGTAATCAAACCGGAACGTCTGGCTTATAAGGGAAAATCGGACAATACTGCCGATGACGCGGTCGCCCTGCTCCTCATTCTGGGCATTGTTGTAACAGGGTTCCTCATCAGCGCCTTGAGAATCCATGTAACTTATCAGCAAGCTCCATGGGAATGGGTCCGGTTCGTTAGCTGGGGCATCGCCGCCTACGCGCTTGCCGGCGTTGAAACATCCACCGCTTTGACTCTTCACAAGATTATGTGGTGGACGCATACTTTTATAGTTTTGGGTTTTATTGCTTACATTCCCTATTCGCGGCTATTGCACATAATTACGACACCAGCCAATCACTTCTTTGCATCCCTGAAACCAACCGGATATCTGGAACCGATTCGCGATTTTGAAAATGCCGAATCTTTCGGCGCCGGTAAATTGGAAGATTTTACCTGGAAACAGATTTTTGATTCTGAAGCCTGCACGCGTTGTGGCCGCTGTCAGGACGGGTGTCCGGCTTATCTTTCCGGCAAACCTCTATCACCGAAAAAAATGATTCAGGATATTAAAACATACTGGCTGGAAAAAGCTCCTACGGCGATTAAGGCTAAAGCTGTTGTTCCCGCCGCTGAAGGCGCGGAAGGTGCTGCTCAAGCAACGGAAGCGGAAGGCGCAGCGCCGGAAAAAGCATTAGTCGGTGAAGTTATCGACCTGCATGAGTTATGGGCCTGCACCAACTGCATGTATTGCATGGAACATTGTTCAGCTTCCATTGAACATGTGCCGAAGATTGTCAACATGCGTCAATATAAGGTGCTTACCGAAGCCGATTTCAGCCCCGAATTGCAATTGACTTACCGCAATATGGAAAACAATTCCAACCCGTGGGGCATAGGCGCTCATTTAAGAGCCGACTGGGCCAAGGAACTGGGTATCAAGACTATGGCGGAAGATGCCAATGTGGAATATCTTTTCTATGTCGGCTGTGCCGGTTCTTTTGATGACCGCGGCAAAAAAGTCACCGTCGCCTTTGCTAAAGTTCTGCAGGCGGCAGGTGTGAGCTTCGGCATTTTAGGCAATGAGGAAGGCTGCTGCGGCGATTCAGCTATGCGTGGCGGCAATGAATACCTTTTCCAGTCGCAGGCACAAGCCAACATCGAGGTAATGAACGGTTACGGCGTGAAAAAAATAATTACAACGTGTCCGCACGGTTATAATGCCCTGAAAAAAGATTATCCCACCTTCGGCGGCAATTACGAAGTTTATCATCACACTGAAATTATTGCCGATTTGATCGCCAAAGGGAAAATTAAATTGTCCAAACCGGTAGAGGGATTGTTTACTTATCATGATTCCTGTTTCCTCGGCCGTTATAATGACGTTTACGCACAGCCGCGCCAGATTTTGAACGCTATTCCCGGCGTAAAACTTGCCGAAATGGAACGCAATATGTCCAAGAGCTTCTGTTGCGGCGCCGGCGGAGCCAGAATGTGGATGGAAGAAGATATCGGAGATCGCATCAACAATATGCGGACGGATCAGGCCGCGGCAACAAATGCCGGGACTGTGGCTGTCGGCTGTCCTTTCTGTCTGACCATGCTTTCGGACGGAATTAAAGATCGACAACTGACGGAAAAAATGGTCGCACTTGATATTTCCGAAATCGTTCTCAAGGCAATGGGATTAGAAGAATCCAAAGCCCCCGTTGATACTTGCGCAACCTAAGTAATTATTTCCAAAATAAATGATTTATAAAAAAAGCCCGATCTGAATAAAGATCGGGCTTTTTTTTATTATGAACAGGTAAAAATTTGTTTTAATTTTTCTCGCAACGGAGTATAAGACCTGTTATCAAAAATTGTGAAAGGGAGGGTAGTAAATAATGGCAGCAAATATCAGTTATGAAAGTAAGCCTTGGTTGAAATCCTACGAAAAAGGTGTTCCGGAAAGCATCAAGTATGAAGAACTCACCATGCCGGACTATCTTGAAAAATCGGCAAAAGATTTTCCCGATGATGCAGCGATGGTGTTTGTCGGCTATAAGCTGACATACCGCCAGTTCAAGGATCAGGTGGATCGTTTCGCTACCTGCCTGACGGAATTCGGTATCAAGAAAGGGGATGCGGTATCGATTCTCTTGCCCAATAGTATTCCCTGCGTTGTCGCCTACTATTCTATTTTGAAGATAGGCGCCATCGTTGTCATGAATAATCCTCTTTATTCGGATCCGGAGTTGGAACATCAGTTCAAGGATTCCGATTCCAAAGTCCTCATTACTCTTGATGCCCTCGGCAATCGCATGATCGATTTGCGGCCGAAGACAAAGATCAAGCAGATCGTTTACATGGGCATCGGTGACTTCCTGAATCCGATTAAAAGGTTTCTCGGAAAAAAGCTGAAGAAATTCCCCTTCGCTGATGTGAAGGCCGCCCCGGACGTCTATCGTTGGATGGATTGCATTGCAAAGTACCAGCCCAACCCGCCGAAAATAAAACTCACTTTCGACGATATTGCCATGTACCAGTATACAGGTGGAACCACAGGCGTCTCCAAGGGGGTTATCCTGACCCATGGGAATCTCAGCAAGCAGGTCCAGCAAATTGCCGCCTGGTTCCCGACCTTCTCAAGAGGAAAACAGACCATACTGGGTGCTCTGCCTTATTTCCATGTATTCGGGCTTTCCTGTTCCATGAACCTGACCGTTTACGATGGGTGGAATCAGATCCTCATCCCCCGTCCCCAGCCGGAACCGCTGCTGGAGGCAATCCGAACCTACAGACCGACCTTTACGCCGTTGGTTCCGACCATGTATATCGGCATGCTGAACCATCCCGATCTGAAGAAAACGGACATGAGTTGTATCAAGGGGGCTTTTTCCGGGAGTGCGCCACTACCAGTCGAAGTCATTCATGAATTCCAGAAACTCACCGGGACCTTTATCTCCGAAGGTTTCGGCATGACGGAAACATGTCCCGTGACACACACCAATCCATTCAACGGGAAGCAGAAGGTCGGCAGTGTTGGCCTCCCCATTTCCGATACCCTGTCCCGGATCGTCGATCTTGATGACGGTGTGACGGACATGCCCATCGGCAAACCAGGCGAACTGATAGTCAAGGGACCTCAAGTCATGAGGGGCTACAAAGGGATGGCCGAGGAAACAGCCAACGTCCTGAAGGATGGCTGGATGTATACGGGAGACATCGCCACAATGGATGAAGACGGTTATTTTTTTATCGTTGACCGCAAGAAAGATATGATCATCTCCGGCGGATACAACGTCTATCCCCGTGATATCGACGAGGTCTATTACGGCAACCCCAAAGTGGAAGAGTGCTGCTCCATCGGCGTTCCCGATGCAAAACGCGGAGAGAATGTGAAACTCTTTGTCGTTCTCAAGGAAGGCCAGACGGCTACGGCGGGGGAAATGATTGAATATGGCAAGGCTCATCTGGCTGCCTACAAGCTGCCGACGGAAGTTGAATTCCGCAAAGAGCTGCCTAAAACCACCGTGGGTAAAATATTGCGCAAAGAATTGCGGGCGGAGGAATTGAAGAAGCGGAAAAAATAAATAATACCCCTTTCGCTTTCAAAGGATAACGGCGCAGCCAACAAAGTTAGCCAAAGAAAGCGAGATGGTATAAGGAACAGACGCAGGCTTCCCCAAGCACGGGGGGCTGCGTCGGCTCTTGATACATAATTATTATTCCCTGGCAGCCGCACTCCGGCTGACGATGGAATAATAATATATTTTCCGCATAGTCAACCGCAAAGGTTCACCGTCAAAGGAAGCCATTACAAAGCTAATTAAGTCAGCAAACACATGTTGAGGAGAGAGGTAATGGAATACAAAAATATTCTTTTTAATGTTGATGATGGTATCGCTATTATTACTTTTAACCGGCCCAAAGCTTTAAATGCCATGAACTCGGAAACAATGGCCGAGCTTATGGAAGTGGCGACAATCTGCAAAAAAGATGAAAACATTAAGGTATTGATATTAACCGGTGCTGGCGAAAAGGCTTTCGTGGCGGGAGCGGATATTGCGCAGATGCAAAATCTTGCTGCTCCGGAAGCCTTCAAATTTATGGAGTTTGGCCATGACACATTGCGTCTGATCGAAACTATGCCGAAGCCTTCTATTGCTGCTGTTAATGGTTTTGCTTTAGGTGGTGGAACGGAAATATCATTGGCTTGTGATATGCGCTTTGCCGCCGAAAATGCAGTTTTTGGCCAGCCGGAAATATTAATCGGCCTTATTCCGGGATGGGGAGGGACTCAGCGCCTGCCGCGCCTGGTGGGTGCGGGCATTGCCAAAGAACTAATTTTAGGCGGCGGACAGATAAACGCGCAAAGAGCATATGAAATCGGACTGGTCAACAGAGTGCTTCCCGCAGCATCACTTATGGAGGAAACAAAAAAATTCGCCAGGAAACTGGCGTCCATGCCTGCTTTTGCTGTAAAGATGGCCAAATACAGTATTAATTACGGTTATGATCTGGCGCTGGATAACGCCAATAAGCTGGAAATCGAATGCTGTGCGCAGTGCTTCAGTACACAGGATCAAAAAGAAGGCATGAAGGCGTTTCTGGAAAAAAGAAAACCGAATTTTATCGGAAAATAGTTGAGTAGTTGGCGTCGCCCAAAATTATTTTCGCTGCCGAAAAGCGTTTTGGATAAATCTAAGGCTCGCTTCAGGTGATTACAAAACTCGCCTGCGGCTCAAACAGTTGTAATCGTTGTTCTTCTGCTTCGCCAAGCTTTATATGTGAAACTCCAATGGCGTAAGCGCAGCGTATAACCTAAAGGTCACAAGTCGGAATTGGTAAGTTAATGAGACCCAAGTTGCAGAAACAGAGTGCGCTGAAATTTGTAGGTCGAATTATCCCGCAAAGCGGAGGGCATTTATGCCCGTGGTTGGCCAAAACACTTTTAACCTGAAGGTCACAAGCAATGGCCGCTCAAATTAATTTTTTGGGCAACTGATTTGTGTTATAAATTTCAGAGTGATGTTAGATTGAAGTTATAGGGGTTTTTATGGACACGGAATTTATCGAACAGCTAGTTATTAAGAACGACAAAAAAATAATTTTTTTGATTATGGACGGGTTGGGCGGCCTGCCGCAGGAAGGCGGTACAAAAACGGAACTGGAGACTGCGGCCACACCTAATCTGGATCGCCTTGCCGCAGGCGGCGTCTGCGGACTTTTTGATCCAGTCGGTTACGGCATAACACCGGGCAGCGGACCGGCTCATTTCGCTCTTTTTGGCTATGATCCAATAAAATACAATGTCGGCCGGGGCCTGCTTTCCGCGGCGGGTCTGGGATTTCCTATGAAGCCTGGCGATCTTTTTATGCGCGCCAATTTTGCCACACTGGACAAAAGCGGCCTGATTTCCGACCGGCGCGCCGGACGCCTGGCCACGGAAAAGAATGAAGCATTGTGTAAAAAACTTCAGGATTCGATAAAACTGGAGACAGCCAAGGAAGTTTTCTTCTGCACGGAAAAGGAGCATCGCGCTCTGGTGGTTTTACGCGGCGGGAATTTTTCGGAGCAAATTTCCGAGACGGATCCTCAGAAAACCGGAAAACCGATCATAGCGTCTCAGGGTTTGGTTCCCGAAGCCGATACAACCGCCGCCGCCGTTCGGGAACTTTCCGAAAAGGTGATAAAAGCGCTTTCCGCCGAGGAGCAGGCCAATTGTTTGTTGCTGCGCGGCTTCGCCCAGTACAAGGTTTTCCCCAGCATGACTGACCGCTTCGGTCTTAGGCCGCTGGCCATCGCCACCTATCCGATGTACAAAGGTATCGCCCAACTGGTGGGCATGACGGTCGTGGAAGGACTGTCAACTGTTGAAGACGAAATAGTGGCGCTCAAAGCCAATTATGATAAATACGATTACTTTTATATTCATATAAAGGCTACGGATTCCCGCGGCGAAGACGGCAATTTCGCCGAAAAAGTTAAGGTCATCGAGAAGGTTGATTCTCTGATTCCGGAAATCCGCGCATTAAATCCTGATGTTTTGGTGGTTACAGGCGATCATTCCACGCCAGCATTGATGTCCGGGCACAGCTGGCACTCTTTGCCTGCATTGCTTTCGGCGAAGACCTGCCGTCCCGACGGAGCTTTAAATTTTGGCGAAAGCTCCTGCCTTAACGGAGGACTGGGCCGAATGCCGATGAAATACCTGATGGGCGTCGCTCTGGCGCACGCGGGAAAACTGGAAAAATATGGCGCGTAATTATTCTGAAAATAATTTTTGGCCTGATAAATCAAACTTCTGAGAAGTTTTGTGGATGCAACGAATTAATCATCAGCGCCCGAAAAATCAGATAAAAAAGGAGTGGAAGAATCCACCCCTTTTTTCTGGATAAGATTATATTAAACGTTTTCCAATATCATGGACATGCCCTGCCCGCCGCGTTCTACTTTAATCATCTACAGCTTTGTCAACTCAAAAATGCCGCATCCATAATGGCAGGAAAAATTATTTTTTATTGTTTCTTCAGTTATCCGGGCATTTTTGATCAGATCTCCGGCATCATTGACATAAGAAAAGGAATTGATTTGATAGAGTCCTTCTATCATTTTTAAAAGATACGTCAGGGAAAATACGCGGTGGGCGTTGAATTCAATACGTTGTTTGCCGATGGGCACTGAAAAATAAAGTTTCCCCCCTTTTTTTAATATTTTGTAAATGTTATTCCATCCCAAAAGATGTCCTTGATAATCAATTCTGTCACCATAACGGCCAAGGCCAAAGTGTTCCAACGCGTGAAGGCAGGAAATAGAATCGCAATAATCTTTCAGATTTAAACTATCGTCCATCATGTTGCCTTGAATAAAGCGAATATTATCGATTTGTGTGTTTAGTTTTCTGATATCAACAAATTCAATTTGTCTGAATGAGGCGACATGAGCAACAAAACCATCCATTCGTGAGCCAATATCAACATGCTTGATGGGATTGTTTTTAAAAATTTTTCCTGCAACAAGCAAGTCTTGATGAAAATAATGACCGGAGGCTGTTCCGCTTGCCTGAAGGCGATCTTCAAAGCAAGGATGAAGCTTCCCCAAAGGAAAATCTATATGACCATGCTTTGCCTGTTTTTTGAACTGATGATATTCCCGTAAGAAGATCGGCATAAACTTCAAATACTTCAACAGAGGTGTTCCCTTTATAGTGATCCTGAATTGCATGACACATTCCTTCTATTTCACACCATTAATAAATTGTGGTTAAATTTATAGCATATTTTGAATTAAAGTTCCGCCATATAATTAATGATCATGTAAAGATGAACATTGCCTGAATGAAAGAAATTGCCGGAAATAAATCACATATAATGTCGCTCTGGCGCACGCGGGAAAACTGGGAAAATACGGCGCGTAATTATTCTGAAAATAATTTTTGGCCTGATAAATACAACTTCTGAGAAATTTTGTGGATGCAACGGATTAATTATCAGCGCCCGAAAAATAAGATAAAAAAAGGGTGGAAACATCCACCCTTTTTTACTTAGATGATACCATTTCGCTTGTAAGTTACCACCTTGCAGGCGGTAACTACCGGTATGGTAAAAAACCTTGTTTATTCCCCTGCGGCAGAGACCGCAGGGCGAAATAAGGAATAGTTTTTTATAATCTTGGAAACCTAAGGTTTCCAAACCTTCCTAAAGGGAAGGCTGTGGCAGAGACCACAGCGTGAAATTTTTATATTTACTTTGCGCTCCCCTGCGGGATGCGCTTCCGGTCTTTGGCTAACTTTGTTGGCTACGTCGTCGGCTTCCTCAGCGTATGTACAACGCGTGACCTTTAGGTTATGCGCTTCCGGCACCTCCTCCTTGCCGCCGCGTTATCCTTTGAAATCGAAATGGTATAAAATTTTACGCCCGTTCTAATACCATAGACAATCCCTGACCGCCGCCGATACAAAGAGAAGCAAGTCCGCGTTTTAAATTTTTCTTTTTCATCTGCATGGCCAGCGTATAGGTAATGCGTGCGCCCGAACAGCCGATGGGATGACCAATAGAGACTGCGCCGCCGTTGAGATTGCATTTTTCCACATCAACTTCCAGTTCTTTCATACAGGCCAGCGCTTGCGAGGCAAAGGCTTCATTGAGTTCAAAAAGGTCAATATCCTTTACGGTTAGATTCAGTTGTTTGAAAAGTTTGCGTGTTGCCGGAATGGGTCCTAAGCCCATGTAAGCCGGATCAACTCCACCGCTGGCGAAGCCCTTGATCTTGGCCAGCGGTTCGAGTTTAAGCTCTTTGGCTTTTTCGGCGCTCATAACAATTACCGCTGCGGCGCCGTCATTGATGCCGGAAGCGTTTCCCGCTGTCACGGTGCCGTCTTTTTTAAATACAGTGGCCAGTTTGCCCATCTTTTCCAGCGACGTATCCATAGGACGTTCATCTACATTGAAGATTTTGGGATCGCCTTTTTTTTGCGGAATGACAACAGAGACTATTTCATCGGCCACAGCGCCGGAGGCGTTCGCTGCTCGCGCTCTCTGGTGGCTTCTCAAAGAAAATTCGTCTTGTTCCTGACGGGAAATTTTGTAAAGAGCAGCAATGTTTTCCGCGGTTACGCCCATGTGATAACCATTAAATATCTCATAAAGGCCGTCATAAACCATTAAATCGGTGATCTGACTGTGCGGCATACTCATGCGATAGCCCCAGCGGGCGTTAGGCAATATAAATGGGGCATTACTCATATTTTCCATCCCACCGGCGACAATAATTTCGGCATTGCCGGCTTGGATGGCCTGTGCCGCCAGCGCGATAGCTTTCATTCCTGAGGCGCATATTTTGTTGACGGTAAAAGCGTTGGTTTCTTCCGGAAGACCGGCGTAAATGGAAGCTTGCCGGGCGACATTTTGACCTTGTCCTCCCTGTAAAACGTTGCCCATGATTACTTCATCTATATAAACAGGCTTAAGGGATTCATCATAATCGTAATATTTTTTGTTTATCGCCGTCATTTCAAAATTACCTAAAGCGGTGGGCCGGCAGCTTTTTGAAAAATCATCAATTGATGGCCTCAACCCCGCGCGTTTCAGCGCTTCCTTAATAACCAGGGATCCAAGATCAACTGCGTTTACACCTTTTAGCGATCCGCCGAATTCACCTACTGCAGTTCTGGAACCGTTTACAATTACTACTTCTTTCATCTCTAACTCCTTTCCAATATTGACAATATTTTTAAAAACCCCGCCCTCTTCTTAATTATTTGTATGAGGCGGAGCATTTCTTACAAGAAAATTGAATTATCTATCATTTACGCATTGATTTTTAAAAAATTAAAATCGGTTGATCGGCGTAATAGCGGGCAGATTCTTTCAGCAGGAGTGCTAATTTAATGGTCTTAAAAACCTCCACGATATTTTAAAATAGTTTAACACAATTTCTTCTAAAATGCATCAATCTGGTTTACAAGCTACAAGCCACATGTTGTCACTGGTAGGGAAATGATCCCAGATGTTGAACCGGACAATCTCGAATCCTGTATCCCTTATGATTTTGATAAGAGTTTCCGGCGTCCAGTAATTGACATGGTCAGGGTACCGGAACCCGCACCATTTTTGTCCCATGACGATGCGATTAAGACAACCATAATTAGGCACTTTAATAATGAGATGAGCGCCGGATCGCAAGATTCGCAGAATTTTCTGAAGAACCTCACGGGGCGCGGATTCATGTTCTAAATAGGCGGACATGATTGCCGCGCTAAAGAAATCTTTTTCAAATGTATCTAATCCCAAAAGGGCGTTGCCGCAAAAAACCCGGCCTCCTCGAGATTTAACTATTTGTTGAGCCTTGCCGGAAAGATGTTTTGATACTTCAACGCCAAAGGGAGTATATTTTTGATCGAGGCGGGACATCACCTCTCCCCCTCCGCATCCTATATCGATTACCGGTCCGGCGGGGAAGTATAGTTTGACCAGATCAATGAGCTTATCCCGGCGAATCAACCTGTCCTTGTAACGCTCGATGACTCGCACGCCTTGCCGCAAGGCGGATTCCTTTTTCTTTTTTTCCTCTGTCACCTGATGAGATGTTTTTTCCCAGGCGTAAGTTTCCTCAAGATCTTCATAGGCCGGAGGATTTTCCAGATAAACCAAGCGGCATCGGGCGCACATTTTTATGATCCACTGATCCCTTGAATATATTGAAGGTTTTATATCTGCATTTTCATTGTCACATAGAGGACATGACCGATAAATGCCATTACTGGCTATGGATTCTGCTTGTTGGGCCATCTTTTCCTCGTCACCATTCATATGCGAATAAGTTTAGAAAAACTCTTACACAACTAGTCATGGGTTTCAACCTTTTTTCTTATACTAATTAGTGCTTTGGGGGAGAGTTTTTTTTGCTTGCCTACGCTGTTTTTTTACTCTATACTCCCCCCCACTGTTGTAAATATAGATAACTAGCATACGTCAGTTATCACAAAGTCAGCATTAATGAGATGATTTACGAAAATTTAAAAGGAGGAAAAAATGAAAAAAGTAATTGCTGTAGTTTTTCTTGTTTTATTGTTGGGTGCCGTTACATCTTATGCGGCTGGGTTAAAAGTGGGGGACAAAATAGGTGACTTCAAACTGAAAGCTGCGCTTGATGATAAGGAATATACCCTCAGTTCACCGGAATACGCAGGCAGAGTCGTTTATATCGTATATGCCAGCTCGAGCTCAGCAGATGATAATGATCATGTAACTGAGGCAATAAAAGCCAACAAGGATATCGATCGTCTGAAAAGTGAAAATAAGTACGTTGGATTGGGTATAGGAAACGAGAAGGACAGTCCGGTGCCTAATTTCATGATTAAGATAATCGCCAAGCGCAAGCAGAAGAGTTCCGGCGCCATCATCCTGCTCGATCCGGATTTTACAATCGGCAATCTCGTGGGGGCTCCGCACAAAATCGCCACATCAATCCTCGTTGACAAGCAGAGAGTTGTTCGTTACATTTATTCAGGTAAAACTCCTATGGAGAATATTCCCAAACTTATCGACTTAATAAAGAAATATGCAGAAGAAAAGTAAATTGCCTGTCATTTAGCAATATTCCCCCTCGATTTCTCAAATAGGATTCGAGGGGGAATATTTTATTGTGATACTCCAATTTAATGAGACTAGCTGAAAACGAACGCAGTGAAATTTGAAACGTTAGTCGAATTATCCCGCCAAAGGCGGAGGGTAATGAGACTCTCTGATAATGAGACCCAAGCTTCAGAAACAAAGTGAACTGAAGTTTGCTGGACGAATTATACCGGGCGCATAGCGCCGTGGTAAAACGAACGTAGTGAAATTTGAAGCGTTAATTAAATTGTTCTTTCCGCTATGGCGGAATGGGATATAAAATAGCCTTTGGATATTGGATATCCCAAAGCTTGCTTTGAGGTTCATGCCAATGATTTGAGGTGAAGCCGCTCATGGTCAGTATTATTGACGGGAATAAAATAGCACAGGATATTCGTAATGAAGTGCGCCAAAGCGCCCTTGCGCTCAAAGAGCAAAAGGGAATTATCCCGGGTCTGGCTGTTGTGCTCGTCGGCGAAGACCCTGCTTCGCAGATATATGTGGGAAAAAAAGCCAAAGCGTGCGCGGATGTTGGTTTTCTCTCCCGCGAATATAAGCTGCCAGCCGAAACAGACGAAGAAAAGCTGCTCAAGATTATCAGAAAATTAAATAAAGATAAACTTATTCATGGAATTTTAGTACAGCTTCCCCTGCCCAAACACATTTCCACTGAAAAAATAATTGCCGCCATCGATCCGCACAAAGACGTGGACGGTTTTCATCCCTACAATGTGGGCGGTCTCGTAACCGGCTCGCCGCTCTTTGTTCCCTGCACGCCTCGAGGCATCATGGAATTAATTGCCCGCACCGGTATCGATCTGAAAGGTAAAGAAGCCGTTGTGGTCGGACGCAGCAATATTGTAGGTAAGCCAATAGCCCTGTTACTTTTGGCCCAGCATGCCACTGTTACTATTTGTCACTCACGGACAAAAGATTTACCCTCTGTTACACGCCGGGCTGATATTTTAATTGCAGCCGTCGGTAAAGCGCATATGATTAAAGCGGACATGGTTAAAGATGGTGCAATAGTCATTGATGTTGGTGTAAATCGTTTGGAAAACGGCAAGCTGGCGGGAGATGTTGACTTTGACGAAGTTGCTCCCAAGGCATCCTACATTACTCCTGTGCCGGGAGGTGTTGGCCCGATGACGATTGCCATGCTCATGAAAAACACACTGGATGCTGCTTTGGCTTTATAAACATTTACCTAAAATCGAATTAAGGTATAGAGATCAAAAGAGTCTTTAATATAAGGCTATGCCGCCAAAGATAAGATTGAAATTTGAAGAAATAAAGATTGATGATATCATCATCCAGTTTTGATAAGAACTTTATAAAAGTAATTTTCAATTTTCTTCGGATCTTTCAAATCAATAAGCCGTAAATGCGCTTTTAAGACTTTCGGAGAGCTTCTTCGTCCGCCGTCTTTGCCATGAATTGTATCATCCCAATCAATAAGAGACAATTTGTTTCCTTGAAGGATCATATTGTTTGCCGTCCAGTCGTTATGAGCTTTATCAACAATATTTTTAATTAACTGTTTTATTTGTATTCTTGAAGGGTGCATTCCATTGTACATTAAAAAAGTCATTAAATTAATGCCGGGTATCCATTTACTAATTTGCATATCATCAATATCCTGCAATTTTTTTAATATTGATTTATCTTTATAGTTGCTGGCAATTGTCAAGTGGGCAAGATCCTCTTTGGGCATAAGCCATTGCTTTCTGGCCAGATTTTTTTTCTCGGTTTCGAAAAGATAAATTCTGGACATTGCATTGGATGTATGGCGGGGGACTTCATCCAGAATTTTCGCGCCTCTGAAAATAAAATATTCTTCTATTGAATTTCTCAAAGCGTTTTGCTCTTCATTGACAATATCCTCCTGCGGCGGAGTTTCAATGATAATGTTGTCACCCATCGCTAAGATAACGTCGGCTACTTCTTTCCAGCGATCACCGAACCAGTGGATTATATTCAAAACCAGAACAACATCAAAACATTCACATTCGGCAAGCCTTTTGAGATCTTCTGGAATTATCTGTCTGTTTAGTAAAATGATATTATCGAGAGATGTATTGGCCCGGCAAAGGTCGAGCAATTGTCTGCCTATTTTCGGATAAGCAGGATTATCCCCTTCGATCATCACGCAAATACAATCGTAATTATGCGCGGCTCTGAACGTATAGTATCCCTGGCTCGCGCCGATATCCAGCATCGTGAAAGACCGCTGGTAACGGTCTAAGACTTTTTGGATTATTTTATAGCGCAATTCCGATTCCGAATGATTGCCGCTTGCTCTTTTGACAATTTTATTATTGATAATTATATCTTGATACTGTTCATGGCCGTATTTGGTAATGTCGATAAACCGGGTGGCATTATTTTTAAATAAATTGAAATGTGATTTTAATTTAGAAAACATTTAAAACCTTTATAAAATTATTGGTTACAAGATAAAATAAAAATAATTAAGAATCAAGCATAAAATTATTTTGCGAATTGTCTCATAAAAAATGTACATTGACTAATAAATCGAAACATTTATTTGTGAGGCAATAGAGGGCTGCGAAATAAAATTTACAAATATTTTTTCAAGATGCTAATTCTCCTTGAAATCGAAGATAATGTTTAGTAGTAATTTACAATAGAATAAATCAATTTTCATAATTTTTTATAAAATCCAATGAATGTAGATATCATTGTAACGACATATAAGCGATACGACATTTTGCAAGAGACTTTGAAGAGTGTGGCAAATCAGAGTTATCCGCATTGGAAATGCTGGATTGCCGAAGACGGCGAATCGAAAGAGACTTATGAAGCCGTAAAACCTTTTCTGCAGGATAAACGTTTTGCCTATCTGCCGGGAACCCATATGGGCTTTCCCGCTGTTTCACGAAATCGCGGCATTCGTCAGGGGACTGCTCCATATGTTGCGTCGCTGGATGATGATGATCTTTGGCTGCCCGGGAAGCTGGAATGTCAGGTGGCTTTTTTAGAAAGCCATCCCGATTGTGTATTGCTGGGGTGCAACTCCTTTTTATGGGAAGGAACAGGGGACTGGAATAAATCACCATTATATTTTAAAGAAAATATGCTGGGGAAGATAGATTATAACAAGTTACTGCGCCAAAACTGTATCGTCCATTCCTCAGTGATGTTTCGAAGAACCGCTGTGGAAAAAGCAGGATTATACAGTGAAAGGCTTAACCCGCCTATAGGCGAGGACTATGAATTGTGGCTGCGTATCGGCGCTCTCGGTGAAATCTGGAATTTGGCTGAACCGCTCATAATTTTCCGGAAAACACCCCTGGTATATTATTCAAATCTGGACCGTCGTGATAAGTATAAAGCATCCGCAAACATTTTTAAGTCTGTATTAAATGGTGTTGGAAATATACCAAGTCCCCTTTCTTATCCGGGGAATGCTCATCTTGCTGCTGCATGCATGCGGGAAAGAGACTTCTATCTCGCGGGACCCCGGTTTCTGGGACGACTTAGACATGAAATGCAATCAGAGATAAAACAGTTTTTTAACTTTAAAAAGACATAGAATCATGAATAAGTTCATCCATTCAAGCATTAACTTTTTACTGAAACGATTTGGCCTCATCCTGCAAAAAAGCGAACAGGAATGGGAGAGGGACGCGTTCGCGAAACTTTATGAATCACGCATAACACATGTGGCGGGGTCCAGCGTTCATCCTGTGGAAGGTATAGTTTTTTCAAAGGACAGGGCTTTGCAGCTTCACGCGCTTTTGTCTTCTTACCTGGAAAAAGTAGTTTCACCAGTACCGCTTCATATCCTGTATCACACCTCAACGCCGGCGCATCAGAGGGCATACGAGGAAGTCATGGAAATATTTTCAGATAAATTTTCGTTTATTAAACAATCTTCGAATAATTCATTCCGGGATGATCTTATAAAATTATTAGATTCCGTGCCGGCCCCAAAAGTTTTTTTTCTTGTGGATGATGTGCTTTTTATCGATAGTTTTGATGTTAGTGATTTTGCAGGATTCGATACAGATAAAATAGTTCCCTCGTTGCGAATGGGGTTAAACCTGAAAAAATGCTATACCGTTCAGAGAGAACAACCATTACCGGAATTAATTTCCTGTCCCGGCAGCGATGAGGACAAAATATTTTGGAAATGGAATCAGGGCGTATATGACTGGTCTTATCCGTTGTCGGTTGATGGGCATTTTTTTTCCACACAAGAAATTATTGCCATGACTAAGTTAATCCATTTCTCCGCTCCCAACACTTACGAAGACCAGTTGCAGAAGTTTCGCCGGTTTTTTCTGTTTCGTAAGGGGGTAGGTTATAAGAAATCAAAAATTGTTAATATCCCTTGTAATAAGGTTCAAAAAGAAAACAAAAATATCTGCGGGAACACTCATCAGGATTTTTTGTTAGAGCAATGGATGAAGGGATATCAGATGGATTACCGAAGCTTATATGGTTTTTCCAACACCAGTGCGCATCAGGAAATTCCCTTTGAATTTATTAAACGCTAACAAATAGCGCTTAAATCAAACAGAGAGTACCTCCGGATAAAAATCAACGGTTGGCACGGCACGAATGAATTGAGTCAGAGTCACCGTGTTGCCACCTCGTCAAGCACTCTCATCATCTCCCTGTGATTTCTTTCGGCAGAATATTCCTGGCCGGTACGGGAAGCTTCTTCAGACATTCTTTGACGCTTTTCATTATCCATCAGTAAATTCATCTTATCCGCGAGATCGGAAGGATCAGGCGGATGGGAAAGTATATATCCATTCTTCCCGTCAGCTATGATGCCGGAAGCTCCGTTGGATATGGTTGTGATGGAGGGGATACCGCTTGCCATGGCCTCAATGACCACAAGGGAACAGGCATCGTAGTATGTGGGAAGCACGAAGACATCACTGTTTGCATAAAACTCGTCAATAGATTTAACCCGTCCCGCGAAGATGAAAGTATCTTGGAGACCAAGACGATCTATAAGTTTTACAAGTGAACGATATGGCGATCCGCCGGCAACAATAACCTTGAAGTTTTTATTTCCGATTCCCTTTAATTTTGCGGAAGCCTCAACGAGGGGTTCAATACCCTTTTTTTTCAAGTCATAGGACACGAACAGAAAAACGATATCATTTTTGCTAATACCCCATTGATCCCTTAAATGTCCTCTCATCCGTTGCCGCAATGAAATGTTGTACCGTTTAGTATCGACACCATTATATATGATCTTTATTTCATCCGGGTTTGTGTGAAAAAACGATCCCATGTCTTTTTTAATCATATGTGCAATCGCGACAATCCTGGGCCTCGGATTGAGCCGAAAGGGAGCCGCTTCTATCCACGCTCTTGCCCATTGCTTAATTGATAACAAAATGATGATACGCTTCGCAATGCGTCGCAAGACATTATTTTCCGCATAAACCTTTCTGGCGGTCGAAAGCTGGTGAACCCCGCCATGACTTTGATAGACGTTCATGTAGATCGTATTGCCAAAACCCATCACAACGTCATAATGCTGTTTTTCCGTCATTTTTTTGTGCTTCCAGGCAAATAATAGCATTTTGATCCAGGACGGAAGAAACCTCGGTATATGTATCTCATGGAAATGAGCTTCTTTCGGCTCGCCGTCCCACGATTCGCCAAAAAAATGTACTTCCCATCCATTCTCTATAAGTGTGGTGGCCAGAGAGACAGCGTATGACTCCGCTCCTCCGGCGTAACGGCTGAATTTCTCCAAAGCAAACGCGATCTTTTTCATGACGGAATTCCTTAATCTACTGTTTTCAGGGAAAATATCTCTAACATATAAAGTCGAAAAAATCATGTTTTAATCAATGACACTTGCTGAGACGTCTCTTGTAAAATCAAAAAGTATATTATAGAATAAATCAGGAAATGGATGTGAATTATGAACAGATATTACAATTTATTCAAGACTTTCAAAAACTGGCGGACATATCTTGCTTATAAATACGGGCTTGCAGGGACGGAGCCGCTGGTATTTGAGACGCGCAGTGGCGTGATTGTGGAAGTTCCTCTCAGGCTTCTCCATACTTTTAAAGAAATTTTTATGGATGAATGTTACCTTGCCGGTCTGGAACGTCCCATTCTCTCCGGCGCGACTGTGATTGATATTGGAGCCAATGCAGGTTATTTTACCTTGTTTGCCGTTTCATGTTTTGCCGATGCCCGGGTATTTTCTTTTGAACCGGTGCCGGTCAATTATGCTCAATTGGAACGCCACCGCAATCTGAACAGTTCCAAGCCGATAAAATGTTTTCCGAAAGCCGTCGCCGGACAAGCAGGAGAGATCAGCCTGTCATTTGATTCCAGCGATTCTTTTACCACCAGCGCTACAATTTTTAAACAAACTGATCAGCAGACAGAGTCCATCAAAGTTCCCTGTCTCACACTTTCGCAGGTATTTGATGAAAACAGTATTAAAAAATGCGACCTTTTGAAAATGGATTGTGAAGGAGCAGAATATGATATTCTATATAATTGCCCCCCGGATTATTTGCAGCGCATAGATCAGATTGCCATGGAAGTCCATAACGGCGAAAAAGAAAACCAGAATATTGAAGCTCTGGAAGCTTTTCTCCGGAAGCAGGGATTTATCACCCGCCGGAAACCCGTTGGTATGCTGTGGGCCTGGCGCAGATCAAAATAAACAATTATTTCAGAAAGCATTTATGGAGAGGAGATTGTTCCTTTAGTTTTTTCTTGCCAGGCAAGATTCCACAAAATAGTTATCATTGCCAGCATTGTGTAAAAAATTATTGCTCTTGGTCCAAACATGGCGTCGGCAAATAATGCTGGAAGCAAGAAAGATGTAATGCTTGCAAAAAGATAGATTGCCAATAGCTTATAATGTTCATTTTTTGTAAGCTGGAGTGTTCTCCATAGCATCCATAGAGAAGTGATTAATATATATAAAAATAAGGCAAGACCGACAACTCCGGTGCGAACGGCAATATCAAGTATTATATTATGAGGAGCAGCGACAATTTCGCCATTTTGTTGATATTCCGGCGGTAATTGTTTGTTCAGCCTTTCTAAATCAAGGACATTTTTATTGCCATAAATTTCCATGCCGAATCCTATACCGGTAACTGGATGATCCTTTATTATTTCCAGCGTAAGACGGTTTATTTTAATTCTAACATCTTTAATAAAGCCTTCATTTTTTATTCTGTCGCTCATGCCTGGCATAAGAAAAATCAGCAGTGCCGCTAGAATAACAAAAATTAAATTCCTTTTATTGGCAAAACATAAAATAATAAATGAAGCACCCAGACCAATTAATGATCCTCTGGACTGGGTAAGTAAAGTTGCTGCCGTTGTTATTAGAAAACAGGTAATAAATAATATTTTATAAATTCCGGTTTTATTTTTGTGAAACAGATGTAGCGCTAAAATGGAGGCAAATGTTGTTGTAAAACCAATTAAGTCAGTTTGCATTGCTCCTGTGAAGGTGGGATCTCCTAGTCTTGCGGAAACGGGAAATCCTTCGATAAAGTAGTATTGATTAATAGCGCCTACAGAAAAAATTGTTGCGCCGGCAATAACAATCACAGAGAGTATTTCAAGCATCTTTTGTGAATTGAAATAATTGACTAATAAATAGAAAATAATCAGATATTCTAATAAATGGCCGCGTAAATCGTGGAGAGTGTTTTTAAAATCAAGCGTAAAGAACAAGCCGAAAACTGCCCAAATAAAAAATAATACAAAAGGTAAAGTCAGCGGTGAATGTAAGGTAAAGGCCGTTTTTTTAAAAACAAGAAGCAAGAGTAAAGCAGAGACAGAAAGATAAAAACAAAACTCATTCACGGCGGAGACAGGCAAGGGTTTTGCAAGCAGGTAAATACCCATAAAAACCGGAATCGAAAAATTCAATATCCTGAATATTTTTTCTGTTTGAGAACTACTTGTTTTTGAAACAATATCAACAGTAGGTTTGAACATGCCTATTTTTCCTAAACGATCTTGATGCTCTTGGTATTTTCTTGTTTTATGTTTAAGATGGATTCAAGTTTTTTTTATTTGTACATTTACAAGTGTGTGCTTATGATATAAGCGTTAAATAGTCAAATAAATTATAGATTACTACCTGAAGAAATGATAAAATAAACATATTTTAAAAGGAGAAGCTTTTGGAAAAAGTTCCTCTCGCGGTAGCCATAATAACAAAGAATGAAGAAGAAAATATTCGATCTTGCCTGCAGAGCCTTTCTTTTGCCGGTCAAATAGTCATTGTCGATTCGGGCAGCACCGATAAGACACTGGAAATTGCCGCTGAATTTGATTGCGAGATTTACTCCGAAGAGTGGCGTGGTTTCGGTCCGCAGAAACAATTGGCGATTGAAAAGTGCCGCCAGCCCTGGATATTAGTGCTTGATGCCGACGAACGTATTCCTCCCGACACGGCGGATATTATAAAAAAAATTGTAACTGATTCTAATGTTAAGGAAGCGGGATTCAGCTTTCCCCGCAAGAATTATTTTCAAGGGCGATGGATCAAGCATGCCGGCTGGTGGCCGGATCGAATTATCCGCTTATTCCGCAAAGAAGCAGGCCGGATGACTACGGCAATCGTCCACGAATCTGTGGAAGTTCAGGGGATGGTCGGGGCTTTGGATGCTGTTATTGATCATTATACGGAGAGCCGGTTGGGCAAAATCATTCAAAAAATTGATAAATATTCAACGCTGGGCGCCGAAGCCGCCTTCCGGGAAGGAAAGAAATCTTCAACAGGCGGTGCCTTTATGCGCGCTTTTTTCACTTTTGTTCAGGATTATTTTTTCCGTCTGGGGATTCTTGACGGTATGCCGGGCTTGACACTGGCTGTTACGGATTCGGTCAATAAATTTTTCAAATACGCGAAGTTAAGTGAACTTGTAAAAATAAACCGTAGCGGTGGAGCAACTCCGGCAGGAGCCGGAGGCTCCTCTCCAAAATACGACATCCCGCGGATTGCAGAACGCATTCAATCCCCGGCGGGAGAAGAGGATGTTCTGCGGCGGGGTAAATGATCAATGAATGAGCGCTATGGTGAACATCCGGCTGATAGAATTGATATATCGGTAATTATTGTCACCTGGAACACAAAAGAACTTCTGAGAAACTGCCTGAACTCATTATCGAAGACTGTTCATAATCTTCTCTTTGAGGTTATTGTTGTTGATAACGCCTCATCCGATGGCTCTATCGCTATGCTGGAAAAAGACTTTCCCTCTGTAATCAGAATTGTCAATAAAGAAAATAAAGGATTCGGCGCCGCTAATAACCAGGCACTGGCAATAATGAAAGGCAAATACGCCCTTTTGTTGAATACTGATACCGTATTAACGCCCGAAGCGGTAAACAAATTATGGAATTTTTGTGAGGCAAATGACAAAGCCGCCATTGTGTGCGGGCAACTATTAAATGCCGATGGCAGTAAGCAGAACTCTATTGCCTCATTTCCCGGTTTGCTTACGCTTGCCGCCAACACTTCGCTTCTGGAATATTTATTTCCCGGCCGGTATCCCAGTAAAAGATACAAACACACATCCCCGATTGAAGTCGATTCGGCGATCGGCGCCTGCATGATGATCAGGAAAAAAGCTTTGGATGAAGCGGGCGCTTTTGATGAACGCTACTTTTTCTTTTTTGAAGAAACTGATTTGGCTTACACAATGCGCCTGCAAGGATGGAAAATTTATCAGGTGCCGGATGCTTTTATCTATCATTTACAGGGACAAAGTGTTGGAAATAATATTAGTTCACGAATAGAGTTTTATCGTTCCCGATATCAATTCTTTAGAAAATGGCACGGCCCTCTTTATTGCTATTTAGCCAAAGGCATAATTTTTTTGCGGTTATTGGTTAACGGTGTTTCCAGCTTTATATTTGTTATCTTGACCTTAGGTCTGAACAAAAAGTTACGGCATAAATTGGCCATGTATTCTAAATTAATCTATTGGCATTTGTTAAAAAAATCACGGGTATGAAACCCAAAGCAAGCTTTGGGAACAATTTCCGCAGCAAGCTGCGGGGTATAATTTCACTTACGCTTCAAACTTCATCCCGACTCGTCGGGATTCGTTTTTAGCGAGTGTCATTAAATTGGAGTTTCACAATGATTTCCGGCAAAATAAAAAGTAAGCGCACTAATCCATTGACAGCATGGCATGGTTTTAGTAATAATCAGCAGTTCCTTCCATAGGTTATATTACTTTAGCTAATGTAACTGAGAGGGCGGAGCTGTAAGTGACGTATATCCGGTCATAGAAAAATATTCTGTTTAAATTAAAATACATAGAACTAGGGAGGCTAATAAATTGATGGAAGAAGTTTATACTATTTTCAAGGGATTTCTTGACCCCGTTTTTATTGTGCTTGTTTTGCTCGTTATCTCTCTTTTTCTTTTCTTTCTTAGCTGCAAGAAAAAAAATGGCGCATTGATTTTGCTGCTGGCTATTGTTTTAATTTATGGCGCAAGCATCGCTCCCGTGGCCAATTACCTTTGCTACTATTTAGAAAAGGACTATATTAACAACCCGACTGCCGGAAATAAAAAAATTGATGCTATAGTCGTATTAGGTGGTGGCACGAAAGACATCAATGCCTTAAAAGATACTTTTAATACAGGGATGGAATCTCTCCGGCTGCTTCATGCTGTTGTGGTCTATAATAAAACCGGCGCAAAGTATTTTGTTTGTTCCGGCAAAGGATATGGTAAAGTATCAGAAGCGGAAGTAATGGCAAGATTGGCGGAAAAATTAGGAGTGCCCAAAGAAAGAATCAGAATCGAGCCCAATTCAAAAAACACCGGAGAAAATGCCGGCGAGGTGAATAAAATGTTCGTCAATAAGAATGTTAATATCGGTCTTGTCACTTCGGCTTTTCATATGAAGCGCAGCGAACGGGAATTTAAAAAATATTTTAATAATGTGCTGCCGCTGCCCGCTCATTATTTATATTCATCGCCAACGGGAAATCCTGTTATCAGGTATATGCCGCATTCAGAAGAACTTTATAAAACGTCTATTGCTTTCAAAGAAATTATTGCTCAATTATGGTACAGATTAAAATAATTATAAAAATAAGTGAACTGTAAATAAAATATTTAATCAATATATTATTGAGGGGAGAATGATTCATGGAACAGCAAAACAGGGAAAACAACGATGAGATTAATCTTTACGATTTATGGAAAGTAATTGCCAAAAGGAAAAAACTCATCATCGGGCTATTTATCGTTATTGTAGGATTAACAGCCATTGTCAGCTTTCTTATGCCTGATATTTACAGAGGGGAGGCCGGTCTCCTCGTTATCCTCAAATCTGAAGTAATAACCGCTAAAGAAATAACAGATTTAATCGGGAGAATTGATGATGAAAAACAATTAAGGATGGTGCCTAAATCATATTCTAATGTAACGCATATCAAGCTCAACGACATTAAGGATTCAAAAAATATAATTGCAGTGACAATTGATGCAAAGAAGATTGACGATATTCCCAAGGCTTTATCGGAGGTCGTAGGATATTTAAATAATATGGATGTTATAAAATCTACAGTTAGCCGGGACAAAGAAATGCTTCTTAAACAATCAGCAGAACTCTCAGATCTTATAAAATCCTCACCGGATTTATTAGCAACGTATCATAAATTGTTTAGTGCCGGAAAACTTTCTACGATGGGTTTTAACCCAATAGATGTTAATAAAAGTATAAGTAACATAAAAGTAGAATTGCTAGGAGTCGAGCAGCAGATTTCAAGATTAAACAATGGAGGTATAGAAATAGCAGCACAACCCTATATTTCCAGCCGCCCCGTTAGCCCCAAGATACTACGGAATGTTGTAGCCTCCGGTATTCTTAGCCTTTTATTAGGGGTCTTCCTTGCCATTTTCATCGAGTACATCGGAAATATCAAGAATAAGAAAAGCTAACCAAACGACAATGCTTGACTGATTAAATGGTCACGCATTACGTCATCTTGAATCCATAATGGAATAGGAAAAGAAATAATATTGATTTCTTGACCAAATTGTTAAGAAAATAAATGTTTAAATTAATTCAATTAACTGTCTTTTTTCAATCCTTTGGTTATCTGTTCCAATTTGTCGCATTTTTATTATTTGCAAAAATGCTTGGCGCAGAGAATCAGGGGATATTTACCGTTTTTGTAACTACCGGTCAAATAATCGCTCTTTTAATATCCTTTGGTTTACCAGGTGGAATAACTTATTTCGTTGGTAAAGATAGAAGTCTTTTTTTGCCTGTTGTTGCAAATTGTTGCAAGTTGGTTTTAGCTCTTCTACCCCTTTTGATTTTGGTTTTATATGTATTACCAATAGATAAATTATTTAGCGTATACTTAATCAGGGATTACGTGCCATATCTATTAATTTCAATTTTTTTCCTGACTTTTTCGAGTATTTTCCAAGTATCTATTCTCAGCCTGAAAAAGTATTTATATTACAACTTGTTTTCCTTTGGGGCCGGGCTTATCATATGTATCCTCGCTGTTCTTATTTGGTTCGCGCCTGTTGTTTATAATAAGTTGAATCTATCAATTATCGCGTACATTGTTTCATACGGGATAGTGTTCATTTATGGGGCCACCCTTGTCATCAATGAAACTATGGTTATAGGAAACAAGGGAGGTGTGCAATCTTTTTGGGAGCAGTTTAAAGTCGGATTTAGAGGTTTTATTTCAAGCATAGCAGCATTATTACTCTTCCGGCTGGATATTTTTCTCGTTGCATATTTTCTGTCTCTAAAGGAAGTTGGTATCTACTCTATTGCCGTGTTGAGTGCGGAAGTGGTTACGAAAATACCTACGTGGTCCGCTGGTATTCTTATACCTATGGTTGCAAGCAATGAAATTGACCATGTAAAAAGGACTGTTTATCTTTTTTACTCAGCAATTATTGTTGCTTTATTATCGGGTTTGCTTTTTTTATTAGTATTTCTTAATTTTTCCAACTTGATCTCAAATGTAATAGGGAAAGACTTTACGGGTGTTGAAACTTGCTTACTGCTTCTGTTGCCCCGGGTTATTATGCAAAGTGGTGTTGGAATCTTGGCGGCCAATTTGGCGGGTAAAGGATATCCGTGGTATCATCCTGTAGGATGTACGTTCCCACTTATTATTATTATTTTATTAGATATTATATTGATTCCCAAGTGGGGTATTAATGGGGCTGCTCTAGGGAGTTCGTTAGCATATGTTAGTGCTTTAATAATTTTCTGGATTGGATTCGGTAAATACAATGAACTCACCGAAGATGTGAGTCTTAAAACATACATGGTTATGTTACTCAACCATTTACCTGGACGCTAGCTTAAATTCTAAATTTGGAGCTTGGTTGAGAAGGATTATGATATGAGCACGGTTGCAGCAACGAGAGAGATTATTTCGGAAGGGTTGCGACAAATAGGCCTTGAATATGGTGATGCCGTGTTGGTCCGTTTACAATGTTTGCGAATTAGCATGGTAGTACAATTGGCAACTTATGGAATAATCCGATTTAAACATGAGGAGAAAAGTCAAACTGGCTGCGAATAATGCAAAGGTATCAATGTATTCTAATTCTTTAAATACAATCATCACATTCATGTCAGTGATTGCTGTATTTTTCTTCTCATACATTCCCTTTTTATATATTTTTTCTATTATTGGCATAGAAAAGAATATAATTTTTATATTGTTAATATCCGCAATCTTAATTCTTGCTTTATTTAGTTTTACGGGGCAAATGCTTCGTGGGAAAATTCAATTCTATAAGCGCAATATTACGGCGCTATCTTTGTACCTGCTGTTCGCAATATATGCTTTAGTCAGTTTCTTTCTCATAGGAGAAAAATTAAACGATCTTTTTACAATAAGAACACTTGTTCTAATAAATCCGATATTTGTGCTATTAGCTCTGTTATGTCTGCAAAATAAAAATAATGTTATTAATTTATTGTATTTACTTTCATTTAGTTACTTCATTATATTGATCTGGTCCTTGATTCAAGGAAACATATCTTTAAGTTCAAATAATGAACAAAACATATTTATGAATATTGATAATGGTTTTTACCAAAATATAAATATGTACCTTGGTTTATTCGCGATCTGTAATTTAGGGCTTCTGTCATCCAATAATAAATTCATTTCTGTGATTTCCAAGATTCTAATACTATTATCAGTAATAGGTATGTTCATAATAGGTGGGCGCGGTTCTGTGGTTGCTTTGGTTGCTATTTTCTTAATATATTATATTAATATATTAAAGTCATTTACTTTCACTTTATCATTCATTCTCAAATCAATTATTCTAATTATTATCGTAGTAGCATTGATGGCATTTTATTTTGCCGAGATTACTCAAATATTAAATGCCTCAATTACATGGCAACGATTCATGATGCTAACTAAAGAAGGTGATGAGTCATTAAGAATTTACCTTTTCTCGCATGCGCTTGAGCTATTTTTTAGCAATATCAAAACAATGATATTTGGTGCTGGAATCAATAGTTTCTCTGTTTATATTGGTGTTAACGATTTACGAATGTTTCCTCATAATATATTACTAGAGCTTTTAGCAGAATATGGCACTGTCGGCACAATATTATTTGCAATACCCGCTGGATATATCATAAGTATTCGAAATAAAATATTAGGCTCAACTTTTGGTGATTGTATCAATGAGCAAATTATATTTCTTATATTTATCTATATATTAATCAATGATCTATTTAATGGCGCTTTAAGAACGTCATGGATGTTTATATTTTTTATGTTCTTATTGATTCCCAGTCGGAAAGACATTGAATTATTTAACAAAACTAAATTCAGGGCATATTTATGAATATTATAGTTATTTCAACACATGGATTACATATCGATCCTAGAGTCTACAATGAGTCGATTACATTGATAGGAGCTGGTCATCATATTGAAGTTATAAGTTGGGACCGTGAAAATAATTGCAATGGTATTGAATATGATGAAATTGATGGAATTAAAATTAAAAGAATATTTATTGACTCCAAATATGGAACAGGATTTAGTCAACTATTTGCTTTTATAAGATTTACCTATGAAGCAAAGAAATATCTAAAGGGGAAAAAATATGATGTCATACATGGGCAGGATCTTGATGGGGCCTTCATAGGTACGTTTTTAAAAAAAGATAAAATTCTTGTCTGGGATATGCGTGAAATTTTTGATGGGTTATATCATGGTCGAGTAAAAACATTATGCTACAAAATATTTGCGTGGTGGTGTTTTTTAAATATTGATGGATTGATCACAGTTCTTGACTATCAGTTAGAAAGGTATAAAAAAAAGATTAAAAAAAGTACCATTTGTGAAACAATATTAAATACTACTGAAAGGAGAATCTTTCAGGGATTTAAAAGAACTAAAAGTAAGTATCTTAGAATATCTTACATTGGATCTGTAAGGCAGTTCAAAGAATTGAAACTGCTAATGGATAGCGCCATAAATATTGGTGATTTAAAAATTCAAATACATGGGTCAGGACCTGTACTTGAAAATATACTTAGTATTGGAGATAATTACAATAATGTTATAATAACCGGTCAGTTTTATTATAAAGACACAAAATATCTTTATGAAGAAACTGATCTTCTATATGTAATATATGATAATAGTGTAGATAATATGAAATATGGGATCCCGATTAAAGGCTATGAAGCAATATATACACTTACGCCAATAATTGCCCAATATGACACATATTTTGGCGATTTTGTGAAAAAATATGATATTGGATTCGTAATTAGAGGTGATGATATTAATGAATTAAGAGATATAATATTAAAAGTTAATTCAAATAGGAAGCTATTAGAAAAGAAAGCGGATAACATTAAACAAATCCAGAACTCATATCTTTGGGAGAATCAAGCTGAAAAATTGAAATTGTTTTATTACAATTTGGGGAATAAAACTATGTAGCTTCATTGCATTGATATATCAATTTAGGCAATCGAATATACATCGTTACATATTAATTCATTGAGAAAATAATTATGAATCAACTAACAGAAACTAAAATAATTACATTACCAAAATTTGAAGATACAAGAGGCAACCTTTCATTCATTGAGGAAGAAAGACATATTCCATTTAAGATTGAACGCACTTACTGGATATATGATGTTCCCGGCGGCCAGATGCGTGGCGGCCATGCTTTTAAGGAGCAAAGGGAATTTATCATTGCCCTCTCCGGCAGTTTTGATGTCGTGGTTGACGACGGTACTCACAAACAATTGTTCTCTTTGAACCGCTCATATTACGGCCTTTATATTCCCTGCGGTTTATGGAGACAGATGGAAAACTTTTCTACCAATTCCCTGGCCTTCGTGTTGAGTTCAACAAAGTTTGTAGAATCCGATTACATTCGCGATTATGAAAAGTTCTTAAAGTATAGAGAAGAATATGAAAAACAGCGTATATGACTGTGTCATTCTGCCATTAAGTAAAATACATAATAGAGCGGGTAATATTACCATTGTTGAGGGGCAAAAGAATATTCCCTTTGATGTGCGACGCGTTTATTATCTTTATGACATTCCCGGCGGTGAGAACAGGGGCGGGCACGCCCATAAAGAGCTTCATCAGTTTATTGTTGCCGCCAGCGGCTCATTCAATGTATTGCTTGATGACGGACAGAATAAAAAGACCTTTACCCTCAACCGGCCCGACTATGGCTTGATGGTTGTGCCTGGCATTTGGAGAGAATTGTTTGAGTTCTCGTCTGGTGCTATCTGTTTAGTGCTGGCTTCACATAAGTATGATAAAGATGATTATATGCGTGACTATGATCAATTTATTATTTTTCGCGACAATATCAACAGTACATAAACACACCAAAGTTAATGACAATCCCTGATGCTATTAGACAAAAGACCACTAAATCATAAGTAAAATTAGAGAAGGGTTATTATGGCTGGGCCGTGAGTATGAACAGAGGACTAATTTCAATTCAGGTTTTGCTGTATTTTCTGATTATGATTCTGATGGCCATCGTTTGTAGCAGCAGCGGGGCAGCGCCTGTTACCATTTCTGGAACGGTAAGCGGGGAGGTGAATTCAGGTGTAACAATCACACTGACAGGCAGCACAACCAATCAAACAACAAAGACCGATGAAAGCGGAGAATTCAGCTTTACGAGCCAGGCGAACGGAACCTACACGGTGACGCCCTCACTTACGAGCTATAAGTTCAGTCCGAACAGCTCAACGGTAACCGTAAGTGGAGCAAGTGTCACCAACACCGACTTTACGGCAACGGCCATTAAAGCTTCGACTATAAGTAAATTGACCAAGCCCCTAACATTCACCGGTTCAGCCCGTATTTGTACTTGGAGACAAGACAAAACAGCCGCTTATACATTTACATTTGATGATTCTGGTAGAAGCTCCCATTATCTGGTCGCAGCACCTGAACTTGAAGCCCGTGGTATGCGCGGCACATTTTATCTAAACACTAAGAGAATCTGGAATTGGTCACACTGGCAAAAGCTATTTGATAGCGGCCATGAACTTGGTTCACATAGCTGGTCTCATGCCCATATGGGGGATCTCAACGAGAAAGCGCTGCATAAAGAATTCGGTAAGGCAAAAAATGATTTACTCAACAACATTAAGGGAATGAAATCAGTCCCCAGTTTTGCCTATCCGTACGGTAGCTCCTCTGCATTGGTCCGGTCGATTGCTATGTTGTATCACTCCAATGCCCGCGGCGCAAGCAGTGGAAATGGCCTCAATGCTTCTGATCTTTCATTGGAGGAGATGTTCTCTATCAACTGCGTAGAGGCGTCTGGTCCTCCCTATGATATGAATCGGCTTCCGATAGCTCTTAAGACTGCCATCAAGAATCGGGGCTGGATAGTGACTTTATTCCATAGCGTTGGGGCCAATGAAGAGAGTAAAAGTGGAACCATTCCCCTTTCCCTGTTCCGTGAACATCTTGATTATGTGGCGGGACAAAGCGGCACGCTCTGGATTGCCACTCTAGGAGAGGTTGCTGCTTATATCCGAGACCTTTGCAAAACTGTATATTCCGGCAGTGATTAAAAAAAATGAGGACTTTTAGGAAAATTCTTCGACTGTGAAGACCACAAATTCAACTTTGAACGATTATGTTAAGCTATGACGAGTCCATTCTACCTCCATGTTTACCCGGGTTTTGGCCGAATGAATGATTTTTCTATGTGGAAGACACACACCGCCAACTGTTACGCCGTCTTCAGTATTCTTGAAGCCCTAAAGAGATTAAAAGCCATCTGCCGGAAGAGCGCATCAAGAGCATTTTTAATCAACTTTGGAAACCTCGCCCGATATGCCTTGTTGTATAAATGGCTTAATCCGAAATACTGTTCAACGATATACCGGACTTTAGAAATAGCTTTGTTACGTTCTGTTTCATATTCCGTAAGCTCAGTGCCTGTCGTTGCTTTTCTCATGATGCCGTCTGCGATTTTATTCAGGGCGAGAAAATCTCGATTAGGCTTTCCAAAATACCCTTTATCCGCATAAACTTTTTTAATAGGTTCTTTCGTATGACAACTACCAGCGACA